>CAZNKO010000007.1:0-29198 GCA_964573855.1 uncultured Gammaproteobacteria bacterium | reverse complement strand
AACGCAATAATCACCAACCACGTTTTGGTACGGCGCCTTATTTAAAAACCTTGACAAAAAAGCTATTCTGATCTATCGTCTCTGTAGGGAGTGCTCCGGACGTACGCGTCCGACACGAAGAGGTGTAAATCTTGAGGGCATCCGTGCCACAAAAACACGCCTCAAAGAGCGCTCCCAACTTTTCTCGGCCTCGCCTTCAGGTGCGGCCGCTTTTTTTATTTTCGATCCAAACCGAAACCTCATCTATCTTTTTGCATGTCGTTTAATCCAGCTTGCCATCTCATCGAGTGAGTATTTTTTATTTGCGGCGCCGAGAGCGAACGCCACGAACGCCTTTTGTGTTGCCGTAAGCTGGTATCCATTCAAAAATAAAAAGCGCGCACACACGGCCATGGCGGTCCGTTTATTTCCATCAAGGAAACAATGGTATTGCACGAATGATTCTACGTAGACCGCCGCTTTCTGAAAAAGCCCCGGGAACATCTCTTTTCCGAACCCGGCGGTCGCGGGTCTCGCAACCGCGGATGCCAGAAGCCCGATATCTCGTACGCCGTGAAGACCGCCCGTCGCATCTATCACGCGAGCGTGAATAACCAAAACATCTTGCGCTGTGACGTACCTCACAGGTCTATCTTTTCGCAAGCTCTTCCAAGGCCGGCCGATACTTCTCAATGAATGACTCTGTCCACTCAAGAAGTTCATTTTCAATACGAACGGTCGGTTTAATCTTAACGGTTTTCCGCCCCTGATCCATCTCAAGATCAACGCGGTCTCCCGTCTTGAGACCCATGGCTTTCAAAAACTTCTTCGGAATAGTGACAGCGGCTGACGTGCCGACTTTAAGCACTTTTTGAGTCATATAATGATTCTAATGCCATTATAATTCTCTTCTCTGATCCGTCAAGGCGTCATTATCTCTTAATACCGAAAACGCCGCGGGTGTTTTTTATTTTTGACAAATCCACATCTCGACGATCCCACGGATGATGACCTCTCCGTGTTCGAGCCTCGACGACAGATGCTCCCGCATCTCCTCGAGATACGCGGTCTGTTTCTCTTTTGGAATGAGAATGAATGTCGAGTGCGTTTTGAGAAACCCCAAATATTCATCCAAAGAGTGACGGTCTTCGAACGGGTATTCTTTTCGTTCTGCTGTTCCAAAACCAGTTCTCAACACTGAGGCAAAATCGTCTTGGACCGGAGAGCCTGGCGGCACCGTCGTATATTTTTTTACGATGTCGTAAATAGCATTAGAGATGAGTTTGTGTCGATCTGAAAGTTGTTTCCGAAAAATAACCACGAGTCCGTCGGACTTCAAGACACGAGACATTTCTTTCATGGCTCGCGGCTGATCAAACCAATGAAATGCCTGCACGACCGTGATGAGATCGAATGATTCATCCGGAAACGGGAGCTGTTCCGCGGGCGCCAAGACGTATTCGACGTTTGACGGTGCGGACGATCTCGCCGTCTCGATCATCTCTGTTTCCTTGTCTGTGCCAACAACGTTTTGATAATAGGTGGCGAGATGATTTGTCGCGAGCCCGCTTCCGCATCCAATATCCACAACGCGTGCATCTCTCGACGGCACGAGACGATAGATGGCTTCGTACACGGCATCGGGATAATCCCGGCGATATTTTCCATACGCCCCCGCGAGTTTCCCAAACCGATTTCGCTCATTTTTGTTTTCCACACTATTCTCCTATTCGCGCGAATTAGAGAATGCTGCTGTTTCAACCCATCCCTTCAGCAAGGTTCCTAAATCTCGTCCGGAAACCCGAAGCGCTTTCGGAACCAACGAATTCTTTGTCAGACCGGGGATCGTGTTGATTTCCAAAAACCATATCTTTTGAGCCGCATCGATAATAAAGTCACTGCGCGACAGATGACGGGCACGAAGGATCCTGTGGACAGAAACCGCAGCATCCTGCAAATGGTGCGTCAGATCGGCAGAAATAGGGGCGGGACAAATCTCGGCCGCAAGCGTCTTCGTGTCATATTTACTTTGATAATCAAAAAACTCCCGCGTGGGACGAATTTCAATGACGGGCAGCGCCGTCGGAGTCCCTCCTTCATTGATCACACCCACGGTGTACTCCACACCGGCTATGAACGGCTCAACAAAAACCTGATCTGAATATCGAAATGCCTCCGCCAGAGCCATGGGAAGTTGGTCCGTCGATTTCACGATCGTGACACCAACGGAACTTCCCGCATCTACCGGCTTCACCACCGCTGGGACAGAGATGTTTGGAATCGATCCGCGCCGCGCGATCACCGTCCCCGGGATCCCGACCCCCGCTCGGGACGCGAGCGTTTTGGTTGCGAGCTTATTCATCCCGATCGCGTGGGCCTCTACATTCGAAAAGATAAATGGGATGTTGAGGGTCTTCAAAAATCCCTGGACGGTGCCGTCTTCCCCGCCCCGGCCATGAAACACGGGCACAGCTGCCACCATCCCGTTTCGCTCACGAAGAAAATCGTCGATCTGTTTTGGGAAATCAAAAACCCGCACGTCAAAATGCGGAGCGAGCGCCTCCGCAACCGTTTTCGCAGACAGAAGCGCAATCTCGCGTTCCGCACTCGTCCCGCCCGTTAGAATCGCGACTGTTTTCATATCACTTATCAAGTGCTACTCTATTTTTAGACGTGGGGAACCTTGGCCACCCCCCTGCTTCCTGCGACGGTATTACTCCGTCCGGGTGACAAGTCTCGGCTGCCGCCGGAGTGGGAGGTTGATTAACCCCCACCGCTCTTCCGGCGGCTCTTTTTTATTCAATGATCCCGCGTTTGCTCCTTATTCTCCTATTCGCGCGAATTAGAGATCTGTTTTTTAACAAATTTTGGATAGATCTCCATAAATGATAATCGGTCGGACGGCCGCGAGCTCGGTCTTGATGTACGAATTTTCCGCCATCTGCATGCTTCCAACCACTCCAATGCGCATATTAGTCGATCGCAAACGCGTGACGAATCTCCTCCACTAATGCCGCCGGAGACTCCACGACCGCTTGCGGCTTCTCTGCGAGAAGATCCTTGGGATCATGATATCCCCAACTGACCGCAATGGAGGAGACGTCCGCTTCTGCCGCCTCGCGAATATCGCCGACCGTATCGGTGATGAAAAGGCACTGCAATGGCGAAACGTGAAAATCGTTCGTGATGGTTTTAATTTTTTCTACCTTGCTCGTATGAACGTCCGCGCCGTGCACAGAATGAAAACAGGAAGAAAGGCCATGTTTCTCCAAAAACTCCTCGATCATTGTGTTGAGGCCTGAAGAAACGATCGTACAATGAAATTGGCCTGAAAGAGTCTGGATCGCTTCGACGATTCCGGGGAATGGCAAAAGGTTCTGGAACTTTGGGGCGTAATGTTTGAAATAAAAATCATCGACATGAGGCTTCGTGTCGGCAATTCCCTTCTTTTGGATCGCGGAATAAATATTTCCGGAAAACATGTTCCGATACTCTTGCTCTGTGAGCCCCGGAAGCACGTGCTCCGCCGTCTCATACGCGGCCTCAAACGAATCCACAATCACGCCATCGAAGTCGAACAGGAGCAAACAATCTTGTTTTTTCGTCATCATAAATCCAATCTATTTCTTCTTTCGCGGCTTGATGCTTGACAAGCGCCGAAAGTGGACTACAGTTTACGCGTCGCTCAACAACCAATCCTGGTTCGGCGACAGGAGGTCCCCGTGCTTGAAATTATCGTTGGTGTCGTCGCATTCGTGGTACAGATCGGCTTCGCGTGGGGCCTGAACCATCTCTGGCCCACGCATCCCGTGCTGAATCTGTTCGCTCTCTTCGTCTCCGGCAGCTTCTGCTGCGCCGCGGCCTGGAAACTCTGGGTGGCAATGACTGGCGGAGCGGACGACGAGAACATGAGTAAAGGATTCGTCAACATCATCGCTGTATGTTTCTACGTCATCATTGGCTTCAGTATCGTCGCTCTCGCGGTAATGTTCACCTTTGGAAAGGCGGCGCCCACTGACGCAACTGTGTTCAGCATCGGTGCCGGCGTCTTCGCTCTTCTCACGGCCTTCATCGCGGGATCGATCGTCGAGCACGATGACACGGCCGAGGATTCGCCCTGGGAGGATTCTCCCTAAAAGACGCTGCCAAGACGATCGGCCCAACCAGGAGAGAGACTCGATCGCGGAAGTTCAAACTTTCCGCGATTTTATTTTATCCTCATCGGATAGGTTTTGAACATCTGACAGCACTTCGGCCGCGTGGTCAGCGGGTTTCACTTTCTCGTAAATTTTCGCGATCTTGCCTTCAGAATCAATAAGGAAGGATGTCCGGAGCGTGCCCATGTATTCGCGGCCCATAAATTTCTTCTTGCCCCACACGCCGTAGGCTTTGACGGTTTTATTTTCTTCGTCGGAGAGAAGCGTGAACGGCAGTTTATATTTTTCCACGAACTTTTTGTGGCTCTTTACTGCGTCCACGCTGATCCCAAGGACCGTGAGCCCCGCTTTTTTGAATGCCGACCAGTTGTCTCGGATAGTGCAGGCCTCGACCGTGCATCCAGGCGTATCGTCTTTGGGATAAAAATACACAAGCACCCACGTGCCTGCGTAATCCACGAGCCGGTGCATCTTCCCGCTTTGATCCGCGAGTTCAATCCCCGGCGCCTTGTTGCCAACTTTGAGTTTCATAACGCAAACCTAAAAATTTTTCTCACGAAGTTTACCCAATTCATTCGCAACGCCGAGCTTCGCGGCCCATGCTTCAATATACCGCCAATCAAGCGCGTCACCCGAGATGTCCACGATTGATCTGGCATCCTCCATATTCCGCATCGAACCTGACTGCCGGTACCAGCGGAGCTTCATGAGCAGCAAATCTTCGGCGGAGGAGAAATACACGTTGCGGCCGAGAATTTTTTTGGCGGCGCGCCGGTCGAGACGGCTCTGGTCGAATGCGTCAGGCTGCATCGCCCAAAAATCCACTTTCACGCCGGATGATCCGTCGACAAAATTAAACTCGCCGTGCTCACGAACCGCCTCGCGCATCGCGTCCGCATCGACATATCCTGCCTTGCCAAGCGCCTTCAAGGCCGCCTCAAGTTTTCCGATGTCGCTCTCCGCAATTTCGACGACGATATCAATGTCCGCCGTGAACCGCGGGCGGCCCCAAATAAAAACGGCCATCCCGCCCGTCACCAGATAGCGGAGGCCGAGCTGTTCAAGGATGTTCGCGACGGAGACGAGCAGGGTCCTGGGATCGCTGTGTTCCATAAGTGATTTTGTCTGGAGCCAATTCCCTCCCAAGCCGCCACAGCCCTGAAGCAACCTTAAGTTTCCGATCGGGAGACATGCGGCGATAGATGTCGTCTTGAAGCAGCTCGGCTGGAGATTTCATACGCTACTCACATCCTAGCAAGCCTCTTGTTGCCGCGCTAGGGTAAAGAAACCCTCTTTGAGTTTCATGACTTTGATTATTTGATGGGTTTATTCAGCAACTTTCGCTCAAGATCATTCAAAACAACTTTATCCTCAAAAATCAGTTTATCAAGCTTGAGAGCCTCGTCGAGATCAAACCATTTCCCATATTCACCTTCATGAACTACCACCTTCGATTCCCAGCCCTCTAGAGCCTCGAGTAGATATACATGTTTTATACTCCCAAGAAACTCATACTTGTTGAAAAGTGTAGCGGATCCTGACTTAAGATCGATCTCCAATTCTTCCTGAATTTCGCGATGCAATCCCTCTTCGGGGGTCTCACCCACCTCGATACCCCCACCCCAAAATCCAAAAAAGCCTGGAAGTCGCTCCATATCCCCCGAACGTTTTTGAAGATAAACTGAAAGATTCTTGTTCTTCAGTCTATACGGAATGAGAATTGATACGACCCGCTTCTCTTTGTTCATATTATGCTCCATGGCACTTCATTGAACTATTCCCTTCGTTCCTCTTAAAGCCTATTTTTCTCGAGCCACTTCGCAAATTTCCGACCACACCAATTCTCATAATGTCCGGCCCGCCAACTATCCATCTCTTCCGCTGACATTTCTGTAAACGTCTTTGATGATCCTTCCGGAATAAAAATTTTATGAACCTCTCCCCAATTATACGGCTTGAGCTCGCCTCGCGGTTCTTTCGCTAGTGTGCCGCGCGAAATGGCATGGAATAACATTGGCTCACCAAGTTTATCATCTATATAAGCAAATGTGTCACGAAATTCGCATTCCCTCTCTTTACTTTCGACGAGTTTTAAGATGCCATCGATTCCGATCGTGCCAACGACAAAATTCACGTAAGCGCGAGGGAAGCCGTTCAGAGAATTAATATAAAAACCTCCATCTTGTGCCACACACGGCTTTTTAATTTTCTGAAAAGCGTACAGCACTTTTTGGCGCGCGATTTCATCCGTTTCATCCGCTCTCACTTCTGGAATATCCATCTCGACCGACACGACCTCAACCTCAAGTTCGGAAACATCACGTTTTAATGAAGCGATCTTTGCTTTATTGGTTGTGGCAAAATGCAACTGGAACATATTCGCCTATTCGCGCGAATTAGAGATTTATTTTTTGCCAATCCCCCATCCCAATAAAGGCAACCATCCCTTGCAGTGGCTGAACTTTATCATGACGGGCAGAAAAAAGATGCTCTGCCGCATCGAACGTGCAGGTCTGATCAATCAGCACGTTGCGGACACCCACCTTCTGCAGTCGCTGTTTCGCTTCCGCGCCTAGGTTCACGAATAAACAGCCATCGCGTTGTTCAATGTGGTCCTTCCCAAATTGTGCCGCAACATCCGAACCGACTTCAAAATGGCATGCCTGAATGTGCGGACCGATGATAGCGTGGAGGTCTGTTGCCTGCGCACCGAAGCTTCGTTCAAGTTGATGCACGACATTCTCAAGAATACCGCCGACCATCCCCCTCCAACCGGCATGGGCAATGCCCACACTTAATGTTACAGGATCAAAAAAGAAAACAGGCGGGCAATCAGCGACGGTAATCGCGAGAAAAATATTCTGGGTTTTAGTAATGAGAGAATCCGTATTGACCAAATACTCACCTGCATCCTTTTCTTCAACCACGGCGGTATGAATCCCGTGAATAAGCCCTCCGCTTACCACACGTGCAGGGTTTATTCCCTGTCGTTTAAAAAATCGATCACGATTTTCTTTTACCGCGGCCTCAACAGGCTTGGTGTTCCACCAGACCATTGATCCGTCCTTCCGTTCAGACAAACCAGCAAATACTTGAGGATGATTATTAAACGCAATTTTCATAAAACATGGAGCCCCGGCGCCTTGCTCCCCTCTTTGAGTTTCATAAAATTCATCCGTTGATCACGAACCACTTTCCTTCACTTATGGCTTCCACCTTGCCGTCGACTACTTTCAAAGCGGATTGATCATCAAGGACGTAAATTTTCTCGGACATTCCTTTGGTCGCTTCACGAATGATCGGTTCCAACCTTTTCGTAAAATGAGGTGAATTGAGGTGCGGAAAGAAATAAAAGTCAACGAATCCGAGCGCTTGAGGATTTTCAAATTTATTTAAGGTATCCTCCCCGTAAATTGTTTTCAACGTCCTCATCAATAAACTCTTGCATGTGACCATGCTTCCCGCGCTAAGGCCAACATAGAGTTTTGTTTTCAAAAGATCCGGCAGAATCGACACCAGTCCCGACTGGTTCATCCATTTCATCAGATGGGCCGAGTCCCCGCCCTCAAAAAAGAGAACATCGGCGGCTTCAAACTTCGGCAACCAGATTTTTTTGTCGACCGCAGAAATGTCTGCAATGTCGATCGACTTAAAATTTTGCTTTTTCAAATTCATGAGGTCATCAATAAACCAACTCTTGTCTCCCATTTCCACATTCGCTGCGGTCGGAATAAAGACAAGTGAAGTCTCTTCTGGTTTCTTCCCAACCAATTCAAACAACGCTTTTGCGATCGATTTGTTCGTGATTCCCCCAGAAGTAAGAAGGAGTTTCATAGTTTGGGACTTATATTCAAAGCTACCCTAGCAAAAAAGAGTTTTTAGCTCTTTTTTCGTTTCTCGTATTTCCTTGTCACCTTCAGTTTCTTGATCATCTTCGACTAGTGGATATAAGTCATTTTATTACAGGTGTTCATTGAATTCTTCTTTGGAGCAAGCTCCGGTTGCGACGACCTTCTTTACCAATTCCTTAATGTAAACCTTGCTAACGACATTAAATTTGAAAGTGATAGGGAAGGGTCTTTTCCATGTAACGTGATTGATGACCCATTGATGTCTTCCGCCGGTGCTCACTTCAAAACCGTCTAATGTATTCAACCATTTAAGAAGAGCCAAAACCCTGTTCCTTTTTACGTCGGCGTACTCCCCCATAGGGATTATGCGCGGACTTCAACATGGCCAAAAGCAAGATTCGACTTCTTGATCGCTTTGTTATTCAAAGCCTCGAATTCTTGCTTGGGTGGGGTCAGTCTGTAGTCTCCACCAAGTTGCTCTGCATACTTAAGGGGGATCCTATAAGCTGCATACAATGTGTCGTTCACCTCCTCAACAAATTCTTTAGCAGAACGTCCTTGAGCCACGAAAGTTTCATCGCCAACGAGAATTTTTCCAACGATAAAATCTCCTTCACGTTCCCAGGCTACTTGTACGCCGGTGTTCGGTAAATTAGCCTTGTGATGAATCAAGACTTCGTAGATGATTTCGTTGTCACCGAATATAGCTTCTTTGATTCGGTGCAGGCGATACTTGATAGGAGACATCAAAGCCATAAGATTTTCTTGGATGTTTTCAAACTATTAGATACTTTTTTATCAGGAAAGGCATCGTGAGTCAAGTATACCTTTTCAAGGGTAACGTTGTATATAAGTCCCCATAGTTTATGCCCCGTGGCACTTTTTATACTTTTTCCCCGATCCACAAGGGCAAGGGTCGTTGCGGCCCACTTTTTTGGTCGAACCGACAACCCCCTGTTGTTCCCTCCCGCCGTTGGACGGGATCCCGCCAGAGGCGGTGACTTGGGAAGGGGGACGCGCATTATTTCCGGACTCTTTCGCAGCGCCCATGAGTTGGATGCCGGCGCGCTCGAGGAGTGAGCGAGAGAGTTGCATCGCGGCGCGGGAGTTGATTGCGTGTTTTGCCGCTTTGAAGAAGGAGTACACGATCTCTTGGTTCACAGAGGCGAGGAGGCGCTGGAACATGCCGTATGACTCTTTTTTGTATTCAACAAGCGGGTCGCGCTGGGCATAGCCTTGGAGACCAATTCCGGTGCGGAGAGCCCCCATCGCAGCCAAGTGATCAATCCAAAGAATATCGATTGCTTGAAGAATTACTCCTTTCTCAACACGATGCAGCTGCGCGCGGTCTTCAAATTGTTTTTCGATTTCCTCGTAGGTCCGCTTTACAGCCCGCATGATGTCATCAATAAGCCGCGAACGCTGTCCTGCAAGGTGCGCCCGATCCTTTGTGTCCTGAAACGAGAGTTCGCCCGCGAGCGCTACTTTCTCCACGTCCGTGAGCTGGACGATCGTTGAGACGACTTCGATAATCTCTTTCGGATTCCAGTCCGTTTTCGTTCCACCGGCAACCTCCCCTTGCCCCTCCTTGGTAAGGAGGGGAACGTCTTCGCCGGTGTGGAAGAGAACAACTTGCTCCACTTCTTCCTCAATCAACTCCAAAATCTTGTCCTTGATCGCGGTTAGTTCTCCCGCAGACGCCTCAAGAATCTCCCGGCGGCGGCGATACACGACTTCGCGGTGCTTGTTCAACACGTCGTCGTATTCGAGCAAGTGTTTCCGAATATCAAAGTTGTGACCCTCGACACGCTGCTGGGCTTTTTCAATCGAATTCGTAACCATTTTGTTCTCAATCGGCATGTCGTCTGGGATGCCTAACCGATCCATGATGCCTTTGACTCGATCCGAGCCGAAAATGCGCATCAAATCATCCTCCATGGAAACGTAAAACTGGGTGCTTCCAGGGTCGCCCTGGCGCCCAGAACGGCCTCGAAGCTGGTTATCAATGCGCCGCGATTCGTGCCGCTCCGTGCCGATCACATGGAGACCTCCCGCGGCCTTCACTTCTTCGGATGTTTTGGCATCCGGCGGATTGCCACCGAGCATGATGTCCACGCCGCGGCCGGCCATGTTGGTTGCGAGTGTAACGGCGCCCTTGCGGCCAGCCTGCGCGATGTACTCGGCTTCCTTCTCGTGGTTCTTTGCGTTCAGCATGTTGAATGGGATCCCTTCCCGCTCGAGGAGGGTGCCTAAAAGTTCGTTCTTTTCAATCGAAACCGTGCCGATCAGAATCGGCTGACCCTTCTCGTGTCGCTCTTTCACATCCTGAATGACCGCCTGAAACTTCCCAAGTTCATTTTTGTACACGCGATCTGGCAAATCTTTACGCTGATTGTCTCGGTGGGTCGGAACGCTCGTCACGTCGAGCGTATAAATCTTCGCAAACTCTTCGGCCTCGGTCGCGGCCGTGCCCGTCATGCCCGCAAGCTTGTCGTACATGCGGAAAAAATTCTGGAACGTGATGGTCGCAAGCGTTTGGCTCTCGTTTTGGATCTCGACTCCTTCCTTCGCCTCGATCGCTTGATGGATCCCTTCCGAGTACCGGCGGCCTGGCATCATGCGCCCCGTGAACTCGTCCACGATCACAATCTGTCCATCTTTGACGACGTACTGTACATCGCGCTTGAACAACGCATGTGCTCGGAGCGCCGTGTCCGCGTAGTACTGGAGGTTCGAGCCCGAGGCATACATGTTGTCCACTCCGAGCGCTTTCTCCACCTTTTCAATCCCCTGCTCCGTATAGGTTGCAGTGCGCATCTTTTCATCCACATTGTAATCCATGTTCTCCTTGAGCGTCCGAGCGATCGCGGCAAACTTCTGATAGATCGTGCTCGACTCTTCGGCTGGCGCAGAAATGATAAGCGGGGTCCGCGCTTCATCAATCAAGATGGAGTCAACCTCGTCCACGATCGCATAATGCAATCCGCGGATCACGCATTGATCAACCGTCGCGACCATGTTGTCGCGCAGATAATCAAATCCGAATTCGTTGTTCGTGCCGTAGGTGATGTCCGCACTATACGCCTCCTTGCGACTCACCGGACGCAAAAAATCCTTATGGATCCGGAACGCACCGGTCTCATCGCGCTCCTTATCGTGTTCCTCGAGTACCCCCCTGTTTCCCCCCTTTCCAAGGGGGGATAAAAGAGGGGTTACCGGCTCATGTTTAAATTTTGGATCGTAAAGAAATCCGCCTTCGTGCGAGATACAGCCGACCGAGAGTCCGAGGGCGTGGAACACCTGTCCCATCCAGACCGCATCGCGTTTTGCAAGATAATCGTTCACGGTCACGAGATGGCAGCCTTTATTCATCAAAGCGTTCGCGTAGAGCGGTGCGGTCGCGGTCAGCGTTTTGCCTTCACCTGTGCGCATTTCCGCAATCCCGCGGCGGTGCAAAACAAGACCGCCCATGAGCTGAACATCAAAATGCCGCTGGCCCAATTGGCGCCGTGCCGCCTCACGCACAACCGCAAAAGCTTCGTAAACCAAATCATCGAGCGCCTCGCCATCATTTAAGCGCGCTCGAAACTCCACAGTCTTTGCCTTCAAATCCTCATCGCTCAACGCTTGAATCTTCGACTCAAATGCGTTGATTTTCTCCACGTCCCGACGCAAAGCATCCACGACTTTCTTGTTCGGATCGCCGAATATGGCGTTCAAAATCTTCTGCATAACACGAGAAGTATGCAGTTTTCAGCGTAAAAAAACAAGGGTTACGGCCGAAATCCTTGTTTCAGAAGATTTTCCATGGGAAGAAACAAGGGGCGAGGAAGATCGTTCCAGGAAAACCACTGCCAGTCTTCACATTTGTCTGGTTCAAGATTCATGGGTTCGTCGAGAGCGAAATCGCAAACCATAAAAAGAGTCACGTAATGAGTTCCGCGAACTGGATACACCTCGTTCGTGGCTGTCACAAATCGAACATCAGAGACCGTAACACCTGTTTCTTCTTTCACTTCTCGCCTTGCACACTCCTCCCAGGACTCTCCAAACTCCAAATGCCCTCCGGGCGGCGCCCATGCCCCTGACCCATGACCTCCTTTTCTTTTCCCAAGAAGGATTTTCCCGTCCTTCCTGATGATCACGCCAATGCCAACCTTTGGCCGTTCACCCATACTATTCTTTCCCCGGCCGCGGGCCGCGATGTTTGTCCTGAAGACGATCTTTAAACGTCTTAATCTGGCGCTTTAATTCTTCTGTGACAACGTCAATCGCTTCGTACAAATCCTCGCGCTCTCCTTCCGCACGCAGCACTTCCCGTGGAACATGCATCGTGAACTCGCAGCGCATGTACGGCCCTTTGTTGTGGTGCTTCGAGCTCTTGCCGACCTCGACCATAACCTCCGCGACCGGCTCGAAATCCTGCACGAGCTTTTCGAGACTCGCGAGTTTCTTGTCGAGATAATTTTTAATCGCCTCCGTCAGGTCGAGATTTGTCCCTTTCACGGAAATGACGTTCATAATCGTCGTAATGAAATATCAAAACCCTAAATACTGTACCTCTTCTTGAAGTTGAATGCCAAAACGATTCCGAGCCTGGGTTTTGACGTAGGCCGTGAGTTGGACCACGTCATCGGCTGTGGCACCGCCCACGTTAATGACAAAATTAGCATGCTCGGGGCTGATCTCTGCGCCACCGATTTTTTTTCCTTTCAAATCCATTTGATCAATAAGCCAACCGCACGAGAGACGCTTGTCTCTAAGCATCTCGATCGGAATGTCCGCTTCCTTTTTTAATTTTTCAAGATCCTTTTCGTCCTTAAATTCGAAATTTTTGAACATGCAGCCGGCCGAACCTGCGTAGAGCGGCTGGGTCGCCTTCCGTTTCCCAAGCATTTCCTCCAGCTGTTTCTTCAAGATGGTCGCGTCTCCACGCTTCAATTCGAGTGTGGCTGACAAAACAATATCTTCGGAATGTTTGATCGCGGATTCGCGGTAGCTAAATTTCAAATCTTTTTTTGAAAGCTCGATCACCTCTCCGCCGCGAAGAACCTTGACCCCCTTCACCACATCCTTCATTTCCCCGCCGAAACAGCCGGCGTTTCCGCGGACCGCTCCTCCAATGGTACCTGGAAGCGAGATGGCCCAGGTGAATCCCGCGAGCCCAGCCTCGGCCGTCGCACGCGCGAGCGCGACCGAAATGTCGCCAGCCTCGGCCACAACGCTCGTGCCTTGAATCGTGTGGTGTCGCATCACGATCCGAATCACGAGTCCCTCAAATCCTTTGTCACTCACAAGCGTATTCGATCCCCCACCCAACACAAACCATGGCACCTGATTTTTTTTCGCAATCTCAAGCGCCTGCTGAATCTCCTCCACCGTCTTTGTGTCCACAAACCACCGCGCGGGTCCGCCGAGCCGGAAATTGGTGTACTTCGCCAGCGGCTCGTTCTCCTTAAAACGATCGCCGAAAATCATTTTGAGTTGTGAAAGCATGTTTGTCATATTCTGTACCCCCTGTTGTCCCCCTATTCTAGGGGGACACGCGATCTTGAATTCCCCTCCTAATTTAGGAGGGGTTAGGGGAGGTATTTTGATCTTGATGAAAATACTCAAGGATACGTTCTGCAACAGAATCAAGATTCAACTGTACGTCGAGGTTTGTAAAACGTAAAATATCTACACCGCATGACTTAAGATAATCATCGCGCTGACGATCATAAAGAATTGCTGAAGGTTCATAATGGCTGTCTCCGTCAATCTCTATAGCAACTCTCTTTTCGGGGCAGTAAAAATCAATAATGTAAGGCCCTATTCCATATTGGCGACGGAACTTAAATCCTTCTAACTGCTTACCGCGAATCACCTGCCACATTTTTTGCTCAGCTTCTGGCATTTCACCGCGAAGCTCGCGGCGACGATCTTTATTTTCTGGAGAATTATATTGATATCGCATACCCCCTGTTGTCCCTTAGATCGAGTACCCCCTGTCGTCCCCCTATATAGGGGGACATGCTAGGATGCAATTTTTCTCGCGAGATCGTCTACGTCTCCCGCGCCCTGAATGATGAGCACATCGGCAGGTTTTACGAGATCGCGCAAAATCTTTTCCGCGTCTTTCAAATCCTTCGCGTAGTGAATTTCCTTTGCGGGATCCTTTTTCTTGATCCGATCGACAATGTCGCGGCTCGACACTTCCTTCTCCTCTTTCTCGGTCCGGCCGACCACCTTATAAATCTCCGGCACCACGATCACATCTGCATCGTGCACGGTTTCCACGAATTGATCGAGGAGTTCTTTTGTTCGCGAATGTTGATGGGGTTGAAAACACAGGACAATTCGTCGTCCCGGAAAAAACTCGCGCGCAGCCTCGACGGTGTCCCGAATGGCGGTCGGATGGTGGCCGTAATCCGAAATGACGTCCGCCCCTTTCCAAACACCCACCCGCTCAAACCGACGCCAGATGCCGGTAAAATTTTTGAGAACTGCGGCGCACGTCTCAAACGGCACCCCAAGCTCGAGCGCTCCCGCAATCGCCGCGGTCGCATTCATAACATTAAAAAGCCCGGGAATTTTCAAATCCACACGCCCGATCATTTCTTCTTTATCTCCAAGACGAAAAAGCGAGAATGACTGACTCCCCGTTTCTATTTTGCGATTCCGTGCGACGTAATCGGATTTCGATTTATACCCAAACGTGACATCGCGATCCGTCTTGATCTTTGTGGACTCGGGGTCATTCGCATTCCGGATGAGCAGTCCTTTTCCCTTGAGCTTCTCGACGAATGTTTGAAAGGTTTCGCGGATATGGGCGAGATCACGGTAATAATCAAGATGATCTTCCTCGATATTAGTGAGCACGATCATTTCGGGATGGAGGTGCATCATATGCGCCCGATATTCGCAGCCCTCGACCACGAAAAAACGGCCTTTGCCAAGACGAAGGTTCCCCATGGGAAACGACGGAACGAGCGAACCCACGATCACGGTCGGGTCATAGCCCGCGGCCTCGAGCATGAGGCCGAGCATCGCGGTTGTCGTCGACTTCCCATTCGTGCCCGTCACAACGATCGTCGAATATTCCTTTGAGAGTTCCCCCAAAAATTCCGGATACGACATCTGCGGAATATCAAATTCTTTTGCGCGCTGACGTTCTACGTTCGTCTCCTGCACGGCCGGAGAATAAAGGATGAGCTCGGTGTCATCCGCGACGTTCGAAGCCGCATGACCTGAAAAAATCTTGCCGCCGGCTTTTTCCACGGCCTTTGTGATCGCGGAAACGTGCAAATCAGAACCCGTCACTTTTTTCCCGCGCGAGAGCAGCAACTTCGCAACTGCCGAAATTCCAATGCCGCCCACCCCGATCACATGAATTTTCTGAACGCCTTCGAGCATAATTCCGCCCCCAATCTACCCCATTGCGGCCGAAATGTCATTCCTCTACAATGCGCTCATTATGCGCATTTCCTCCTACGATCCAGACCTTTCCGCGGCGCTCAATCGTGAACTTGAGCGCCAGCGCGAAGGGCTCGAAATGATCCCATCGGAAAATTTCGTGTCCGAGGCCGTGCTCGAAGCACTCGGTTGTATTGCGACGAACAAATACTCGGAGGGCTACATCGGCAAGCGTTATTATGGCGGCTGTCAGTTTATTGATGAAATGGAAGCGCTCGCGATTGAACGCGCGAAAAAGCTGTTCGGAGCGGAGCATGTGAATGTCCAGCCGCTTTCGGGAGCACCCGCCAACATGGCCGCGTATGCCGCAGTTCTGAAACCTGGCGATACCGTGCTTGGCATGGATCTTTCCCACGGCGGACATTTGACGCATGGACACCCCGTGACGTTTTCGGCCGGAATTTATAATTTCGTGCGCTACAAAACAACGGCTGACGGCGCGATTGATTACGACGAGATGCAAAAGATGGCGCGCGAGCACAAACCCAAACTCATCCTCGTTGGCTATTCGGCGTACTCGCGGGAGATTGATTATCAAAAAGTAAAAAAGATTGCGGACGAAGTCGGCGCGCTCACCATGGCGGACATTGCCCACATCGCGGGACTGATCGCGGCTGGAGAAATGAATAATCCGGTTCCGCTTTTCGACCTAGTCACGACCACCACGCACAAGACGCTCCGTGGCCCGCGTGGCGGCATGATCATGTGCAAGAAAGCGCTTGCGAAAGCCGTGGACAAGTCTGTCTTCCCTGGTATGCAAGGCGGGCCGCACGAAAATAATATTGCGGCCAAGGCGGTGGCGTTCAAGGAAGCGCTCGAGCCGTCGTTTAAGGAATACGCACGTCAAATACGTTTGAACGCTAAAACGTTAGAACGAGCATTCGCAGAACGCGATTATCGCCTGATGTTCGGCGGCACGGATAATCACCTGCTCTTAATTGATGTCACACCAAAAGGCGTTACGGGCAAAGAGGCACAAGAGGCGCTCGATCTCGCCGGCATTACGGTCAACAAAAACGCGATCCCTGACGACCCCCGCGGTCCCATGGATCCTTCTGGTATCCGTCTTGGAACTCCAGCTCTCACCACGCGCGGCATGAAGGAAGCGGAAATGAAACAAATCGCAGAGTGGATCGACCAAGCGATTACGAACGCCAAGGACGAAAAGAAACTCTCCGCCATCCGCGCGGAAGTCAAAACCCTCACCGATCGTTTCCCGTTGTATTCTGGTTTGAATTACTAAGATGGCAGAATTTCCAGTAAAAAATTCGGTGGAAGAATTTTGCCGTAAACTCCATGAAATATACGGCCTGTTTCTAGACGGGACATGTTCTTTCCCGAGATTTACAAAATACATCGAAGAGATGGGGCAGAAAGATGATTGTAAATTGGTTTATGGAGCCGGAAATCCTTTGGACACAAATGTTGTTCTCTTGCATCACGCAACTCAAGGAGAAGTGAAAAAAAGAAATGAACCTGAGGGATTACATGTTGGTCTGCTTGGAAACTTTTGCTTAGTGATGATCTTTTCTTATTGGGAACAGAGATATCGAGAGAAGATAAGTAAAGACATGGGGTTAAATAATAAAAATGATCTCACCTGTGATGTGATAGGAGACATAAGACATTACAGAAACGACATCTTAAAAAGCAATGGAATTGTCACTAAAGGTGAAGGTGCTAAAAACGTCATTCTGAAATTCTTTAAAGAAGGCGAGATAATCCTGATTAACAGAAAAAAAATGGGGAAGGTTATGGAAGCAATGATGAATGATTTAAGAAAACTTGCTGATAAATCAGGGCAGAAGCTCCTCACGAGAAACCCAATTACCTATACATACAAAAAATCCTCAATCTTCGATCCATAAAAATTCGTAAACCCAACCAGCCCCGCGAGGCGTGGCGAAAAAAACAACAAACCCCGCCCTTTTGAGGCGGGATTATTACTTGGCACCCGGAGTCTTGTCCTTAATAGAATAATTAAAAAACACTGTTTCGTCAAGCATCAATATCCGTGGACCTATGGGGATTTGCACCCCAGCCCGGAAGTTTGACAAGACTCCAAGCGCACTATGCTAGGCCCACGGGTAGCGATGCTCGAAACAGAATGCAAAACTCCCCCAATCGCGGGGGAGTTTATGTATTGTTAAAAATATTCCATCATATTTTTTCCCTTTCGTCAATAGACGATCTGTGGATAATCGTGTATAGTTACGCTCCAACTATGGCAAAGATACTGAATGGTCGAGTATTAGCAGAATCGATCCGGCAAAAAGTGAAAGAACGTGTTGCCACCCTCGATCCCAAGCCCGGACTCGCCGTCATTTTGGTTGGCGCGAATCCTGCCTCGCACACCTATGTCGCGCTGAAACAAAAGGCGTGCGAAGAGGTCGGGATTCGTTTTGAAAAACATCTCTTTTTCGCGACCGAGCCGGAAGAAAAGATTATCGCGAAAATTCAAGAGCTGAATGCCAGGGCCGACGTCACGGGGATCCTCGTCCAGCTTCCCCTCCCCAATCAAAACGCAGACCGGGTGGTCGCGACCATTGATCCAAAAAAGGATGTGGATGGATTTCATCCCGAGAACGTCCGGCGCCTGCGCGAAGGCAAACCCGCGATCGCCCCGGCCGTCGCGCTCGGAGTCATGAAACTTGTCGACGCGACGGAAGAGTCCTTGAGCGGAAAACGCGCAGTCGTGATCGGGAGTGAACTCTTTGCCGAGCCGCTGCGTACTCTTTTGAACGAACGCGGGGTCTCAACCGAGACGATCTCGCCGGAAGATCCAGAGCGCATTGCAAAAACAAAAACCGCGAATATCGTCATCGTCGCTGTCGGACAGCCAAATTTGATCACGGCTTCTTCGATCAAACCAGGAGCGATCATCGTTGACGTCGGCACGACCAAAATTGAAGATAAAATCGTGGGCGATGTGGATCGGGCGTCCGTGGAATCCGTCGCGGGCTTTCTCACTCCGGTCCCAGGCGGGGTCGGACCCATGACGGTCGCGATGCTCATGTTGAATGTGCTCAAAGCACGAGGGCTTCAAGAGTAGAAACGTAGTACCTTCTATCCTTTCTGCGACAAAGCTTCTTGCAAGAGTTTCCCTTCGAGATAAACCTCCACGGTCTTTCCGCCGCTGTAGAGCTTCACGGTTTCGACAATTTGTGCCTCGGCTCGCGGGTCGTCGCAGACGCCACCCAAAATAAATCCGCCGTTCAAATCAACTCGAATCATGTTTGCAGAACGGGTAATTTTGTCGACGGATAAATTCGACTGGAAAAGGATGTTTACGAGTCCCGACTGGCCATAATCACGGGCCTTAATCGAAAACAACTCGTCGAGAGCGGTACGCAGAGGATCGGTCGTCGGCCTTGTAAGCACCCGCGTCACCGCAACCTTGTCATCTCCGCACCCCACTGGTCCAAGCGTGGATCCGTCGCTCAAGGCAATCAAATAAATCTGCACTTCGCCGACCGCCTCTGGCTGTTCTTCATTTTGATTATTTCCTCCCGCTGGCGGCTGGTTTCCTCCCGGCCCCGGACACCCGGCGCCAAGGAGAAGACTCGCGGCGAGAACAGAAAAAAGAAGTCGTTTCATACATCATTGATTTACGGGAGATTCGACGCAGTGTCAACCCCGTTAGAAATCCGTCCGTGGTGTACGTACATTTTATATTATCAAGCCGATCAGTTGTTGATGTGGCTGGTAAACGGTTGGAAAAAATTTTAACGCGTTGAAATTTTTTCCGGAGAATTTCTAACGGGGTCAATCGGTGGCAGGGCCCGTTTGTGCGACGCCGCCCAACCCCCAACGACAATCCCGGCGATATTCACAACCTGTATCGCGAGCACTTGCATATTGATCGCGAATCGCCAGTCATACCCATAGACTGGTTGAATGAGAATGGCAGAGGCAAGCAGTGTCAAAAAAATCCACACGACCGCAACGACGAACCGAGCGGCCCACCGGTTGACCGCAATGCGGCGAAAGTACAGCCATGCCATGAGGAGATACCACAGCGGGGCAATCACCTGCATCGTAATAGAAACAAACGGGTTCAAGGTGACGCTCCAGTAGCTATAAAGAAAAAGAGTGGAAAGATAAATCGGAACGAAAAAAATAATCCAAAAGACGATGAGCCGCACGGGTTTAAGATCATGAGCAAGGGATGGCATACCCCGTACTACAACTTCGACTTAAAAAACGTTTGAAGCCGTTTGGTATTGTAACGGCGGGACAGAATAGCCTAGCGATTTCATGTTAAGCCAGGCATACAGAAAATGTAGAAGTTGTAGTACGGGGCATACCTCATCATTCTACCCCATGAGACTCCATAACTCCATAAGGATGCCGCCCGCGAACACGGTCATGATGAGCCAGGAGACGGAACGCGGGAGCCGGAGACAATAATGGCCGCGACAGACAGGGCTCTCTTTGAACGCTTCGTACATCCGCACGACCACGATCCCGACAAAACCGGAAAACACGGCCCCAACGAATCCGATCACGCCGACAAATTCGCGCAATCCCGCGAGGAATAAAAGAACCGGCACGCCGCAGGTGGCAAGCCATGCCCAGGGCCGCGGCAGGCGAAAATCAATCTCGAGTGTTTTCATGAGCTCAATACCAACCATGAGATAAATGGAAAGGATCGTCGCGGAGCCGAGCAGGGCACCAATGACACGGAATCCGCTGCCCAGGACCGAGGTCAATCCTTCAAAAGCCACCTGTGTCGTGCCGAGTCCGTTCACGCCAATAACCACAAACGATAATACGGCGGAGAGAAGCGCGATCACAGTCATCGCACTCACGACAACGTGCGGCAAGCGGTTGCGTAATTTCTTCCCGAGGACATCTTTCATTTCCGGCACGACTCCGAGGCCGGAAAGCGCAAAGAGAACCACGCCGTACGGCAGAAGAACTTGCGACCAGTCAACCGTGGCGAGATGAGAAAGACGGACATGCGGGAGGGCGGCAAGGATCATGAACACAAAAAGGAAGAGGAGGATGCCGACGATAAACGTTTCAAGACGCGAGGCGAATCGGAGCCCGCGGTAAATAAGGGCACTCGCAATCGCGGCAATGAGGAGCGAATAGACAATCGCCGGCCCGTCAAAAATCGGCCCAAGGAGCAGTCGCCAAAAGGTACCCCCCACAATCATGTAGGCGATCATCGCTCCCCAAAACGTGCCGAGAAACGCGATGAGAGTCACGCGCGCCCATCCGGCGCCAAGATACCGCCGCACGTAACCCACCAAACGATCCTTTCCATCCGACTGAATCGCGACTTCCGCAAACATGAGCTGAAGAAGGGTGAGCAGGACGCCCATCACGAAGAGCACTACGAAACCGACCGCGTACCCGCTTTGGGCAAAGGCATACGGCAGGCCGAACACGCCGGCTCCGACCACGGACCCGACGGCCATTCCGAAGGCGCGAATCCAGCGAATGTTGGGATGGACCATAGGGAAAATCCGAAATTCGAAATGGTGAAAACTCGAAAAAATGGTTAAAAAATCCAAATTTCGAATTTTTCATTTTTCGAATTTCGAATTTCCCCCATTTGCCCCCAAGTATAGCACAAGAAGGCCCTTGCAGATGCGACGGGTGATGCTAAGATGCAGAGACTTATGCCCGCCGAGCGCATCCCACCGCAGAACCTCGAGGCCGAGCAGTCGCTTCTGGGTTGTTTGCTTATTGATAAGGACACGATGGTGAAAATCGCGGATATCGTGCGGCCGGAAGATTTTTATCGCGATGCGAATCGGATTATTTTCGAAACCATGCTGGAGCTTTACGAACGGCATGAACCGATTGATCTCTTGGCGCTCGGGAATCGGCTCGAAGAAAAAGGGACGGTGATGAAAGTCGGCGGACGCGCGTACCTCGTGGAGTTGAGCAACGCGGTGCCGACCTCGGCCCACGCCGTGCATTACGCGAATATCATCCAAAAAAAGGCGACCTTGCGAAGGCTCCTCGAGGCCGCGGGCTCGATCGCCTCGCTCGGGTACGAAGAAGCAGAAGAAATCGACGTGACACTCGATCAGGCCGAACGCACGCTCTTCTCCGTCTCGCAAAAATATTTGAAGCAAAGCTTCGTGCCCATCCGAAGCGTCTTGTCCGAGGCGTTTGAACGCATCGACGAACTTCACCGCGAACGCGGAAAACTGCGGGGGCTCCCGACCGGCTTCCGCGAGCTCGACAACCTCCTCGCCGGTCTCCAACGCTCGGATCTCGTGATCCTTGCCGCGCGCCCCTCGGTTGGAAAGACCTCGCTCGCTCTCGATATTGCCCGCTCAGTTGCAATCAAATCCAAAACTCCGATCGGCATCTTCTCACTTGAAATGGCGAAAGAACAGCTTGTGGACCGCATGATCTGTGCGGAGGCGAATGTGGACCTCTGGAAACTGCGCACCGGCCGGCTCTCGGACCGTGACGACGATTTTCCGCGCATTGGCCATGCGCTCGGGATCCTTTCCGAAGCCCCGATCTTTATTGACGACACCGCGAATCTCTCCATCATGGAGCTCCGCACTAAGGCGCGCCGGCTCCAAGCCGAACACGGACTCGGACTCATCATCATTGACTATCTCCAGCTCATGGAGGGCCGGAACAGAAACTCGGGACCGGAAAACCGCGTGCAGGAAGTGTCCGAGATTTCGCGCGGACTCAAGCAAATCGCCCGCGAGCTTTCCGTCCCTGTCTTGGCGCTCGCCCAGCTCTCACGTGCCGTCGAAATGACGAAACCCGCGATTCCCCGCCTCTCGCATTTGCGCGACTCGGGCTCTATTGAACAAGATGCGGACGTGGTGCTTTTCATCTATCGCAAATCTGCGGATCGCGGCTACCGCGCCGAGGATCTTGCTCCAGAAGAGCGACGCATGGCAGAAATCCACATTGCCAAGCACCGCAACGGCCCAACCGGCACGGTCCGCCTCTTCTTCGACGAGCCGCGCACCTCGTTCAAGAACCTCGACCGGAGCGCCGCAAAGGTTACCGCCCCGCCCACAAACGGTTTTGCGCCAGTCACGGCTCCGCCGCCGGAAGCGGTCGAGCCGCCGGCAAGCGAATTTCCGCCGCCCCCGCTCGATCCCATGGAGTAAGCACTCTTTCTTTGTCCAATTCCTACAACCTAAATATGTTTTCAAAGATCAAAGCAATCAAAGAAATGCGCTCGCAGGCCAAGCAAATGCAAAACGCGATGGAGAGCATCACGTCTGAAGGTTCAGGTGCCTGGGGGAAAGTGAAAATAAAAATCAACGGCAACCAGCAGATTCTGGACCTCCAGATTGCGGATGATTTTTTGTCCGACAAAACGAAACTTCAGGACGCGCTCAAAGAAGCGTGGAACGATGCGCACAAGAGGATCCAGAAAGATGTCGCGCTCAAGATGAAGGAAATGGGCGGGCTCGACATGCTGAAGAACATGAACTTGTAGCCGCATGCGGAAATTCCCCGAACCTATCCAGAACGCGGTCGCGGCGTTTTCCGAGTTGCCGGGAGTGGGGCCGAAAACGGCCCTGCGTTTCGTCTATCATCTTCTCCGCCAATCCAAGAACGATCTCGAGGTGATGGTGCGGACGATTTTGGCGCTCGGTGAACGGGTCGGGGTGTGCAAAACGTGTTTTGCGTACACGGACCGAAAAGACCAGTGCGACATTTGCGCGGATCCGAAACGGGACCGGGGTATGCTCTGTATCATCGAAGAATCGCGGGACATTGCAACGATCGAAACTACGGGAGCTTTCGGAGGTGTCTATCATGTGCTCGGAGGCACGTTGAGTCCGATCGAGGGGATCACGCCGGAGATTCTGCGAGTCCGCGAGCTGATGGAGCGTGCAAAGGACGAACGGGTACGCGAAATCATTCTCGCTCTCTCCCCCACGGTCCCGGGCGAGACCACTATGCTCTATCTTGTGAAGCAGCTCTCCCCGCTCGGACGTAAAATCACGCGCCTCGCCCGCGGCCTCCCGATCGGCGCCACCCTCGAATACGCCGACGAGATCACGCTCGGCGACGCCCTCAAAGGCCGCCGCGAGGCTTGACGAATCGGTCATTCTTCAGGTTCAGGGAAGGGATAAAAGACCCTAACCTGGAGAGATCCATGCCGAAACCGTGGGAAGTTACGCGTGAGGAAGCGAAAGCTCACGCGGAGCAAACTCGCAAGCGCTTTGAGGAGGCCGACCTGATCGCAATGCCCCTTCTCCTTAGGAAGCTTCGTGAACCTTGGGAGGTTAGCCCCGAGGAAGCGAAACACTTTGGGGAGCGCATGCGAACACGCCGCGAAGCAGCTGATCGTATAGCGGTTCCCCTTGCACCTTGGAACGTGAAGGACAGGCCGATCGAGAAAGCCATCGAGCGCAACAAGCGCAAGGTGGCTCGCCGCCGCTCCAAGTAGTTCTCGACGGGAGCGATGCAAACGCGTCGCCCCGGCCTTTTTCTTTTCAGAGACCTCTGTGGAACCTAAAACATTTTCTCACACTGTGCCATCACCATGGAAACATTCCGTATTCCATATGCGACATTGAATGTCATGATGATTCTACACGATACACACGTACCCAACGATCCATATGAGAAAGATGAACAAGCGCCTTCATCTCTGCCATGACATCGCGGTCAGTTTTCCACACACTCAACTGTTCACGGCGGAACCCACTCTCATACAAAACGCGGCGCAAAAAAGCCCGCGCATTGTTCGCGCCAACGGGAAAATCGAACATCACAAGGACATATTCCCCTTTTGGTAAAAGTCGGCCAGCTTCATGGAGACGTCGGCGCAACTCGACAATAACGGTATCCCGCGAAAGTTTCACCACGATAACCCCTCCTTGTCGACGATCATGGAGGTGTTTCTTGCGTCGCAATTCACGCAAAATCCGGATGTATGCCCGTTGCTTCTGAATTCGATCCCATTCTGCCTTTGGTAATTTTCCTTCCAGATACACCCGCCGATATTCCGCCGGACTTGTCAAAACGGTTCCGAGAGCCTCCATTTCTGATAAAATCACCGCGACCAACTGAGCCGTCTTTGAACTTCGACGCCGAATCATACGACATTCATTGTAGCATATGGTCTATTGAATGTCGTCAGGTTTCACCACCGAAATTTTTCCTCTTCATCAAAAGGCCGGTGTAAATTGAAAGGTTGCTATCAAAAAAACGTCCCGAATTACGGGACGATTTTTTCGATCTTGATCTTCGTGAACGGCTGGCGGTGGCCGACGTTTCGGCGATAGCGCGACTTTGATTTGAACTTGATCACGTGAACCTTTTCGGCCCGGCCGTGCTCTTTCACGGTCGCGGAGACTTTCGCTCCGGAAACCGCGGGCGTCCCAACCTTGAGATCCTTCCCTTCCTCATCAGCGACAAGAAGGGCGTCAAAGGTGAGGGAGGCGCCTGGCGTTTCAGTGAGCAGTTCCACCTCGAGCTCTTGACCCTCCCGCACGAGATATTGCTTGCCACCCGTTTTGATGATTGCGAACATAGGCACTCGCGGCTCCGGATCGTGAATCGTGTATCGTCTATCGCGTATCGTCTGAAACCGCGAGTCTTCAAACGTTACACGCTACACGTCTTCTTGCCAGCGATCATGAATTAATGGGAAGAGTGTATCCTTCGGGGAGTTGGATGTCAAGATGATCGCCGAGTTTTAATTTGTTCCGGTCAAAAGCTCCGGCAGGAATCTCGAGCACCATGTCCGCATCCGCTTCCGGAAGGTATCGGATGGGCGGCAGATCTCCGTACGGCGGCGCTTCTTTTATGACATCCACAATAACGTCCTCCCGAAGCCAAAGAATATCGATCGGAAACTTCATGTTCTTCATCCAAAAAATCGGACGGCTGATTTCTGGCAAAACGAACAGTATGCCCCGTCCCTCCGGCAGAGACCGACGAAAAGAAAGTCCGCGCTCACGGCTCTCTGGGGTGTCCGCGATTTCGACCTCAATCGTCGTCCCGTTCGGATAGCTCACTGAACCGTGCAGAGAAAGTTCTGCCACATCAGGGGGGCGATTCACCAACCAAAGAATGCCGCCGAGCACGGCGGCGGAAGCAACAATTTGGAGAAGGATCTTAAGCCGATTTTGGTCCATGTTTTTCACGCAGAACAAGAACAGCGGCCGCGAGGAGCACCATCAAGGTTAGAATGATGAGCGCCAAGAGCTTATCACGGCTCTGGAGAAAAAGGGCGGCAACGCCGAATCCGGCAGCCAAAAAATAATAAAGAAGGACAATCCGTCTCTGCCCCCATCCAATGTCGAGCAGACGGTGGTGCAAGTGTTTTCTGTCTGCACGAAAAATTCGCCGAACACCGCCCTCACGCCAGCGCCGGAGGATGACCCAAAGAACATCCAGAAGCGGAACGCCGAGCACAAGGAGGGCGGTTGCGAGTTTTCCTCCGGAGATTACCGCGAGAATTCCGAGCAGGAATCCGACAAACGTACTCCCGCCTTCCCCGAGAAAAACACCGGCCGGGTGGAAGTTCCAGACAAGGAATCCGAGCAGGGCCCCGAGCGAGACCGCGGAAAGAAGAGCAACGTCCGGCTGAAAATAGGCAGCCGTGAGCGAGAGGAGCATCACCATGAGCGCCCCGATTGCGGAAATGCCGGTTGCAAGCCCGTCGAGCCCGTCCAAAAATTTCGTGGTGTACATGACCGCCATGAGCCAGACGAACACGAGGAGGTCCGATTGCCAACTCGCGAGATAAATGAAGCCGCCTCCGCCAAAGGCGGATCCGCCTATGGCGGAGAAGTGATTCGTGAGTTTCTCGACCTCAATCCCAAATCCGATGGCGACTACGGCGGCAAGAATCGGAGCGAGGACGGAAACGTGCGGCGGGAGATCAAAACGGTCATCGAGAAACCCGCCGATCATCAAAATAAGCCCGCCCAAAAACACGCCGAGATAATGCCAAGGGGTGATTTCGCCGCCCGTGAGTGTCTCTCCGGTCCTGAGGAAAACGAACACAACGATGGCAAGTGCGAAAAAAATCGCGATGCCTCCGCTCAAGGGCTTTGGCACGGGATGAATTTTGCGCCCATCCCCCGGCCGGTCAACGAGGCCGAGACGGAACGCGAGGCGGCCCCAGAGACCGGTCGCGACGAAAGACAGGATGAAAGCCGCGAGAAAGGCAAGCGTCATAACGGAGGCGCTTTCTCGATCAAGAGGCCTCCCCCTTGTTTCAAGACAATGGTGTCGCGGCGCTCGATCTTACCCTCGAGAAGGGCGTTCGCAATCGCATTGTCCACCTGCTCCTGCACCACACGGCGGAGCGGGCGGGCGCCGAATTTCGGGTCAAACCCTTTCTGCGCGAGTTCGGCGACCGCCTCATCCGTGGCGCGGAAGTGGATGCCCTTGGGTTCGAGTTGGCTCGCGACTTTCCCGACCATGAGATACGCGATCTGGGTCACGTCATCGAGCGAGAGCGGCCGGAACACAATCGTACCGTCAAAGCGGTTCAGGAATTCCGGACGATAGACTTGGCGGAGTTCAACCTCGAGAAGGCGTGTTTTGATCTGCTCGAGCGATGTCCCCGTCGTCACGGCGTCTTGGATGTACGGGGCGCCGGCGTTCGAGGTTGCAATGATGATCGTATTGGTAAAATCAATCGTGCGGCCAGCCGTATCCGTGACTCGTCCATCATCAAACACCTGCAGAAAGACGTTCAAAATGTCCGGATGGGCTTTTTCCAGTTCATCAAGCAGCACGATCGAAAACGGATGCTGGCGCACGGCTTCGGAGAGCAACCCGCCCTCCTTGCTCCCCGGGACCCCAATCAAGCGCGCAATGCTCGACTTTTCCTGATATTCCGACATGTCAAAGCGAAGCATGGCCGCTTCGCTCCCGAAATAGACATCCGCGACCGTCTTTGCGAGCTCGGTTTTTCCAACCCCGGTTGGCCCGAGAAAAAGAAAGGTTGCAATCGGTCGATTCTGCGATCGGAGCTCGGCTCGCGCGCGGCGGAGCGCGGCGGCGACGGCCTTCACAGCCTCGTCCTGCCCGATCACCCGCCCGTGCATTTTTTCCTCAAGATGCAGGAGCTTGTCTTTTTCTTCCTGTGCGACCGAGGTGAGCGGGATGCTGGTTTTGTCCGCAATGATCTTTGCAACATCCTCACCCGTCACCAGCGCATCCTTGCCCTTGGTCTTTGAAACCGTGAGCGCGGCCTCGCGGCAAATCTCAATCGCTTTCTCGGGCAAATACTGCTCATGCATGTACCGGTCCGAAAGTACCACGGCCTTCTCCACGGCTTCGTAGGAAAAAATGACTCCGTGCTCGTATTCGATCCCACCGATTTTCGACTCGAGCATTTGGATTGCAGCGGCGGCCTCCGGTTCCCCCACCGTCACTTTTTCAAACACGCGGCCGAGCGAGGAGCGCTCGATCGAAGACGTGTAGGCGTCCGGCGTGGTCGTTCCAATCGCAAACGTATGCCCACGGCTCAAAAAATCCACGAGCGCGTCAGCAAGGTCTGAGGTTTGTTCTGCACCCGGGGTGAGTCCGGTCAACTGCTCCAGATGAGGAATCGCGAGGATGATGTTCCTGGCACGCGCCACGTTCACGAACACGCGCATGAGGCGCTCCTGCGCTTCTGCGGGCGAGGCGCCGGAGACGAGATGCGGAATGGAAATTGCGACCAGCCGCTTGTCCTGGAGGATTTTCGGCACGCGCTCTTCCACCATGAGCTCCGCGATCGCTTCGATGATGGCACTCTTCCCGACCCCGTCCGGACCCACCAAAACCACGCTCTGACGTCCGCCTTCGATCACGCGAAGAATCTCCTCCAGCTCCTTCTCACGCCCGACCGCAAGCGGCAGGCGCCCGTACACAGCCGCGGAGGTGAGGTCCTCGGAAACCGCATCTAAGGCTGGGGTTGCGATACTCGTCATGGCCCGGTTCATGGGCCCGGTCGGCTTGAACGCGGCCGCATGGCGGAACTGCTCGTAACGCTCGCGCAGGATCCCCGTGATCCGGATCCAGGCGACCACATTCGCGAGCTTCTTTTCATCCACATTTTGGCCGTACAAAAGTTCCTTCAAAAACTCGTCCCGCTGATAGGCTTCATAAAAAATCTCGAGCGCGGAAACCGTTTTCCGGCCGTGCCGATGGGCATTCACGAACGCAGCAAGCAGGGCCTCCTCTGTCTTCGGCGACAAGACTGTTGGCTTGCCGATCTGGCGCGTCTGAAGCCGGCGCGTGATCGCATCCTTGATCGCGTCAAACTTCAACCCGAGCCGCCCAAACACTACCGCGATATCGCCGGAAGTGAAGCTCCCGACAAACAGATGCAGGGGCGACAGCTCCTTGTGTCCGTAGCCGTGCGCAAGCTCGTAGGACTGTTCGACGGTTTTCATCGCCTCTGCGGAAAAAAGCGGAGCCATGTTCACATGGTGGCCGCTCAAGGAAGAGATCGGGACGATCGCGGGCTCTCCTCGATCCGCGCGTTTCGGCATGACCGCACGGCGGCGGCTCGCTTCCGACAAGCGATAAAAAACGAAACACCAAAACAAAATGCTCAAAGAAAACGCAAGGCCGTGTCCGGACGGTTCGAACCAAAAGGAGGCGGAAAGCCAGCTCTCGGTCTCGTTAAAAAAGAAAACATTGATGATGAAAAAAAGAAAAAAGAGGACCGCGAGCACGAACGCAGCCGCGTTCACGGCAATCGCCGCTGCGTCGCGGGCGCGATCTACACACACCTCCCAACCCACCACACGCCCATGGCGAGCCCGCGGGTCTACCACCAGAGCCGACCCGC
>CAZNKO010000006.1:13174-29988 GCA_964573855.1 uncultured Gammaproteobacteria bacterium | reverse complement strand
GCGCGGCGGATGGGGGAACGGCTGCTTTGGATACGTTGACTGCGGCCACCACCGATGATGCCGCCATCCTTTCTGGTGACTTCACCATCATCTGGGAATGGGCTTTGACCTCGGCGACCTCAAGAGGCATGACGATTGGTGAGAGCGCCGCTTCTTCCCTTGGCGCCGGCGATCAGTTCCTCCTCGAGCTCACGACAGACGCGACCTCCACGGCCGGGCCCTTAAGCATTGTCTCAAACAGCGCCGACGGCGGCGATGTGGAGATCAACTTAAACTCCGCCGGGGACTTTGAAATCCAGGATGCCGGCACCGCGTTTGCCGTATTTACGGATACCGGAGCTGTCACCATTGGTGCAGCTGCCGGCACGGCTACGTTAACCTTCGGTTCGTCTACAGCAAGCTACACCACGGAGGTCGGCCAAGGGGTAACGGCGGCGGGGAACACAAAAACCATCAACATCGGTACCACGGACAATGCCAGCACGGGCATTACGGCCATTACTATAGGCGATGCCAATTCGAGCACCGGCGCCAATACGGTCACCATCTATGCAGGCACAACCGCCACCTCTGCCGGCCCCTCGGTTACGCTTGGCGCCACTGCTTCACTGGTGGGTGTTTGTTCCTCGCTTGCTTCTACGGGTACTGCTCCTACGGCTGGCACTGCCTATGAACTTCTCGATTGTAGCTCAAACCCGCAGGGAGACTATGCGGAAATGCATCCAGTCGAGGCCGGAGTTGAATACGCGGATATCGTGGCCGTTGGCACGGAAGTTGTTGTGGACCAAAATGGCGGTATCCTTTCGAAGCTCGTGAAATCGAATGCCCCCTACCAAAGCAAGGTGATCGGGATTGTTTCTAATAACTATAGCGATTTTTCTTCGACCGGTTACAAGATTGATGAAAAAGATAATCCCATGCCTATTGCTCTTAATGGTCACGTACCGGTGAAGATTTCGTCCAGTTCAGACGCGATTGAACCCGGGGATTACCTGACGACATCCTCTGACTTGGGACGCGCCATGAAAGCCACGAGTTCTGGGACTGTCATTGGGAAGGCCTTGGAATCTTGGACCCCAGGGTCTGGGGTTGATCAGATTGTGGTGTTCATCGAGCAGGGATATTACAACGGTAAGAGCGCACTCACATTCGACGGCGACGCGCTCGTCCTCTCGGACGGTGGACAGTTCGTGATTCAAGGTCCAGCACAAGACGTCATTACATTCGATTATCTTGGCAACGCTGTTTTCACCGGCGAAATAAAAGCGGATAAGATCAGCGCAAATTCGATTGCAGGGCTTGAAGTGATCACGGATAAAATTTCCGCCCTTGCGACAACGGTGGATGGGCTCACCACAACAGAGACCTGGGCGACCCCAGAATCCGTTGCGTCGCTTGAGGAGGTTGTGAGCGGGCTTTCGAGCACGACGACCGACTTTTCCGCGCAGTTGGAAACATTATTGGCCGCGGATGTTGAGCTCGATGCGCGTCTCGACGTTTTTGAAGCACAAATCCTCACTCTCGCCACCACTGATGGCCTGACAACCGTGGCCAACGACCTCCAGACCACAAAGACAACGGTGGAGGATCTCCTCGCACGTGTAACGACACTTGAGACAGCGCCAGCTGTGGATCTCGCGCATCTTGCAGGCGTTGAAACCCTTAGCGTCTCCGGTACCGCGGTTTTCTCCGGCGGCCTGCAGGTGAATCAAATTGCCTCGATTGGCGATCTTCTCACCTTCTTAAATGATGTCGCCTTCATCGGTCGGCCGTACTTCAACAATGATCTAGGTGGATTTGTCCTGGTCAAACAAGGAGCAGATCGGGCTGAAGTGATCTTCACGGACGAATATCTCGCCCAGCCGGTCGTCAGCGCTTCGATCTCTCTTGAAGCAATTGGGCCGTCGGAAACGGTAACAGCCGAAGAGGCGCAGGCGTTGCTCGCGGCTCAAGAGCAGGCTGTTTTCACGAATGATATCCGTTATCTCGTGACCAACAAGAGCACGACAGGATTCACAATTCTTCTCAACAAACCGGTCACAGAAGACATTCGCTTTAGCTGGATTGCGCTTGCGGTAAAGGACGCAAAAATCTTTGAATCCTCGACTGCCGCGACGACGACAACATCGTCTCCATCTACAACAAGCACGACGAGTACTACCACATCATCGCCTACAACGACAGACACGACCTCTTCTCCCGCGTCGTCGACAACGGATACAACAATTCCGACCTCTGACACGACTGTTCCAACAGACACGACGACGCCAACGGAAACAGCTCCCGTGACTGATACAACCACAGCACCAACGACCGAAACATCTCCCACGACAGAGACTGCATCCGAACCCGTGGCTGGTCCAGAAAATCCACTGACTTCAGAACCCGCTCCAACGACCGAGTCCACCACGACGACTTCTCCAGACACAAGCACTTCAACCAGTACGGATACATCAAGTGCACCATCCACGAGCACGGACACGTCGTCTTCGAGCGACACTTCTTCCACCAGCACAGCCTCGACAACTTCCTCGCCGACGGATACAACGAGTACACCGTAGGTGAGTATGAATTTTCTTCTCACGCTCTTGGCGTTCACGCCTCTGGTTTTTACCGGCAGTGTTTTCTTTTCCTATACCAGCGATAAGGCGCTTTTTATTCGAGCTATTGTCAGTCTGGTTTCGGTTTGGTTTTTGATTCGTTTGATCCATAACGAACATTTCCGAGAGAAGACGTTGGCGCGCCTTCGGTTGCTTAGCCGAAACCCGGTCTTTCTCTCCGTGGCCGCTTTTTTCTTTTTTTTCGTCGTGAGCGGGATTTTTGCGGTTGATACTTTCAGCGCTTTTTTTGGCACGGTCGAGCGTGGGGAGGGGGTCGTTGGTACGCTTTTTTTCTTTGGCTTTTTTCTTTTTGCCGCCTTGCTATTCCAAAAAAAAGAATGGCTCTGGTTTTTCAAGTTTACCTTATTGACTTCAATCATCCTTTTCATTCACGCCGTGACTCAAGTGATGGCAGGGATAGATCGGCCGTATTCTTTGGCCGGGAATTCGAACTTTTTGTCGGCCTATTTTCTTTTTCCGCTTCTCGCGGCGGCCATTGTCTTTCTTGACGGCCGCAAGCAAAAGAGCTTGTTTTGGCGCGCCACCGCTCCGGTCGTCGCCGTCACAAGTTTTCTAGGAGTGTTCTTAGCGAATAGCCGCGGGGTGATCGTAGGCATGGCCATCGGGGTGTTAAGTGTTTTGGGTTACGCAGCCTTCTCGCGCGACGGAGGTCAAAAAGCGGTGCGCGCGCAAAAATGGTCGCGCGTGTTGCTCATCGGCGTCGTCCTTCTTTTTGGAGTTTTTGCCATGACGAAGCAGAGTGCCGTGTGGCAAGAAATTCCCGCGTTGAGCAGGTTGGTAAATGTTTCTCTCACGGCTGACTCCACGGCCGGAAGGTTGTACCACTTCAAGGTTGCCCTGACCGCGATGGATCCGGCAAAAAACGGCTTGAAAAGATTTTTTTTCGGCTGGGGGCCGGAGAATTATTTTATCGTCGCGAATACCTATTACGACCCGCATCAGTATTCCCTGTATGAATACAGTTTGTATGATCGGGTCCATAACCAAGTCCTCGACGTTTTTGTGGCGAGCGGACTCCTCGGCCTTCTCTCCTCCCTAGCCATTTGGTTTTTTGTTTTCCGATTTCTTTTTTCTGGCCGCCTCGATTTTGGAAGCCGTTCTGCGCTCTTATTTTTTGGCATCGCCTATTTTATCCAGAATTTATTTGGATTTGAGTCACTCACGACCTCCATTCCGTTTTTTGCCTTTTTGGCTTTTGTGATATTTTTGGCATTGCCTTCTCACGCGCCACATGACGAAAGAACATAAAAATCAATGGATTTTGACGATTTGTTTCGGGGTCCTCGCGGCCTTCTTTTTGGCGGCGTTTATTTTTTGGACCCTCGTGCCGTATCTGCAATTGAGGATTTATTTTGGATATAGAAATGCGGACGTGACCGAACGAGTTCTGGAATCGAATTTTATTTTCTCGCCCTTTACCTATGCCCAGATTTTTATTCGCAAAGATTTTTTGATCTCTCTGACCCGTCGCCCAATGCATGAATCGGACCGACCGTTATTTGACAAAGCCATCGCCAACATGGAAGAGCTGCTGCGCCGGAGCGGTTTTCAACCATACGATCATGTGCTGCTCGGGAGCGCCTATGTGCAGAAAGCTCTTCTCGCACAGGATTCAAGTTTTTTGCAGGACGCCGAACGTCACTACAAAAAGGCCATGGAGTTTTCGCCCAAACAGCAGAAATTGTTTTATGCCTATGGCGCATTTCTTTTTGATCAGAATAGAAACGATGAAGCACGTGAGATTTTGGGGCAAGCTCTGGCACTGGATGACCGCGCGCCCGTATCCCATTTTTATTTTGCTTTGGCATTGATGAGGAAAGGGGAGGGGAGTTATGCGGCGGCACTGGATCATTTTGAGTTTTTCTTTTCAAGTGATTTTCCTCAAGAATCTGCATACAATTTCCCCAATCCTGATCCTGGGTGGGTAAGAGGCAAAGATGCCTATGAAACGCTCCTGCGCTATTTTTATGGAGAAAAAGATACGGAGCGGGTGCTGGGGGTTGCGAGGAGACTTTCAGAATTAGATAAAGTCCAGCGTGCCGCTTATCAAAACATTGTTGAAACCATTGAGAATACTGGACAGATCCCGAAAATTGAATTTAAGTAGGGTTGATTTTAGGTCGTTTTCGCGCGTTTCGTTTATGCAGAAAGCCCTCATTACGGGAATTACAGGACAAGATGGAAGTTATCTTGCCGAACTTCTTTTGGAGAAAGGATATGACGTGAAAGGTCTGCAGCGGAGAGCCAGCTATTTTAATACCTCCCGCATCGATGCGCTCTACCGACATCCTCAATTTGACACGTTCTATGGGGATCTCTCGGATCCAATTTCTCTTGCCAATATTATAGACCAGTTTAAGCCCGACGAAATCTACAATTTGGGAGCCATGAGCCATGTCCGCGTGTCCTTTGAGATGCCGGCATTTACGTTGCAAACCAATACCTTAGGCCCTATCTATATTCTTGAATATATCAGACGACACGCACCTCACATCAAGTTTTACCAAGCATCAAGTTCAGAAATGTTCGGGGCGACAAGGAGCCAGCCGCCCTTTAATGAAAATTCCGAATTCAGGCCGCAAAGCTCTTACGGTGTCTCAAAACTTGCGGCGTTCCATCTCACAAGAAATTACCGAGAGGGATATGGATTGTATGCCGCCTCGGGGATCCTTTTCAATCACGAAAGCCCGCGTCGCGGGGAGAATTTTTTGACGAGGAAAATTACCCGAGGAATTGCAGCGATTTTACGCGGCGAAGCGAAAGAACTGAAGATGGGGAATATTGAGGCCGTCCGCGATTGGGGACATGCGAAGGATTACGTCAAAGCCATCCATCTCATTATGCAACAGCCAAAACCGGATGAATACGTGGTGGCAACTGGCGAGGCGCACAGCGTGAAAGAGGCACTTGAGTATTGTTTTTGGCACGTCGGTCTTGATTGGCAAAAGTACGTGACGATCGATCCTAAATATATTCGGCCAAACGAAACGCCGTACTTAAAAGGGGATGCGAGCAAGATCCGGGCCCTTGGATGGAAACACGAATATGATTGGAAGGCCGTTCTTAAAGAGATGCTCGACCATGACATGAAAGAAGGGCCGCATCAACCAAGCAAATTTATTAGCATATGAAGATGATCACAAAAAACGATAAAATCGTTGCCATGGTTTTTGGAGAAACCTGGGAGGATGGTACGCGACCGCTGACAGATGGCATCTATCCTCTTCAAATCATTGCGTTGAAGCATCCAAAAGGAAAGGTTCTCCTCGCCCATACTCATCGGCCAACGGAGCGGAAAACGAATCGACTCATGGAGGCGTTGTTTGTAACAAAGGGTTTGGCACGCGTTACGGTGTATCATGAAGGAGCATCGATCGAGACGATTGATCTCTCCGCAGGGCAAGGAATTATGATGATTGATGGAGGTCTAGGGGTCGAGATTTTGGAAGACGCAGAGATGTTCGAGTTCAAAAACGGCCCCTTCATAGAAGACAAGGAGCTTCTGTAATATGCCGTCCATCTTGCGCCAGTTGAAAAAATTGTTTGAACCCAATTTGTACCCAAGAATAAGGCACGCGATAGGGATGGAGTTTGGAAATAACGTAGGGCGCAATGCGCGAAGAAAGCTCTGGCCCGATGTGAAAATGCTTGTCAACAACGAAGCCCCGACGCTTATTGATGGCGGGAGCAACATCGGCGAGTGTATCAAAATATTTCTGGATCAGTATACGAACCCGACCATCTACGCGATTGAGGCAAATCCGGAACTCGCACAGAAGCTCGGGGACAGGTTTAGGGATAATCCCGCGATCACCGTGATCGCTAAGGCCATCGGCAGTATAAAAGGAGAGCTGCCGTTTCATATTGCGAATAATCTCAATTCTTCGTCCTTTTTTGCGCGCGGGGTTTTTAACGAGAAATATCACGGAACACTTACGGATTTCTCAAAGACGATCACTGTCCCTGTCACGAGGTTAGACGCAGAAGTCTCCCCGAACATTTCCATTGACGTTCTTAAGCTCGATCTCGAGGGGTATGAGCTAAAAGCGCTTAAAGGAGCAACGGGTATTTTAGACGACGTGAAAGTCATCGTTACAGAAATTGAGTTTGTGGATGAGTATAAAGATGCGCCGCGTTTTTCAGAAGTCGAACTATTTTTACGCGAACACAAATTCCTCTTGTTCAATTTTTACGATCTGTATACTAATCCAGACGGCCAACTCACAACCGGGGACGCTATTTTTATAAACAACCGTTATTTTCCCGCGGAGACATAAGTATGCGAAACGCAAAATTACAACTTCACTTAGGATGTGGGAAGCGATTTCTTCCAGGTTTTGTCCACGTGGATTTGGCTCGGTTTCCGCATATCGACTATCGGCATCGCATTGATCGCTTGCCGATGTTTAAGACGGGTTCTGTTGATCTCATCTATTGTTCTCATGCGTTTGAGTATTTTGATCGTGTGGAGGCCGAGGCGGTTTTGAAAGAATGGCGGCGGGTTCTTAAAAAAGGTGGAGTCCTGCGTCTCGCGGTTCCAGATTTTTCGGCATTAGTGAAGGTTTACAAAAAATATGGGGAGCTTCAAAAAATCGTTGGGCCGCTCTATGGTCGTTGGTCGATCCCCGGAACGAAGAAGGTCATCTATCATAAAACGGTTTATGATTTTCAGGATTTGAAAAACGTATTGCGGAAGGCGGGGTTCACAAAAGTCCGTCGCTACGATTGGCGAAAGACGATCCACAAGGATTTCGATGACTACTCGCAGGCCTACGTCCCCCACATGGATAAAGAACACGGGCTTCTGGTCAGCTTGAATGTTGAAGCAACCAAAAAATAATGTGCCGGAGAAGTTCATCCCCCAAATGGAGCCGTGGTTTGATGAAAAGGAAGCGGATGCGCTTTTGGCGTACATGAAATCCGGTGGGTGGGTGACGGAATTCGAAAAGACGCGGGAGTTTGAGCGGGCGATCGCGGGCTATACCGGAGCGAAATATTGTTCCGTTGTGAATAACGGCACCGTGAGTCTCGTGTTGGCCTTGATCGCGTGTGGGGTGGGCCCGGGTGACGAAGTGGTCGTCCCAGACTACACGATGGTTGCGAGCGCGAATGCAGTGAAACTCGCTGGCGCGGAGGTGGTCTTTGCGGATGTAGAGCCCGAGACGTTCTGTCTTGATTTTGGATGCCTGAAATTAGCAACCACAAAGCACACGAAGGCGGTCGTGCTTGTGAGTATCAACGGCCGCTATCCGAAAACTTTAGAACAGACGCTCGCATTCTGTCGTGAGCAGGGGATCGAGGTCATTGAAGACGCGGCACAATCTCTCGGTTCTTTTCACAATGGCAAACATGCAGGGACACTCGGAGACGTAGGATGTTTTTCTTTTAGTTCCCCAAAGATTATCTCCACTGGCCAGGGGGGAGCCGTCGTGACAAACAATGAGTCCGTCTACCAGCGCATCTTGAAACTTCGTGATTTCGGACGTGAGAAACCCGGTGCGGATCATTACCTCACTATGGGATGGAATTTTAAGTTTACAGACATCCAAGCCGTGATTGGGATTGAGCAGATGAAAAAATTACCCTGGCGCGTGGAGAAAAAGAAGAAAATCTACGCCCAGTATCAAAAATTTTTACAAGGAGTTCGCGGTGTTTCATTCCTCGAGACAGATCTCCAAGAAGTTTCACCTTGGTTCATTGACCCTCTTGTGGAGAAAAGAGAAGAACTTATGGTTTTTTTGAAAAAGGAAGGTGTCGGAAGCCGGCCATTTTATCCTGCTCTGCACGCGGAGCCAGTCTACGGACGATCTGGAAGTTTTTCGGTCACAGAAATGATTGCCTCTCGAGGACTCTGGCTGCCTTCTTCGAGTAAATTGTCTGACGAGGAGATTTCAGACGTTTGTAAAGCCGTAAAGCAGTTTTATGGGGAGTAAAAGCCTAGTGAAGATCGCGTTTTATCCAGGCCATCACTCCATGCTTCGGAATGAGATATTTGATCTCGATTCTGATTTTGCAAAAAACATGGGCGGATTACCCACCGTTGATGGATGGGCCGCCTTGAAAAAATTTTTGGCCAAGAAGGGTATTGAGATCAATACCTATGATACCTATCAAAATTTCAAGGAGATTGATTATTGGATGTTTTTCAATCCTAGCAGGAGACATTATCTATTCCTGTTAAAATATTTCATTAATCCCCGCAAGGTCCTTTTTTATATCTACGAACCGGATGTGACGAATCCTTGGGCTTGGAAATATCTGCGATGGTATCTTCCGCTTCACAAGATTTTTCTTTCCTGGTCAAGCAACTTGGCAAAGAAGTATCCAAAGAAGTTTGTTGAATGCAAAGAGCCCGTTGCATTCACGCGAGAAAAACACGGACATTTTTTGTCGAAGAAAAAGAAAAATTTATGTCTTCTGATGCAATCGAACAAAATATCCAAAGTGCAGGGGGAGCTCTATTCTTTGCGTCGGCAGGTTATTCGCTATTTTGAAAAAAGAGGCGACCGTCTTCTTGATCTGTACGGCTTTGGGTGGAATGCACAGATTCCTTCCACCAATATCCATACCATCCAAGGCACCGAACCTTTTTACACGGACCTTTACAAAGGGGTGGCTCCTGACAAATGGGAAACCCTTTCGGAATATTGGTTCGCCTTTAGTATTCCAAATTGTTGTCATCCTGGTGATTTTGAATTTGAAACATTCATGGCCATGGCCACGGGGACGGTGCCGATTTATCTTCCCCCGCCGAACGTGGATGAATATCTTCCGCGAGACACCTATATCAATTTCAACGATTTCAAAAACCTGGATGATCTCGTGGTGTATCTCCAATCGATCGTTGGCACGGATCGGTACGAGCAATACCGTGAGGCCGGATGGAATTTTATCAATTCAGAAAAATACAAACCATTTACGGTTGAGCAATTTTGCGAAGATGCGTATAAAGCTATCCAGAAGCTCATAGGAAAATAGCATGACCCCAACCCTGTCCGTCCTCTTGCCCGTCTATAACGGGGAGAAATATATCCGTGAGGCAGTGCAGAGCGTTTTGGATCAAACGTTTAAAGATTTTGAATTGATTATCATTGACGATGGGTCCAGCGACCAAACGTCTTTCATTCTTTCTGCTTTTTTGGATCCTCGCATCATTCGTTTGAAAAATGAAAAGAATATTGGGTTGGCCGCTTCGCTCAATAGGGGATTGGAAAAAGTCCGCGGGATGTTCGTCGCGAGGATGGATGCTGATGACGTGAGTTTGCCGGAACGGTTTGAACGACAGATCAATTTCTTGAGAGATCACCCGAACGTAGGGGTGGTGGGAACGGATATGGTTCAGACGGACCATCGCGGGAGAGAAATTGCGATCGTGGAGCGGTTTTGTGGACACGAACAAATTCTTCAGGAAATGCTTCTTTGCTCCGCTATGAATGATCCGACTGTCATCATGCGCGCGGACTTGCTTCAGAAAGTTGGCGGGTACGATCCGGCGGTTTTGTATGCCTCGGACACGGAACTTTGGAGCCGCCTTATCCGCCAGACGCGTTTCGCCAATCTGTCGGACGTGTTGTATCGTCGGCGTCTGCACAAGGCGTCGATCATGAGTACACGATTCCGAATGCAAGAGCGTGAGGCCACACAAGCGAGGAAGCGCTTGCAGATGCAGGTACTCGGTTATGAGATTCCGGAGGACGATCGCCTTTCCACGCGATGCCGTCGCATCCTCGCACATATCGTGCGCCAAATTATCCCGGCCCCACGGCGGTATCAATTGAGGCACTCAAAACTAGGAAAGTATCTGACTCGGGACGCGCAGGACTATTATTTTTTTGCGATTGAACAAATGAAAAAGATTTTATCCGCACCTTTTATCTTGAAGGATTATTTTTTATTTTATCGCAAGATGCGGCAGGCGAATGATTGCCGTTTTTCTGCGCGCCTGCGTGATCTGCACCCCTGCCTTTTTGAGAAAACCAAAACAACATCTTTTGACAGGCATTATGTGTATCATCCCGCCTGGGCCGCGCGATGTCTTGCGAAGTTACAGCCCAAAGAACATATAGATATTTCCTCCACTCTCCATTTTTGCTCGATGGTGTCCGCCTTTCTTCCGGTCAGATTTTATGATTACCGGCCCGCTCCGCTCATATTGGATAATCTGGAGACCGGCCACGCAGATTTATTGTCTCTTCCTTTCAAAGATGAAAGCGTCGCCTCCTTGTCGTGCATGCATGTGATTGAGCATATTGGGCTCGGGAGATACGGAGACCCTGTCGATCCTCAAGCAGATCTGAAGGCCATCAAAGAATTGAAGAGAGTTCTTGCCAAAGGAGGTTCGTTATTATTTGTCGTTCCCGTGGGACGGCCGAAGGTCCATTTCAATGCGCATAGGATCTATTCTTACGAACAGGTTATGAGTTATTTTTCTGACCTCGAGCTGAAAGAATTCGCTCTCGTTTCCATGCGGGAAAAGGACAAGGGGTTGATCTATAATCAAAAAGAACTTGTTGCGGATGAGCGGATTGGTTGTGGTTGTTTTTGGTTCGTGAAATGATATTTTTATGATTACCGTTCGATTAACCGTGGGGCTCGGCAACCAGATGTTTCAGTATGCCATGGGCCGGGCGCTTGCTCACCGACACCAGAGCCAGCTCGAACTCGATACGAGTTGGTTTCCTCATTTCCCAAAGGTGGCCGGGCAGAACCCGAATGAAATTTTTGCATTTAATATCGTGCAGAATTTCGCAAAAACGAATTACCAGATTCAGTGGACCAAATCTAAACTGTCTTTTTTGGAAGGCCTTAAGCCATTGAGAAGGAGGAAATACGTCAACGAAAAATTTTTGCGTCCAGATGATAATGTCCTTGATATTTCCGGGGATGTCTATCTGGAAGGGTACTGGCAGGATCTGAAGTATTTTTCAACCATCAGAGACATCCTCTGTCAGGAATTCACTCTTCAAAAACCATTAGATCCAGGGACGGATCTGTTCCGTCTGGTCCAAAAAGAAAACACGGTCGCGATCCATGTCCGTCGGGGTGATTATGTATGGTCTGCGGGAGACGCGTTGCTTTCTTTGGCGTATTTTAAAAAAGCGATGGAGACCCTTTCACAAAAGATTCACGGGCCGCAGTACATTATTTTTTCAGATGATATTCCCTGGGTGAAGGCAAACTTACCTGTGCCAAGCGGCAGCTATTTCGTAGACCGGTCGCATCATCTTACGGATGCGGAAGAACTTGTGTTGATGAGTTTGTGTCGACACCAGATCATCAGCAACAGCACATTCAGCTGGTGGGCTGCCTATTTGAATTCCTATCCTGGAAAAATCGTCATCGCCCCGGCGCGTTGGAATGGAAGTGAACCGTTTGACTGTGAGACTCTCATTCCGGCTTCTTGGATTGCTCTCTGACGTATGAAGGTGCTCCATCTCATTCCAAGTTATCTCCCCGCCACGGATTCTCCCGGGCCGATTCTTGTAACCCACACCTTGAACAAGGAATTAGTCCAGCAAGGGGTAGAAGTGACAGTGTATACCACGGACATGGACCGTGGCAAAAGGATGGACGTCTCGCACCATCAAGTGATAGACGGCGTGTCGGTTTTTTATTTTCCCATGACGTTCAACCCCTGGTGTTATTCACGTGCCTTGCATAAAGTAATGAAAGAATACGCGAAAGAATTCGATCTCATCCATTGCACGTCGGTCTTCTCTTCGCTCTCCCTGTTTGGAGCGCACTACGCCAAACGATATCGCAAGCCCCTTATCATTTCACCGCTCGGTTCTCTTATGAAAGAGCCGCTGCGCCATCACGGTTTGAAAAAGAATCTTTATCTTTCCTCGATTGAGAAAAGGAATTTACGACGGGCTTCGGCCATCCATTTCGCTTCCCAAAAGGAACATGATGAATATCTGGCCGCTAGCCTTCCGTTGAAACAGGCGGTCATTATTCCTCATGGGATTGATATTGAAAGCTTCCAAAGCAGAAACGTGCCGCGAGGGACGTTTAGGGAAAAATTCGGCATCCGTCAAGAACAAAAGATCATTCTATTTTTAGGCAGGTTAACCTGGGTGAAGGGACTTGATACGCTTCTTCCGGCGTTTAGAGAAGTCCTAAAACGGGAACCAGCGGCGGTCCTTGTCGTGGCTGGTCCGGATGAACAGGGATACAAGAAAGAGGTCCAGGAGAGGGTAATTTTTACCGGCCCGCTTTTTGGCGCTGACAAGCTGGCAGCACTCAAAGATGCCGATGTCTTCGTTCTTCCTTCCTATTCGGAGAGTTTTGGCATGGCTGTCGTGGAAGCTCTTGTATGTGGGTTACCAGTTGTCGTCACAAGCGGAGTTGGGATTTCGGGAGAAATAAAGGAAGCAAATGCCGGCATTGTGGTTGAGAAAGACGTGGCTCAAGTCGCGGACGCGATCATCATGATGCTCCGCGATCCTCAAGCAGCGAAAGAAATGGGAGAACGGGGAAAGGAGCTTGTTGGGAGTCGTTTCTCGGTCAAGCATACGACCAATACCATGCGACAAGAGTATGGTAGGATCATTGGTGAGCAAAAAAAGAATGAACAAACATGACGTCTCAATTCTACGAACAATACTGGAGCGAAAAGGAAGGTCATTTACACGACTATTTTTTGAAATGGCCGACGCTCAAGAGATTTATCCCTAAAGAACGCAATCTTCTTATCGTTGATTTTGGATGCGGAAATGGGGAAATAGGGAAGGAGATCGTTTCGATAAATCCGAACGCGACCTATATTGGGCTGGATGTTTCAGAAGAGGCATTGAGAAAAGCTAGGAAGGGCTTGCCAAACACGCTTTTTCAAAAGATTGAAGACGGCGGCGCGTTTCCCCTCCAGAGTCATTCTGCGGATTTTGTCTTTTCTTCAGAAGTTTTGGAACATGTGTATGACACGAAAAATGCTTTTCGTGAAATAGGAAGAATTTTAAAGCCGGGGGGGGGCGATGTCTTATCACCGTCCCCTATCATGGATGGGTAAAAAATATTTTCATTACCCTTTTTGTTTTTGATGAACACTTTGATCCCACGGGTTCGCATGTGAGGTTTTTTTCAAGGAAGACATTAGTGCGAGAGTTGAAAAAAGTCGGTCTTCGAGTGGTGCGCCATGGGTATTACGGACGTTTTTGGCCCCTTTCTCATTCTCTGTATATTCTTGCGGAAAAAGAAGTATGAAGAAAACTTTGAGCGCCATTATCCTCACGTATAACGAAGAGCTGAACCTCGGCCAGTGCCTTGCGAGCATTGCGGGTTGGGCCGACGAGATTTTCGTCGTGGATTCTTTTTCTACCGACAAGACGTTGGAGATTGCCAAACAATACAATGCGACCGTGGTTCAGCATCCGTTCGAAGGATATTATTCCGGCCAATATAATTGGGCGCTGGAGCATCTCCCGATCCGCAGCGAATGGATTTTACGTCTCGACGCGGACGAGTATTTGACGGAGGCGCTGAAACAAGAGATCGATGAAACGCTTCTTCGTCTTGCCGAGGATGTTCATGCCTTGTCCATCAAACGGCGCGTGTATTTTATGGGCCGTTGGATCAAACATGGCGGATATTACCCCGCATGGTTCTTGCGTGTTTTCCGGTTCGGAAAGGGGAGAATTGAGTTTACCGCCATGGATGAACATACGGTTCTCTTGGAAGGGACGTTCCAACGATTGAGAAACGATTTTATCCACGACAATAAAAAAGATCTCACGGCATGGACGGAGAAACACAACGGGTATGCCTCGCGGGAGGTTCAGGATCTCCTGTCCGATTATTCTGCCGAGGTATACAACGCCATCGTCATGGGGCGTCAGGTTCGTCGGAAGCGATGGCTCAAAACAAACGTATATCTTCGATTGCCGATGTTCTGGCGGGCGTGGTTTTACTTCTTGTACCGCTATATTTACAAGCTCGGTTTCTTGGACGGAAAAGAAGGGCTGATCTTCCATTTTCTCCAAGGGTGCTGGTATCGGTTCCTCGTGGACGCCAAGCTGTACGAACGCCGAAAAATAGGTTGATAAATCCCCGGGCTTCCTCTACTATTCCCGCACATGGATGACGCGGGAAAGATGATTGAACAAAGGACCATTTTAGTAACCGGCGGGACCGGTTCTTTTGGTAATGCGGTTGTGGAACGGCTGCTCATGATGCGTCCAAAAAAGATTTTCGTATTCAGTCGCGATGAGAAGAAACAATTCGACATGGGGAACAAATTCAATACGGACATGATCAGGTTCATTACCGGGGACGTGCGGGACAGGGATTCGATCGATCATGCGATGTATGGTGTGGACTACGTCTTTCATGCCGCGGCGCTGAAGCAAGTGCCGAATTGTGAATTTTTTCCCATGCAGGCGATGCAAACGAATGTCCTGGGCGCTCACCATGTGATTGATGCGGCCATTCGGAACCAGGTGAAGCGCGTTGTGCTTTTGAGTACGGACAAGGCAGTCTATCCTATCAACGTGATGGGGATGTCCAAAGCGCTCATGGAGCGCATCACGGTTGCGGCTTCCCGAGAAAAAAGAGGCGACACTACGGTCTGCGTTACTCGTTATGGCAATGTCATGTACACCCGCGGCTCGGTGATTCCTTTTTTTGTTGATCTGATGAAACAGCAGAAGCCTATCACCGTGACAAACAAAGCCATGACAAGATTCATGATGCCGCTTCGCGATTCCGTGGACTTGGTTTTGTATGCCTTGGCGCATGGGGAGAACGGCTCGATTTATGTGAAAAAGGCCCCTGCCTCGACGATTGGCGATTTGGCGCAGGCTCTTGCGGAAATTTTCCGCTACAATAAAGAGATTAGCGAGATCGGCATCCGTCCTGGGGAAAAGATGCACGAAAGTCTCATTTCATTCGAAGAAACGCTCCGCGCAGAAGATCTCGGTGATTATTTCCGCATCGCCCCGGAGGTTCCGGGCATGGATTATCGTCAATACTATTTTCGCGGGGAGAAAAAGAACGGACTGACAGAACATGGGTACACATCTGCGAACACGAATCGGTTGTCGGTCGAGGAAGTGAAGAGACTTCTGCTTTCTCTCAAAGAGATTCAAGACGAGTTGATTTCATTTACTGCGTATGGACGCCCAGAGGCCTAAATTGAAGGTGATGACATTCTTCGGGACACGGCCGGAGATTATTAAGTTGTCCCGTGTTTTTTCTAAATTAGATGAACACGTGAATCATGTCATGGTGCATACCGGTCAGAGTTATGACTACGAAATGAGCCAGGTTTTTTTCTCTGACCTTCAAATCAGGAAACCGGATTATTTTTTGGGGGTGCAGGCAGAAACGCTTGGGGGTCAGATCGCGAACGTGATTGCGAAAAGCGAAGAGGTATTCAAGAAAGAACAACCGGACGCGGTGCTGATTTTGGGTGACACGAACAGTTCGCTCGCCGCGCTTGTTGCTAAGCGTATGAAAATCCCAATTTTCCACATGGAAGCCGGCAATCGTGCCTTTGACGAGAATGTTCCAGAAGAAATCAATCGTCGAATCGTGGATCATATCAGCGACATCAATCTTACGTACAGCGAACACGGGAGACGTAATCTTCTTCGGGAGGGTCTCCATCCGGCAAAAATTTTTGTGACCGGTTCGCCCATGGCGGAGGTTCTTCATCACCACGGGGAAGCGATTGACCGGTCTACCATTCTTGAAAAACTTTCCCTGACAAAGGGCGGGTATTTTGTCGTGAGCATTCATCGGGAAGAGCATGTGGAACAGCGGGAAAAACTCGAGGAACTTTTTGGCTCTCTGAATACCGTTGCCGAAGCGTTTGGCCGGCCTCTCATCGTCAGCACGCATCCACGAACAGCCCAACGTATCCAAGAGTACGGCATGAGGCTCCATGAACGGGTGTGTCTCCAAAAACCGTTCGGATTTCTCGATTACGTCAAATTGGAAAAAAACGCTTTTTGCGTCTTGTCCGACAGCGGGACCATTGCGGAAGAGGCTGCCATTCTTGGATTGCCTGCGGTTCATTTACGCATGAGTACGGAACGGCCGGAGGCCTTCGACAAGGGAAGTCTGGTATTGTCTGCGCCCGAAAAAGATCCTCTTCTGCAAGCGATCGAGATCGTGACGACGCAATACGTCAAAGGGGAGACGACTCCTGTGCCGGAGGATTACCGCGACCTCAACGTCTCCAGCAAGGTCTTGCGC
>CAZNKO010000006.1:0-13164 GCA_964573855.1 uncultured Gammaproteobacteria bacterium | reverse complement strand
CCCCAGTCATCAAACAGCGTCGCGTGAACGGATTCTATTAATGTGAAGAAAAACATCCTCATCGTGGCGGATATTTATCCGCCAGAAGTCTCTTCGGCCGCGCATCTCATGCAGGAGTTTGCCGAAGGGTTGAAGAAACGCGGCCATAACATCTGGGTGCTTACGTCGTACCCACGACATTATTTACCCAAGAATTCGCGAAAAGTCCTTGCAGGCGTCCAAGAGGAAAACAGCGTGAACGTAATCAGGGCTAAAACCTTACCGCTTCATAAGGTCCATTTTTTTATCCGCGGCATTTCTCAATTATTGTTGCCGTTTCTTTTCTTCTGGGCAGCGAAAAAAATAATCAAGGAAAAAATTGACGTTGTGATCGTCTACAGTCCGCCACTTCCGCTTGCGCTTATCGGCGGGGTGATCAAACGACGATTGAAGGCAAAATTCATTCTGTTGCTTGAAGATATTTTTCCCCAGAATGCGATTGATTTAGGCATCCTGTCCGGCTGGTCAAAAAAACCTGCCGTGTGGCTGTTTGAGGCGATCGAGAGACGCGTGTATCGAGACGCCGATGCCATTACCTTCCATTCTGAAGGCGGACGGAAATTCCTGATCGAACACAAGAAAATCCCGCCAGAGAAGATTGTGACGATTCCAAATTGGGTGGATCTTGATTTTTATTCGCGGCCATCGCGTTCGGAAACATTTCGCGGCCAGTGGTCGCTCACCGGCAAGTTCGTGTTTCTCTTTGGGGGGATTCTGGGACCCGCGCAAGGATTGGAATTTCTCGTCGAGGCGGCCCGGAACGTGACGGATCTCAAGGACGTCGTGTTTCTGCTCGTCGGAGATGGGATGGAAAAGACAAAGATCGAATCGCTGGTCGCTTCTTATGGACTAAGTAACGTTATCGTGAAACCATTCGTCACGAAGGACGACTATGCCTCCCTCGTTCAGGAGGCAGATGTTGGACTCGTGTGCTTGAGCGCTAAGAATGCAACCCCCTTCATTCCTGGAAAATTTTTGGGATATCTGGCAGCAGGAAAGCCAGTTCTCGCATTTCTGAACAAAGAGAGCGACGGCTTCACATTGGTGAAAAACGCACAGTGCGGAATGGCGACCATCGCCGGAGATCTTGAGACTGCTGTGCAAGCGGTTCGCCACATGGAGCATGAACGGGGCTCGCTTGATCAGCAAGGAAGGAACGGCCTGGAGTATGCAAAAAGATATTTGAGCTTGGACGTCTGTCTCGATGTGTTTGAAAAGTTTCTCTGATGCAGGTCAGTATTCCAGAGGACGGATATTCGTTTCCGGGGCACCCTCGATTGGTGACGACTTGATGAGGGTGAAGAAATCGTGGATCGTTTTTTCTTTCAAAACGAATAACAAACTGAAATAACCCAACGCAGAAATTGCGACCGTCAGCACAAGCGGGATCCCTGCTTTTGACAGGCCAAAACAGAGAAGGCCCATGGCCAAGGACCCAAGCCCGATTTTTTTCAAGTGCCGGAGGGTGTCAAAATGGCTTAAGGATTTCATCATTCGCCACGCAAGGGTGACATAGAGGGTTTGCCCCAGGAAGGTTGCTACTGCTGCGCCAACAATTCCCCAGCTCGGGATCAGGAGGGTATTTAAAGCTAGGTTGAGAAGAGCCCCCATTCCCACGTATTTCAATATACGTCGTTGCTGGTTATGGGCCAAAACGAGATTTGTGACCATGGCTCCTGGGGCGATCAGCAGGAAATTCAGCAATAAAATCTGGAAGGAGGCGACTCCGGGGAGGTACTCATTCCCATAAACCATTCTGAAAATCGGTTCACTCAATAGGAGGCCGCCGATGACAACGGGCAGGGCAAAAAGGAACACCACAGCCATGGACCGTTCGTTGATCGTTTTCGTTTGCTCGCGTTTGCTGATCAAGGCGTTGAGGGTTGGGAAAACGCCCAGAGCCAAGATAGCCGGCAGGATAGAAAGAATTTGCAGCAATTTTTGCCCCGCGGCATAGAATCCAATTTCTGCTGGCGTCCGCCACCACCCGAGCATGAGAATGTCAAGACCGTACATAAAACCGAACGCGCCTGAAACCGCAAGTGGCCAGCAGTTCACAAGCATCTCTTTCGCCACGTGCAAGTGGATATGCTGAAAAATCCCTTTTAGGATATTTTTTGCCACGAGGAAGGAGATGGACAACGCAACGACACTGCTCAAGATGTAGACGAGGAGCAGATTCTTCATGCTCGGCTGCCACTGGAGAATGATGAGACCGGCAATGGCCATGGTGAAGTTTGCCGCGACGACGATCAGGGCCTCGGTTTCCATTTTTCCGGTTCCGCGCAGGAAGGCCAAGATCGGTTCGCGCACGGTATCGAATATGAGTAGCAGGATGGCGAATGTGATGAGGGGTTTTACCTCGGCAATCGTAACGACCGAGGGAGCAATGATCAGGATACTCACGCTCGTGAGGAACAAAAAAAGCATGCTGATCCAAAAACCGGCAGCAAAATATTTTTTTCGTCTTTCAGAGTGTTGGGCGACGTCCCGCGTGAGGATGTCCGAAACTCCCATATCAGAGAAAAACGCGAGCAGACCGAGCAGTCCAAGAAGATAAGAGAAGGCGCCGTATTCAGAAGCACCCAGGATCCGGGCGGCCAACACAATCGTGACTGTCCGCAAAACCCGGCTTCCGTGGGTAACGGTAAGCCAAAAGATGTTTTTCACCACGGTTTGTTTCGGATTTCGATTCTGGAGGAGGAGTTCTTTGACGCGGGCGAGCATGAAGACCCTAATTTCAGGGCTTTGTTATCATAACAGGAATGAGGTTGAGAGGCACTTGTCGAGAAAAACAGACCCTGTTACACTATCGGGCGACATTATTCTTTGTTTAATCTATGAAAAAACTCCTCCCTCTCATCGTGCTCGGAGTGCTGTTCGTTGGGTCTGCAGCTACGGCCGGGTATTTCTATAATGAACTTCAGACCCTGAAGGCGGATCCTCAACAGCAGGCCCAAAAGGAGGCTGAAGCGCTTGTGGCCAAGGTTGGCGCGCTTATTGTGCTTCCGGCAGACGAGAAGCCGACAGTCGCGACGGTTCAGGATCCAGAAAAGTTGAAGGAGCAGGCCTTTTTTGCGAATGCAAAGACTGGCGACAAGGTGTTGATTTATACAACGGCACGTAAGGCTATTCTCTATAGTCCCACAGACAATAAGATCGTCGAAGTGGCGCCGGTGAATATCGGGGAGCAAGCGGGAGCCGAAGGGGGAGCAGCGGCAGAGGGCGAAGCGGCGACGCAGTAGGAAAAAGTAGAAGGTAGAGGGTAGAAAGTAGAAGGGAAATCGCCCTTCTACTTTTTTCTACTTTCTACATTCTACTTTCTACGCTAAAATACCCATGTTATGCGGAGATGGCTTTTAACCACCCTTGTCGTTGTTTTGATATTAGAGGGATCTTTTGCATCCGCGACGGATTATACGAGCACGAATTTTATTTTGCGCGACCCGGTGATCACGATGGGAGGCGGCAATCGATCGACTTCCACTACGTTTGAGCATTACTCCAGCACAAGCCAGACCGTGATCGGGGAGAGCACGAGCACGACTTTTACCGGACGCGCCGGTTTCCAATATTATGCCATTGTGACCTCGCCGGTTGTGACCCCGACCTCCGGCGACGCGCAGGTCTCTCTGTCCTGGACGGCTTCGGTCGCGTCACTCGGGGAGGTCGTGTCGAGTTATGCGGTCGGACAGTCCACCACGGCTGGTGGACCCTACACCTATACTGACGTCGGTCTTGTAACATCTTCGACACGGACAGGGCTCACGAACGGAACGACCTATTATTTTGTCGTTCAGGCGAGGGACGCCGCGAGTCAGAATCTTGCCCAATCCGCGGAGGTGAGTTCTGCTCCTGCCGCGGCGGGTGGTGGTGGAGGCGGTGGTGGAGGCGGCGGGGGAGCGCCTGCACCGAGCGGGACGCTGGTCATTTTTAGCGGACGGGCCTATCCGGGTGTTTCGGTGACTATTTTGAAAGACGCCCAAGTGGCGGGATCAACGGTTTCGGGAACGGATTCACTTTTTTCTGTTACCATTTCCAATCTCTCCGGCGGAAATTATTTTTTTGCCTTGTATGCGGAGGATAAGGCTGGCCGCCGCTCCAGTCTTGTCACGTTCCCCGTCAGTGTCCCGGAAGGCGTTACCACCAATGTTAGCGGCATCTTTATCGCTCCAACGATCGCAGTCGATAAATTACAGGTGAAACGGGGAGAAGATATCGCCATTTTTGGACAATCAGCCCAGCAAGCGGACATTACGATTCTGATTGGTTCCGAGCAGGAGTATTTTCGTGAAACCGTGTCGGATAAAGATGGAGGGTACCTTTACTATTTTGACACCACCATTTTGGAGTACGGGTCGCACATCACGAAATCCAAGGCATCGATTGGAAACCAGGCAGTGAGCGGTTTTAGCATTGCGGCGAATTTTCGTGTGGGAACGTCCACGATTAAACTGGAACCGGGGGCCGATGCTTGCACACGGGCAGATCTTAACTGTGATGGTCGGGTCAACCTGGTGGACTTCTCGATCGCCGCCTTTTGGTACAAACGACCGCTCTCTAATGCCTTCGCCCCGATCGAGCTCGCCCGGTTGAATGGAGATGGTAAGATCGATTTGATCGATTTTTCAATCATGGCCTTCTATTGGACTGGGTAGGGAAGAGACAAGAAACATGAGACATGAGACAAGGGATAAGAATATGGATAAAGATCATCAAAGTTATCGTAAATTGATCGTTTGGCAAAAAGCGGACGAGCTCGCTTTTCAGGTCTATACCGTGACGAAATCGTTCCCGCACGATGAGCTTTTTGGCTTAACTTCTCAAATGAGGCGGGCCGCGGTTTCTGTTCCGGCGAATATCGTGGAAGGTTACGCTCGTACATCAAAAAAGGGGAAAATTCAATTCTATAACATTGCTTCTGCATCTTTGAGCGAGCTCGAATATTATATTGATTTTTGTTTACGGCTCGGATATCTCTCTGCCGTCGAGCATCAAAAACTTGCCAACCTACGCGATGACGTTGGGCGTTTGTTATATGGTTTTATTCGTTCAACGAAGTTATGAAGTTTGTCTATTTTATCTTTCTTCTTGTCTCCTGTCTCTTGTCTCCTGTCTCTGCGCCTCCCACGCAGGCGGCGGAGTTGTATTTCGGCACGCAAGCGCGCGAAGTGGACGTTGGAGTCGTGATCGAAGTCGGTGTGTTCGTGAATAGCGAGGAGGAATCGGTGAACGCCTATGAGGGTCAAGTGCTTTATCCCTCCGCTCTTCTCGAATTTAAAGGTATCCAAGATGCGGACTCGATCATTTCCCTTTGGGTGGAGCGGCCAGCACAGAGACAAGTGACAAGTGATAAGGGACAAGGAGGGATCAGTTTTGCGGGAATTACTCCGGGAGGATACATGGGAGTCCGTGGCTATCTTTTCTCTGTTTTGTTTGAGACGAAGCAAACAGGAACCGCGCAAATTAAAACTTCCAACGATCGCGTTCTTTTGAATGATGGGGAGGGCTCTACGGCTGTCCTGCGCCACGCGCCGATGACGATCACGATTAAAGAAGGAGTAGAGACACCGCCGTTTCTTTTGCCGACAGACACAACACCTCCTGAATCATTCACCCCCGTCGTCTCCAAAGATCCGACCATTTTTGAGGGACAGTGGTTTGTCTCATTCTTGGCGCAAGACAAACAATCGGGCATGGACCACTACGAATTGAAAGAACAATTACCCTGGTGGAGTTTCGGGCGACTCTTTGAACAAGAGACATGGGTTAGTGTCGCGAGTCCCGCACGCGTTTCCGATCAACGTTTGCGGCATGACATTCTGGTGCGTGCCGTGGATCGTGCGGGCAATATGCGCGAGGCAACGGTTCCGGCTCAATATCCACCGGCCTGGTATGAGAATTACGTGCTCTGGGGTATACTGATTGTAATTCTTGCGGCAGCCACGGCTGCCGGGGGGAGGATATGGGGGAGAAAAAAGCACTAAATCCGAAATTCGAAATCCGAAATTGGAAGTGGGGAGCCATGTTTAGCGTTGCCGTATTTTCGTTTTTCTTGTTACCTCATGCGGCCGAGGCGGCGACCCTTTATCTTTCTCCTGCTTCTGGTTCCTACCAGGTTGGAAAGACATTTTCCGCGAGCATTTATACGAACAGCGCGGACCAAGCGTCGAATGCCTATTCCGGATCCCTCTCATTTCCGACAGACAAAGTCGAAGTGACCGGACTTTCCAAGAGCGGTTCGATCATGAGCCTCTGGGTGCAGGAGCCGTCGTATTCAAACGCGAACGGAACGATCTCTTTTGAAGGGATTATTTTTAATCCCGGATATAACGGTGCGGCCGGGAAACTCCTCACGATCACGTTTCGTGCGAAAGCCGTGGGAGCCGCCTCCGTGCGTTTTACGAGCAGTTCCGTGCTTGCGAACGATGGACTCGGGACGAACATTCTGACCGGGGTCGGGAACGCGACCTACAGCATCACAGCGGCAGGCGAGGGCGCTCCGGAGACACCAACGGCTCCGGCGCGCGGCGTTCCAGCGGCGCCTGTTGTGACATCTTCCACGCATCCGGATCCGAATCGGTGGTACACAAACAATGACCCGGAATTCACCTGGGTGATGCCAGGCGGAATAAGAGGAGTGAATGTGCTTGCGGATCGGGATCCGAATCGGGACCCGGGGACGCGCTCGGACGGCGTGTTCTCGACTTACGGGTACGATGACGTGGACGACGGCGTTTGGTATTTCCATATCCGTCTTCAAAACGCGAACGGGTGGGGGCCCACGGCGCATTTCCGATTCAACATTGATACGGGCCTGCCGACCCAGCCGACGATCAGCTTTCAGGGAGAATCTACCACGACCGATCCGCAGCCTGCGGTCATCTTCAAGGCCACGGATGCCGTATCTGGGGTCGCGTATTACGACATCACGATTGATCCGGTCAATACTCAAACCGTTCGCGTCTCTGCGGGTGAGTTTGCAGGCGGCAAATCCTGGCGCCTGCCCCTCCTTTCTCCTGGGGAGCACACGATTGTCGTCACGGCGGTAGACCAAGCGGGAAATGCTTCGTCATCACCCGCGACGTTCAAGATGACGATCCTTGCCATCGAGCCGCCGCTCATTGAAAAGTACCTGGATTTCCTGACCCAGGGAGAGGCGATGGAGATCGAGGGCTCGACCTATCCGAATTCGTCCGTGACGCTTGAGCTTAAATCCGACTTCGGTTTTACAGACACCCAGCAGGTGACGAGTGATGCGGAAGGCAAATTTTTCCTCACCTGGCCGCGTCGCGTACGGAGCGGCGAGTACACGCTCCGCGCTCGCGTGACGGACCCGATCGGCGCCCAAAGCGATTGGTCCGCGGGCGTTTCGATCTCGGTCAGTTCTCCGGCCGTGCTCCGCATCGGCAACTTCGTCATTACCTATTTCGCGATCTTCCTCCTCTTGCTCGCGCTCCTTATTCTTCTTTCTCTTCTCCTCTGGTATGAGAAGCGGCATTATCACGGAGAAAATAAACGGCTCTTGAAGGAGATCCGCGACGTGGAGCAGACCTTGCACCGGGCGTTCGACAAACTGCGCGAGGACATGCGCCGTCAGTTGAAGCTGATTGAAAAAGCGAAGTCTGAGCGCCAGCTCACAAAGGAAGAAGAATCCATTGCGCGGCGGCTCAAAAAAGACTTGGACATTGCCGAGGCGGCGATTGATAAAGAAGTGCAGGACGTGCGGAGGATGGTCAAGTGACGCCAAGCGTCACGCAGACCCTGAGTCTGTCGAAGGGTGAAATAAAAAACGAACCCCTGAACCATTAATGTGCCGATCGGCACATTAATGGTTCAGGGGATGTCTCTCGCAGGACAAGGCTTGGCAGGGACCGCTTCTCGTGTACAATGTCCCCCGTATGAAAGCGTCGGACCTCTTTGTTAAAGCCCTCGAAAATGAAGGGGTGAAGTATGTCTTTGGCGTTCCTGGGGAGGAAAATTTGGATCTTTTGGAATCGCTTCGGACTTCTCAAGTGAAATTTATCACGACACGCCATGAGCAGACGGCCGGTTTTATGGCCGCGACCATGGGGCGCTTGACCGGAAAGGCCGGAGTCGCGCTTTCAACACTCGGTCCTGGAGCGACAAATTTGGTGACGCCGGCAGCGTTTGCTGAGCTTGGCGGAATGCCGCTTGTGATGATCACAGGCCAGAAGCCAATCAAAAAGAGCAAGCAGGGACATTTTCAAATCATCAGTACCAGCGACGTCATGCGGCCGGTCACGAAGTACACAAAGCAGATCGTGAATGGGAGTGCGGTCGCGGCCGTGGTGCGCGAGGCGTTTCGCGTTGCAGAAGAAGAGCGGCCTGGGGCCGTGCATTTAGAGCTGCCGGAAGATGTGGCCGGAGAAGAGATAGAGGAGATAGATGTGTTTGAGGTGAGAAAGGTGCGACGGCCAATCGCGGAAGAAAAGGCGATCAAACAAGCTGTGGAGATGATCGAGGCGGCGAAGCATCCGCTCTTGTTGATCGGTGCTGGCGCAAATAGGAAACTGACATCCAAGATGCTCCGCGAATTTATAGACGCGACCGGCATTCCATTTTTCAACACGCAAATGGGAAAAGGAGTCGTGGACGAGCGGCATCCTTTGTATCTCGGCTGTGCGGCACTCACGGCGAACGATTATCTGCATTGCGCCATTGACCGCGCGGACCTTATCATCAATGTCGGGCACGATGTGGTGGAAAAGCCGCCCTTTATTATGAGACAAGCGACAAGAGACCAGGGACAAGTAATCGGTCACTCGTCACCCGTCACTGGTCCCATCACTCAACAGGTCATCCACGTCAATTTTTATTCCGCCAAAGTGGATTCCATTTATTTCCCCCAGCTCGAGGTGATCGGCGACATTGCAAATGCGATCTGGCAGATGAAGGAGCGGATCCAAAAAAAGAACCAGTGGGATTTTTCCTACTTTTTTCGTGTGAAAGAAAAATTGGACGCGCACATTGCTGAAAAAGAAAAAGATGCACGCTTTCCTGTCATTCCGCAGCGGATCGTTGCCGATGTGCGGCGCGCTATGCCGGAGGACGGCGTCGTGGCGCTCGACAACGGTATGTACAAACTTTGGTTCGCCCGCCATTACAAAACCTACGAACCGAACACGCTTCTGCTCGACAATGCGCTTGCGACCATGGGCGCCGGCCTTGCCTCCGCGATCGCCGCCCGGCTCGTGTATCCGGAGCGGAAAGTTCTCGCGGTTTGCGGTGACGGCGGATTCCTCATGAACGCCCAGGAGCTCGAGACGGCCGTGCGGCTGAAGCTCAATCTGACCATCCTTCTTTTGAACGACAACGGGTACGGGATGATACAGTGGAAACAGGATGGGATGGGGTTTGAAAAATTTGGTCTTAAGTTTGGCAATCCGGATTTCGTCACGTTCGCGGAAAGTTTCGGCGCGCGGGGCTATCGTGCGCGGCGCGCCGAGGATGTCGCCTCTCTTCTCAAGGGCTGCCTCGACCAAACCGGCGTGCACCTTATCGAAGTTCCAGTGGATTATTCAGAAAATGAGCGTGTGTTCGGAGAAGAGCTCAAAAACAAGACGTGTGAAATATGATCGACATCATTGTCCCTCGGAGACGGCGTCGTCCGGCTCCAGCGGCCGAACGCGCCTTATGTCTCGCCCCGCCACTCCCGCTTCGCGGGAGACCGAGCTGGCGGGGCTCCGACATACTCCTCGGAACAACAATGTCGATCATTGATTAAGATTTCTATGTCACTTGTTTCACGTAACCCAGCGACCGGTGAGGTCTTCGGCACGTTTGAGGAATTAACAGATGCGGAGATTGACGCACGTCTCGCGAAAGCGCAGAAGGCGTTTGAATTGTGGCGAGATGTTTCGTTTGTCGAGCGCAAAGCGAAGATGTTGAAACTCGCGGGGTATTTGAAGGCAAACAGCCGATCGCTTGGGGAGCTTGCAACGCGTGAAATGGGGAAGCCGATCAAAGCGGCGGTGGGCGAAGTCGAAAAATGCGCTTGGGCTTGCGAGTACTACGCTGAGCATGCGGAGAAGATTCTTGCGCCAGAGCCAATCGAGACCGATGCGGGAAAAAGTTACGCGCGGTTTGATCCGATCGGGGTCGTGCTCGCCGTGATGCCCTGGAATTTTCCGTTTTGGCAGGTGATGCGGTTTGCAGCTCCGGCCGCGATGGCCGGGAACGTGGGAGTGCTGAAACACGCCTCGAATGTACCGCAGTGCGCTGCGACAATCGAGAAAGCATTTTTAGAAGCCGGGTTTCCGGAAGGTGTGTTCCAAAATCTCGCGATTGGAGCGGCAAAAGTGGAGCGCGTGATTCGCGATCCCCGCGTGGTTGCGGTGACGCTCACTGGGAGCGAACCGGCTGGCAGCAAAGTCGCCTCGCTTGCGGGCTCTTTGATCAAAAAGACTGTGCTGGAGCTCGGCGGAAGTGATCCGTTCATCATTTTGGAAGATGCAGATGTGGAGCAGGTGGTGTTGGTTGCGACCACGGCGCGGGTGCAGAACAACGGACAGAGCTGTATTGCAGCGAAGCGGTTCATCGTCGCGAAGAAAATCGCGGACAAATTTTTGGTCGCCTTTAAACATCATTTTGAAAATCTGAAAGTGGGTGATCCTCTGGACGAAACGGTGCAGGTCGGTCCGCTCGCGAGCGAGAACGGATTGAAAGATATTGAAGCCCAAGTTCAAAAATCCGTGGCAATGGGTGCCAAGATCGTGACGGGCGGAAAGCGTGTCGGAACCCGAGGTTACTTTTACGCCCCGACGATCCTCACCGACCTCAAACCCGGCATGCCGGCGTATAGCGAAGAGCTGTTCGCACCTGTCGCGTCCGTGATTGTCGTCAAAGATGAGGAGGAAGCAGTTCAAGTTGCGAATGCCACCGAATTTGGGCTTGGAGCGGCCCTGTGGACCACGGATCTCGCACGAGCCGAGCGTCTTGCGGCCAAAATTGAGGCTGGCTGTATCTTCGTGAACGGAATGGTGAAGTCTGACCCACGTCTCCCATTTGGCGGAGTGAAGAAATCCGGCTATGGCCGCGAGCTTTCGGACTACGGCATCAAGGAATTTGTGAACATCAAAAGTGTCTGGATCGCAAAATCGTGATATTCCAAATCAAAAACCGTCTGCCAGCTGGCGGACGGTTTTTGGAAGGTTCCGTTTTATGGCTTCTGGCACTCGCACGGATCCTTATGGCATGTCGGACATGTATCGAACATAAGTATTGCGAGTTAAGATTTAGACCATGTATACGGTACACTATGGGGCAGATTTGTCAAGAGAAAAAACGAAATGTTATACTGCCTACCGAATATGAAAGTGATTCTTCTCAAGGAGGTGAAATCGCTTGGGAAGGAGGGTGCCATCGTGAATGTCTCCGATGGGCATGCGATGAATTTTTTGTTTCCGCAGAATCTCGCGATCCAGGCGACCGAGGAGGCTCTGCGGCGGATGAAGGAGCGCGAGGCCTCCGCGGAGCGGCGAGCAAAGAAAGGATTGAAGGAAGCGGCGAAACTCGCGCACAAAATGGAGGGGCACGAACTTGTGCTCATGGAAAAAGTGAGCGAAAAGGGGCATTTATTCGCGGCGGTACACGCGAAGCAGGTCGCTGCAGGGTTGAAGAAAGCCGGATTTGATGTGACGGAAGAGATGGTGGAGTTGAACGAGCCCGTGAAGGAGCCGGGGGAGAAGAGAGTCACCGTGCATTTACCGGACGGATTTGAGGCGGAGATTCATTTAAGAGTGGAAGGTAAATAAAGAAGAATCCCAAGAGATCCTTCGCTACGCTCAGGATGACAGAGAGATATGACAAAATACATTTTCGTGTCCGGGGGCGTGATTTCGGGGTTGGGAAAGGGGATTACCACCGCATCGCTCGCCGCGATTCTGGAAGCCAAGGGCTACAAAGTGTCACCCATGAAGGTGGATATGTATTTGAATATTGACGCCGGAACGATTCGGCCGGCGGAACACGGCGAGGTGTTCGTGACGACCGATGGACTTGAGACAGATCAGGACCTTGGAAACTATGAACGCTTCACGGGCGAGGAGCTCCATCGCGTAAACTATCTCACCACCGGCCAGGTGTACGCCGAGGTGCTCCGAAAAGAACGAGCGTTTGAGTATGAGGGGGAGGATGTGGAAGCGATTCCGCATGTGACGGACGAGATTTTGCGACGGTTCAAGGCGGCGGGGGGCCCTTCGACCATTCGACAGGCTCATGGTGGTGAGCAAAGTCGAACCACAGGCTCAGGGCAGGGGGCCGCTGACATCGTGATCGTCGAGCTCGGCGGAACCGTGGGCGAATATCAAAACGCCATTTTTTTCGAAGCCACGCGTATTTTGAAAATGCGGGAGCCGGAGAATGTCCTCCAGATCCACGTCGCGTATCTTCCGATTCCGGGGAACCTCGGGGAAATGAAGACGAAGCCGGTCCAGCAGTCCGTGCGCATGTTGAATTCCATGGGAATCCAGCCGGACGTCATCGTCGGCCGCTCCGAGGTTGCGATGGACGACCGGCGCAAGGAGCGCATCGCGCTTTTTTGCAATGTGGAAAAAGAGGATGTGATCAGTAATCCGGATTGCGAGTCCATTTACGAAATTCCGTTGATCCTCGACGAACAGAAACTCGGGGACATTGTTCTTAAAAAACTTGGATTGAAATCCAAGCACAGCGACCTTAAACCCTGGCGCAAGCTCGTGGAGACCATCAAGAATACAAAAGAAGAGGCAAAGATCGCGATCGTGGGAAAATATTTCGGCACAGGCGATTATATGCTATCCGATGTGTACATTTCCGTGATTGAGGCGATCAAACATGCTTCCTGGGCCGTGGGCCGGAAAGCGGTGCTGACGTGGATTGATTCAAAGGAGCTGGAAAATATCGAGCGGTCGAAATCAGCGGATGTGTTGAAAGGATACGACGGGCTCGTCGTTCCTGGCGGATTTGGCCATCGCGGGGTGGAAGGGATTATCGAGGCGATCCGCTGCGCTCGTGAAAATAAGATTCCGTATCTCGGCCTGTGTTACGGCATGCAGCTTGCCTCGATTGAGTTCGCGCGGAACGTCTGCGGGCTTCAAGGCGCGTATACGACCGAAATTGATC
>CAZNKO010000005.1:0-30662 GCA_964573855.1 uncultured Gammaproteobacteria bacterium | reverse complement strand
TTGAAAGAGTATGACGGGCTCGTCGTTCCTGGCGGGTTTGGTCACCGAGGAGTGGAAGGGATTATCGAGGCGATCCGCTGCGCTCGAGAGAATAAAATTCCGTATCTCGGCCTCTGTTATGGCATGCAACTCGCGTCGATCGAATTTGCTCGGAACGTCTGTGGGCTTTCTGGAGCCTACACGACCGAGATTGATCCAAAGACCCCGCACCCCATCATTCACATCATGCCGGACCAAGCAAAGAAGCTCCTGGAGCAGGACTACGGCGGCACCATGCGGCTCGGTTCCTGGTCGTGCAAGCTCAAAAAGGGGAGCCACGCGCATGCGGCGTACGGGGCCGACCTTATTCACGAGCGGCATCGGCATCGCTACGAATTCAACAACACCTATCGCGAGCAACTCGAAAAGGCCGGCCTGGTCGTCTCGGGGACAACCCCGGACGGCCAACTCGTCGAGATTATCGAGCTCGCGGATCACCCATTTTTTCTCGGCACGCAATTTCATCCCGAATTCCAATCTTCGCCGCTTAAACCCCATCCGCTGTTTCATGCACTCATGAAGGCGGTGGCAGGAGGGAGAAAATAGAAAGTAGAAGGTAGAAGGTAGAAAATAGAGAGTAGAGCTGATTGACAGGAAGAACGGTCTTCGTTACACTGCCGCCATCATTTTTCTACTTTCTACTCTCTACTTTCTACACATATGGCCCATAAAAAAGCTGCGGGTTCTACAAGTCTTGGCCGCGATTCGCAAGGTCAGCGGCTGGGCGTGAAGGTGGCCGACGGGGCGAAAGCCAACGCCGGTGAAATTATTGTGCGCCAGCGCGGTACGCGCGTTCATCCGGGCGCGAATGTGCGTAAGGGCAAGGATGACACGCTGTATGCGGCGGTGAGCGGGGTCGTGAAATTTACACAAAAGAAAGCGCTAAATTTTCACGGAGCGCTCGAACATCGGACCTTTGTGCGCGTGGAGCCCGCGGAGAAGTAGAATGTAGAGGGTAGAAGGTAGAAAGGCCTTCTACTTTTTACTTTTTACTTTCTACGCTAAGATATCCCCGTATGCGCGACAAGATCGAACTCGTTTTAGAGCAAATTCGGCCCGCCCTCGAGCGTGATGGCGGAAATATTGAGTTCGTGGATATGGATGAGGCGAGCGGCGTGGTGCGCGTCCGGCTTCAGGGCGCCTGCCGCGGCTGCCCCCTGTCGCAGTTCACGCTGAAGATGGGGGTGGAGGCGGCACTCCGCGACGCCCTGCCGCAAGTGACAGAAGTCGTAACCGTGGACGACTGACATGATGCGGCGCTTTCTTCAGCACACCGGCCGGGTCCGGGCCGTCTTGGGCGACCTTTGGAACGCGTCCCTGCAGTATCAGTGGACGTTTCTCGCTTCGGCTGCTCTGGTCGTCATCACGGCCGTTCTTCCTGCCTGGCGACTTCTTCCCGGCATTATTGACATCGGGTTCATCCCCCTGCATTACAACATCTATTTCGGCATTGACCAGTTCGGCCCGTGGTATGGCGTTTTTCTCCCCGCGGGTTTGGGAGCGATCATTTTATTCATAAACATCACGGCCGCATCGATGTTTTTCCGCACGGAACGTTTGCTCGCCCTCTTTCTCGCCTGGGGCACGGTCGCGGCGAATGCGGTCTTGCTGACCTCCATCATCTTTACCATCACCCTGAATCTCTAAACGTATGCCCCGTTAGAAGTCGTATGTGTTACTCTGACATCCAACCATATCCACACAAGAATACGTGTTGTATTGAGTTACTAACAAAAAGGAGAAAAAATTTTCAATTTTTTCTCCGAGACTTCTAACGGGGTATGACGTTGGAATCGTTTGAGATCATCCGCTTGCTTATCCTCACGACCGTCTCGTTTCTCGTGGCCTTTCTGTTTGCCCCGGCGCTCATCCGCTTGCTTCAGGCTTGGCGCCTTGGCAAAACGATCCGGAGCGCGGAGGAGGCGCCGATTTTTTCGAAGCTCCACGCCAAAAAGACTGGCACCCCGACCATGGGAGGCATCGTCGTGTGGGGCACAGCGCTTCTGCTCGCGGTCGTTTTTGCCGTCCTGCATCAATGGTTCCCGGAAAATTTTTTCGGAAAATTGAGTTTTCTCACACGCCCCCAGACCTTGCTTCCGCTCGGCGCGCTCGTCGCTTCCGCCCTCGTCGGGCTCGTGGACGATTATTGGAACATCAAGAAAATCGGGCCGAACGGCGGCGGACTGCGCATGCGCTATCGTCTGCTTATTTACACGGCGATCGCCCTCTTCGGCGCGTGGTGGTTTAGCGTGAAGCTCGAATGGGACATCCTCCATGTGCCGTTTGCCGGTGATTTCGTGATCGGTCCCTGGTGGTACGCGCTATTTTTTCTCGTCGTGATCGTCGCGACGTCGTTTTCCGTGAATGAGACGGACGGGCTTGATGGGCTTGCGGGCGGCATCCTGTTCATCGCGTTCGGGGCCTATGCCATTATCGCGTTCGCGCAGGGCAAGTACGACCTCGCGGTGTTTTGCGGCGTCATCATTGGGGCGCTTCTCGCGTTTTTGTGGTTCAACATCCATCCAGCTCGATTCTTTTTGGGGGATACGGGGGCGATGTCGCTTGGGGTGACTCTTGGAATTGTGGCGATGCTTACGAATTCCGCTCTTTTGCTGCCCATCATCGGGTTCGTGTTTGTTCTTGAATCTTGTTCGGTGTTAGCTCAATGGGGATGGCGCCGGCTCACGGGGAAAAAACTTCTGCGAACCTCGCCGCTCCATCACCATCTTGAGGCGAAGGGCTGGCCCGAGCCCCAGATCGTGATGCGTTTTTGGGTGATTTCGCTTGTGGCCGCCGCGATCGGTGTGGCCGCCGCGCTCATGGATGCACTGGTTTAGTATGAAAATTCGAAACCCAAAGCACGAAATCCGAAGAAATTCAAAATTCAAAATTATTTGAATTTTGGATTTAGTATTTAGGATTTATTTCGGATTTTCTTCATTTCGAATTTGATATTTTTCAACACACATGAGTTCTCGCGCCGTTTCCCATCCTGACTACACCTTGCTCGCCATTGTCATGGCACTCGTCGCCTTCGGCCTCGTCATGCTTGCCTCGGCCTCGGCGCCCGCGGGATACGATCAATTCGGCGACAGTTATTATTTTTTGAAGCACCAGGTCATTTTCGGCCTGATTCCCGGCCTCGCCGGCCTCCTTCTTTTCTCTCGAGTGCCGTATACGTTTTGGAAGCGCCACGCCTGGGAATTTCTTCTTCTTTCGATTGGGCTTTTGATTCTCGTTTTCATCCCGGGACTTTCCGCGGGAATCGGGAAGGCGCACAGTTGGATTTCTTTTGGGAATTGGTTTTCGCTCCAGCCGTCCGAGATCGTGAAGCTGACATTTTTGTTTTATCTCGCCGCCTGGCTTGAAAAACGCGGGGAGGAGGGAATGCGCGACGTCCATGGTGGCTTTCTGCCGTTTGTCGCGGTGCTTGGGACCATTATGCTGCTCCTCGTTCTTCAGCCGGACATTGGCACCATGTTTATCATGACGGCCTCGGCGATTGTCGTGTACTTCGTTGGCGGCGCGCCGCTCACCTATGTCGGAGGGCTTATTGTGCTTGGCATTTCGGGACTTGCGCTCTTGATCGGTTTCGCCCCATACCGTGCGGCCCGACTCACGACGTTCTTGAATCCCGAACTCGACCCGCAAGGGATTGGCTACCATGTGAACCAGGCCTTGCTCGCGATCGGCACCGGGGGACTCTTCGGGCTGGGATATGGGCATTCACGGCAGAAGTTTCAGTATTTGCCCGAGGTGGCAGGCGACTCCATCTTTGCTGTGATCGCCGAGGAAATGGGATTTTTGGCGGTGATGGCCCTTCTTGCCCTTTTTCTCGCTCTTCTCTGGCGACTCGTCTCGATCGCTCACGCCGCACCGGACAAATTTGGGCGGTATGTGGTCATTGGGGTGGCGGCCTGGATCGTGATGCAAGCATTCGTGAATATTGGCTCCATGGCGGCCCTCCTTCCCATTACGGGTGTACCGTTGCCGTTCGTAAGTTACGGAGGCACGTCGCTTGCCGTTTCCCTTGCTGCCATTGGCGTGGTATTGAGTGTGTCGAAGTTTAGACGTTAGATGTTGGGAGTGAGATATTGGATGTATGAAAATTTTGTTCGCTGGCGGAGGAACCCTTGGGCCCGTGACACCGCTTCTCGCGGTTGCAGAGGCGTGGAAAAAAATTGATCCGTCCGTTCAATTTGTTTGGGTTGGGACGCGGCAGGGGCCGGAGCGGGAAGTGGTGGAAGCCGCTGGCATTCCTTTTTTAACGATTCCGGTCGCGCGCCTGCCGCGCTATCCGTCGTTTGAATGGCTGCTCCTGCCGTTTCGTCTCGTGGGCGCCTTGGCTCTGGCCTGGATCATTTTGAGGCGAGAAAAGCCCTCCCTCATCGCATCTGCCGGCGGCTACACCGCAGTTCCGTTCGTGTGGCTCGGGGGCCTCCGACGCGGGGGACGGGTGTGGATCCACCAGCAGGACGTCCGTCCCCTGCTTTCCAACCGGCTCGCTTCGCCAGCCGCGAGTTGTATTACGACCGCCTGGCAGCGGACTCTCCGATATTTTCCGCGAGATAAAACAATTCATGTGGGCAATCCTGTCCGTCCTCTTCGTGAAGCGCGACGGGAAGAGGGAGGCCGACCAACGGTTTTCATTTTAGGCGGCGGAACCGGTGCCGTGTGGCTCAATCACATGATGGAGGAGATCGCGCCAAGGCTTCTTTCGCGCGCGAATGTCATTCATGTAACCGGGGAGGGGAAGTTAACCGGGCGTTTACAGCAGATGGGACCAGGCTACACCGTACGCGAATTTTTGATGCCAGAGGAGGTCGCGCATGCATACGCGACCGCGGACGTGGTCCTCGCCCGCGCGGGCATGGGGACACTTTCTGAACTCGCGGCCTCTCGCAAGCCCGCGATCCTCATTCCGCTCCCGGATTCCGCCCAGGAAGAAAATGCGCGCGTCGTGAAAGAAGCCGATGCCGCGATCGTTCTTCATCAATCTTTCACCTCCGTGGATGATCTTCAAAAAACCATTCTGGATCTTCTTTCCGACAAACAAAAACAGCGCCTCCTTTCCGAACGGATCGGGGCGCTGCTGCCGACCAACGTCGCCGAAACGATCGTCAGGCATATCCGGCTCTCTTGCCGGATAGCGTAGCTATTCTGCCGCTTCTTCTTCCACCTCTGCCTCCGCCCCGGCGCAATCCTCGCACTGGTCGTCCGCGTTCAGCTTGACGTCCTCGGCGCCGCAGGTGGTGCACACACCTGTGTCCATATTTAGGTTGTAGGTTTTAGGTAATGGGTTATATAACCTGACACCTATCACCTGTGTTAATTTTTAAGACCCCTCTATTATAACCATCGAGAACAAGAGGAAAAGTGGCTGTCAAGGGGGAAAAATTAAACAAAAAACGGCCCCGCCTCTCGCGAGAGGCGGGATCGTTTTTTGGTGGGTCGGGCGGGGATCGGACATCGCTCACCCTCTGCCCTGAACTTGTTGAAGGGCATAGGGTTCGCTCTCCAGAGGGGCTTCCGCCCCTCTGGCGCTCGCCTCCGGCTCGCTGTCGCCCTCGGTAAGTAGGGGGAGTGCCTCCCCCTACCACCCCCTCGGTCCGATCCCAGGCTGAAATAGCAAATAATCCCGTCGATGACGGGATTATTTGCTGGTGGGTCGGGCGGGGATCGGACCCGCGACCTTGAGCTTAAAAGGCTCCTGCTCTACCACTGAGCTACCGACCCCTGGAAGTGCCGAAAATATAGCAGAAAAATATTTGAAGCACAAGAGATCATTCCAAAAAAAAGACCGCTCGTGAGAGCAGTCAGGGGCGTAAGGAAGATGCGTTACACCGGACGTGCGACGATTACCTCGAACTCTCCCGGCCGCGTTTCGTGGAGCTCGAGCGTCTGACGCTCGACCCAATCGTCCGTCTCCGCGTCGAAGCGACCGACTTCGGCGTGGAATGATCGCGAGGCGCCGACCACTCCGAGGTATGTGAGACGAATGAGTCCGCACCCACCCGTTTTTTCCAGCACGAGCGTGATGAATCGTGGAATATCGTTGAATGAACAGCGTTCCTTGAGACAGGCCTGAACGCGTTCATCCTGTCGTTGAACGAACAGGTGGTCCTTTGCCGGCAATTTGAGCGGCGCCGGCGGTCCGTGGAACTCTTCTTGGCTCATGGATCCTCCTTGGATATATCCGGCGGCACCGTATCACACCTGTTCTTGTGGCGGGAAGAGATATCACTGTTGCCTTCTACGTCAACCTTTCGCATCTCTCAATGCCGTATCTTATTCATTAAGCAATTTTCACCCACAAGCCACAATTTCCAACCCCCAAATTTTCAAGCAATTTTTACCATATGGTAAAAATTGCCACGGTCGTTCATGGAAGGATTCGATAGACGTGTACCCATCGTTCTGCTTTGAGGAGTCGGACCAAAGCCCGCACGGCGTCTTGGACATCTTTATCCGTCACCCAGGCGCTCAGCTGATCGCGCTGAAAATCCGCGCTCACGAGGAAATGCCGCCAGAAATTTCGGACGGCATTGGCGCCGACCGGAACGTCAAACAAGACCAAACAGCGTTCCCCCCGCGGGAGCTTTTTCGTGGTCGCGCGGATGATGTCTTTCAGACGACCCACGACCGCATCGGCGGACAAACGGCAAAGAATCCGGTTGCCCGCCTCCCGCACCTCCAATTTCGCCCGGCGTTTCAGATCCCGCAATGCTTGTTTGCGCGCGGCATCGCTTCTCAGACGCTCCCATTCTTCTCGGGAAAGACCGCGTTCTATATAGACGGATCGAAATTGTGCGGGTCGCTCGAAGATCCAGGCGAGCAATGCGGCTTCTTCCAGTAATGCGGCGATGATGTGTTGACTGGCTGATGGTTTCTTTCGTTGTTTACGGGACCGAGAAAAACGGGCAAATTTTTCCATATGGTAAATTTTACCACGGGTTGTTTTTTTGTGCATGGGTATTGTTTTGTGTGTATGGGTATTGTTTTTGGGAACATCTAACTTCTTCCACCAAATTGTTTTTTTGTGCATGGGTATTGACGAGCATGCGCGTCGAAGGGTTCCCTGCTTTATAGGAGACTGACACATCATTGACAGCCATCGTTTTTCCGCGTACCATTCGCCCGTCTCGTATGACACAGACTCACACCGGCATTCGCAACATCGCGATCATCGCTCACGTCGACCACGGGAAAACCACCCTTGTCGATGCGCTTTTGAAGCAGTCAAAAACGTTCCGCGATCCGGATGCAATGGGAACCACGATCATGGATTCGAATGAAATCGAGCGCGAGCGCGGGATTACAATTTTTGCAAAAAACGCCGCCATCGTGTGGAAGGGGACGAAGATCAACATTGTGGATACGCCCGGCCACGCGGATTTCGGCGGGGAGGTAGAACGCATCATGAACCTTGTGGACGGCTGTCTTCTTCTCGTAGACGCGAAAGAGGGGCCCATGCCGCAGACGAAGTTTGTGCTTAAAAAGGCTCTCGCGGCCGGCCACAAAATCATCGTGGTCATCAACAAGATCGACAAAAAAGATGCTCGTCCAGACTGGGTTTTGAATCATACGTTTGATTTGTTCGTCGAGCTTGGCGCTTCCGATGAGCAGACCAACTTTCCCGTTATTTACGCGTCAGCCGTGAACGGCATTGCGGGGAAAACATTGGATATGGCCGCGATGGAGGACGTTTCTCCGCTTCTCGACACAATCGTCGAGACGATCCCGGCTCCGAAAGGCGACGCAACCAAATCTCTCCAAGCGTCCGTTGTGAACGTGCAGTACGATAACTATAAAGGACGGGTGGCGATCGGACGCGTGGTAAACGGAGTGATCCGGCAGGGGCAGACCGTGGTGCACATCAACCGGGATGGGCAGGTTTCGGAAACAAAAGTGACGGCCCTCCAGCTTTTTGAGGGGCTCGGTCGGATTGATGTTCTGGAAGCGGCTGCGGGCGAGGTGGTGGCCATGTCCGGTATTGAAGACATTCAGATCGGGGAGACGATTGCAGATCCAGTGAATCCGGTCGCCCTGCCCGTGACAGAGATCGAAGAGCCGACTGTGAAGATGACGTTTAGCGTGAATACCTCGCCGTTTGCCGGCAAAGAGGGCCAGTTTTCAACGTCCCGAAATCTTAAAGAACGTCTTGAACGCGAGCTCCAGAACGATGTGGCGTTGCGTTTGGAGCAGGGCAGCGGGGAGGGGAGTTTCGTGGTTTCCGGCCGCGGGGAGCTGCATTTGGCCATTTTGATTGAAAAAATGCGCAGGGAAGGGTACGAGCTGCAGGTTTCACGCCCGCAGGTGATTTTTCGGGAGGAGAACAGGGAACAGGGAACAGGGAACAGAAGCGAGGTTGTGGTGATGGAGCCGTTTGAACAGGTATTTATTGAATGTCCGGAGGGTGCAGCTGGAGTGGTGATTGAAAAGATGGGAAAGCGCAAGGGGGAGATGAAGGACATGAAGGTCGACCCTTCGACAAGCTCAGGGCAGGCAATGGCCTATCTTGAGTTTGAGATTACGACCCGCGGCCTTATTTGGTATCGGAGTGAGTTTTTGACCGACACGAAAGGCCTCGGGATTTTGAACACCTTGCTTCTTGGCTACCGCGAGAAGGTCGGCGACATCACGGCGAACGATCACGGATCCATGATTTCGATGGAAGCGGGAACGACGATGGGGTACGCGCTCACAAATTTGCAGGAACGCGGGATCTTGTTTTTTGGTCCCGGGGTTGAGGTGTATGTCGGGATGGTGGTTGGGGAGCACTCGCGCGCGGAAGACATTGAGGTGAATCCGTGTAAGGAAAAGAAGTTGTCGAACATGCGGAGTAAAGGAGACGGTGCGGCCGTTGCTCTTGAGACCCCGCATGAGATGGGGCTTGAAGCGGCGCTTGAGTATATTGGCGATGATGAACTCGTGGAGGTCACGCCGAAGAATGTCCGCATCCGCAAGGCTATTCTCGATACCAACGTTCGCCGTCGGGAGAATGCGAAAAAGCTTGAATTAGCCGCGTGACCTCCAATTGAGGACGGCTTTTTCAGCCAGCTGGTTCCATAAGGGATGATCATAATGTAGAAAGTAGAAGGTAGAGAGTAGAAGGTGATTCCTTCTACTCTTTACGTTCTGTTTTTCTCCTTTCTACATTCTACTTTCTACGTTAAAATAGCCGTATTATGCGTATTGCGTTTATTGGGCAGAAAGGGATTGCGATTGGGGACAAGGCCGGGGGGATTGAACAGCATGTGCTGGCGCTTTCGCGTGAGCTTGCCTCACGCGGCCACGAGATCACGGTGTACAGCCGACGAAGGTATCGTATGAATCGTGCCGAGGTTCCGAAGGGAATCCACGTTCGTTTTGCACCGACGCTATATTTCAAAAACGTCGAGACCATCCTCTACACTTTTTTCGCGACCCTCGACGCACTCTTCCGGCGTTTTGACATCATCCATTACCACGGTGTCGGTCCCGCGACCTTGGCCTGGATTCCGCGGATTTTCAAACCGGGATGCCGGGTCGTTGCCACCTTCCATTCGCAAGACCGGCTTCATCAGAAATGGGGATGGCCCGCACGTCGTTATCTCCACTTCGGTGAATGGGCCGCCTGCCACTTTCCGCACGCGACCATTGCGGTAAGCCATGTGATCCAGGTGTATGTACGCCGTGAATATCAGCGGCAGATCGTCTATATTCCAAACGGCGCCTCCGTGGAACAGATCACGGGGCGCGAAGAGCTTGCACGTTTCGGGCTGGAACCCAAAAAATATGTGTTGAATGTCGGACGTCTTGTGCCCGTGAAGGGCCAACAGCATCTCATCGAGGCGTTCCAGCAATGGAAGGCGCGCGGGGAGGGGAAGGGGGTCCAGCTGGTGTTGGTCGTCGCTCCGGCCTACACGAGAGCGTTTGAGGGACGTCTTCGGGATCTCGTTGCAGGAAACGCCGATATCAAACTCATCGGCTTTCAGAGCGGGAAAACTCTGAAACAGCTGTTTGCACACGCCTACGTGTATGTACAGCCGTCGGAGGTTGAGGGGCTTCCGATCGCGGTGCTGGAAGCCATGAGTTTTGGGGTCCCTGTCCTCGTCTCGGATATTCCCGGAAACATCGAGGTCATCCATCATTCAGGTTTTACGTTTCGGAATAAGGACGTCGGCGACTTGTCGGAACGTCTTGGCGAGCTTCTTCGTCATCCGGAGATCGTGGAAGCGGCTGCCGAGAAAACCCAAGAGGTGATTCGCACGCATTTCGCCTGGCCGGTCATCGCCGAGCACACCGAAGAAGTCTATCGGAGCGTCCGGCATTAAGGAGAAGGAAGGAGGATATGGCTCAAGCGCAAAAACTATGGCATGCTCTGACGGCGGATGCGGTCTTAGGGGAGATGAAAAGCGTGCGGCAAGGTCTCCGGATGGCGGAGGCAAAACGCCGCTTGGAAAAGTTCGGGCCAAATACGCTGCCCCGCGAACGGCTGCTACTCGGCTGGCGTCTTGCGTTTGAACAAATGAAGAGCCCTTTGCTTCTGCTCTTGGCGGCTGCGGCGGTGGTGAGTGCCGTCCTCGGAGAAGGAATGGACGCCGTGGTAATTGGAGCCGTCGTTCTTTTGAACGCGGCGATCGGATTTTTCCAGGAATCGAAAGCGAATCGCGCGCTCGAGCGCCTGCGGGAGCTCGTGGTCCCGCGCGTGTTGGCGCGCCGGCAGGAGATCATTGTCGAGATTCCGTCCTCGGAAGTGGTGCCGGGTGATATTGTGCTTCTCCATGCAGGGGACCGTGTGGTCGTGGATGCGCGGCTCTTAGAAGCGGACGATCTGGAAGTGAACGAGGCGTCGCTCACAGGGGAATCTTTGCCTGTGGTAAAAAAAACCGGTTCCAAAGACGAGCGAACATCGCTCGCGGAGCGGGACAATATGGTGTACGCCGGAACGGGAATCGCCTCCGGCCGCGGGGTTGCCGTGGCGGTTGCGACCGGCTCCTCCACCCAGCTTGGCCAGATTTCGGAGCTCGTGCGCGCTACTCCGGAACCCGCGACCCCGCTCCAAGAAGAATTGGGCCGATTGTCGTTTTGGATGCTCGTCGCGGCCCTTACGCTCGTCGCGGCGTTATTTTGGGTCGGGATTTCGTTCGGTCGCGGGGCCATGGAAATGTTCCAAATGGCCGTGGCGCTTGCGGTCGCTGTCGTGCCCGAAGGGCTTCCGGTGGCGCTCACGGTCATTCTCGCGGTCGGGACGGAGCGGCTGCTGCGCCGCAAGGTGCTGGTCCGGAGGCTGGTAGCCGCCGAGACGCTCGGGAGCGTCTCGGTCATTTGTTCGGACAAGACCGGTACCCTCACCCAAGGAATGATGGACGTGCATGAGTTTGTCCTTCCGAGCGGTCCGGTGCGCATGGCAAGCCTTGGAAAGCTCTCAGGCGCCCCGGCGCTGGTGCGGCTTCTGGAATACGCGATGCTCTGCAATGATGCGGCCGTGGAGGAGAGCCATGCCGTCACGGCGGCAATCGTCCGCGGCACTCCGACGGAGCGGGCGCTCGTGGAGGCGGGCCTGCGTTCCGGAATTGCGCTCAAAGACCTTCGGGTCCGGTACCCGCGCCTTACGGAACTTGCGTTTGATGCGACAAAAAAATTTACTGCGACGCTTCATGAGAGCCGTGATGACGGGCGGTTTACGATCGTGATGGGGGCTCCAGAAAAAATTCTCCCTGCTTGCGGGCGTCTGCGGGAGGCGGGGAAGAGCGAGGTGATGAGTGCGGCGCAAGGGCGGCAATTCGAAACGTCTGCCGCCCGGATGGCCGATCGCGGACTCCGCGTCATTGCGGTCGCATACCGGCCCGAAGCGTCCACCGCTGATGCGATCATTGATCCTCTGCGCGGGCTCGTCTTTTGCGGGTTGATCGGTCTCCAGGACCCGCTTCGCCCTGAAGCGGCCGCGCAAGTGGAGGTGGCACGGAAGGCCGGCATCCGCACGATCATCGTGACGGGTGACCATCCGAATACGGCGTTTACGATCGGGAAAGAGGCCGGCATCATTTCCGACCAGGCTGAATTGGCGCTGGGAGCCGATGTGGACCGGTGGGACGACCAGGAACTCGAAAGACGGGCTGCCTACCTCACGGTCTATGCGCGGACAGAACCCAAGCATAAAATCCGCATTGTGCAAGCGCTCCGCCGCCGCGGGGAAGTGGTGGCCATGACGGGTGATGGCGTCAATGATGCGCCGGCCTTGAAGGCGGCGGACATCGGGATTGCGGTCGGCGCCGGAACGGAAGTGGCGAAGGAATCCGCTGACTTGGTTCTTCTTGATAATAATCTTGCGACGGTCGTGGCGGCCGTGGAGCAGGGCCGCGCCATTTTTGACAATATCCGCAAGGGAGTTGTGTATCTTTTGTCCGGAAGTTTTACGGAAATCATCCTGATTGGGGGGAGTATTTTGCTCGGCCTCCCCCTGCCGCTCTTGCCGCTCCAGATCCTTTGGATCAATCTTGTGACCGATACGCTCCCGTCAATTGCGCTCACGGGGGAGGTCGCGGAACCGGACGTGATGCGCCGCCGTCCGCGCCGGCGCGGGGAGCCCGTTCTCAACCGCTGGACAATTACACTCATGTTCATGATCGGCCTCATCATCACCTCGACGCTTTTTGCCCTCTTTCTCTGGGCAACGGACGCCTATCAGGACCCGGTTCGGGTGCATTCAATGATGTTCGCAGCGCTCGGCATCGATTCTCTCCTTTACGTCTATGCCCTTCGGAGCCTCTCGCGCCCGTTTCTGCGAACTCGGCCGTTCTCGAACCCCTTGCTTCCCGTGAGCGTCGCCCTCGGCATGGCGGCCCTGGTTGCGGCATTGAATATCCCGATGCTTCTTTCGGTCTTTGACGCCGCCCCTTTGAGCTTGTCGACCTGGGGCTTGTTGCTTATGATGGGAGCAGGAAAATTGATCGTGATTGAAGTCATAAAGTATTTCCTGTTGGTTCGCCGCTCTTCCTATGCCACATGAGCACCGACACCCGTGGATGTTCCATCGCGACGAAATCGACGTGCTCGAGGAGGATTTTGACGCCTTGTTTGATCATCGCAACCATGCGGACGATCCGGCGGCCCATGAGGCCGAGGAGCGGGTGCTTGAGGAACAGGTGATGACCGAGGAGCAGTCGGAAGCTGACCTCACCCTCCGTCTCGGTCCCGTGGCAGAGTCCTTGGGCGAGTCTTGGGCCGTGACCACCGAGGCGGCCGAGCCCTCGGTTCCGCTTAAAGATGCCCTTCGCCAGAGTGCGGTGCGCGATCCGTTTTATGAACGTGTGTTCGAGTGGGCCAGTCGCCTCTCCGTGTGGGCCCGTGCCCGGTATGATGCCGGCGGCCGCCGTCGGAGCGATTTTTTTCGCGTTCTCGTGAACGCCTATCTTGTGCCCGTCAAGCTTGCCTCGGCTCTTGGGCATGAAGCATTGGAAGATGCAACCTCCGTCCAAGTTGCGGGGAAAGAAGCCGAGCTCGCCTGCGTGTACATGACGCGCATCGCCGAATCCCTTTCCGCCCTCTCCGTCTCGGGCGTGCTCGCACCCGAGGAAGGCCAGCTTCTTCAAGAAGCCGAGGAAATGCAGAAAGGACTTGAAGCCATACGTCAACGACTTTCTTCTCGCTCTCCGTGGACTCCGCCCGCCGCCCTATGACTTCACCCCGTGTTGCGGCCGTCATTCCGGCCTATAATGAAGAGGCAACCGTGGGCGAGGTTGTTGCCTCCGTGCGCTCCTCACCGCTCGTGGATGAAGTGATTGTTATTTCCGATGGTTCAAGCGACCAGACGAAAGTGATCGCAGAAGCCGCGGGCGCTCTCGTTCATCTCCTTCCAAAAAATCAAGGTAAAGGAGCCGCGATGCTCCATGGCATTACGCACACGGACGCGCCGATCATCGTATTTTTCGATGCAGATCTTTTGGGTCTCACCATTGACCACATCGAACGCATTCTCCTTCCGGTCCTCTCCGGTTCTCGCGTCATGAATATCGGGCTGCGCGATCGCGGCTGGCTGAACCCCTTGATTCCACATCTACCACTTGTGGGCGGCGAGCGGGCGCTCCTGCGTCATGTCATCGAAGGCATCCCCCCGAAATACGTCGGCGGATTCATGGTCGAGGCGGCCATGAATTATTATTGTCGGAGCCGCAAATTACCGTACGGCAGTGTGTTCCTTCCCCGTCTCTCCATGCGAAGGAAATATGAAAAAGTGGGCTATCTGAAGGCTGTGGTACAATATGCCCGCATGTGGCTCGAGGTCGGATGGGCCATTATCTGGGTCCGGATCGCCCGCCTTCTTAAGCATTTCTAGGTATGCCCCGTACTACAACTCTCACGGAAACTGTAGGACTGGGGTCATAAAATAACTTTCTAAATTTTGATGCCCTGGTGACATCCACCAGTGTTGTAGTACGGGGTATGCCCAGGATGATATGAAATCCCAAGTACCAAGCACCAAATTCCAAAAAAATCCAAATTCGAAATTTAAAATTTTAAAATTTTCGATTATTTTTTGGAATTTTCCCCATTTGGAATTTGGAATTTTAGACTGATATGCCGAAAGATTTCAAAAGCATTGAAGATTTTCAAGACGCGGTCGTAACCGTGATGGGGCTTGGTCGATTCAAGCAGGGGAGCGGGATCGGGGCAGCCAAGTGGCTCCTGCGGCATGGAGCGCAGATTGTCGTGACGGATCTCAAAAGCGAAGCGGATCTGAAGACATCCGTAGATCTCGTGATGGAATGGTATTCGAAATACCGCGAGCAATATCCGGACCGCACGATTTATGCGCCGGTGTTTATTTTGGGTCAGCATCGCGAGGACGATTTTACGAACGTGGAGTTGGTTGTGAAAAATCCCGATGTGCCCAAGGATTCGGAATATGTGAAACTCGCGGAGAAAAACGGGGTGCGCGTGGAAAGCGACGTTTCCATTTTTTTTCATTTTTACCGCCATCCGATTTACGGTGTGACGGGCACGCGCGGCAAATCCACCACGACTGCGCTCTATGGGGAGATGTTGAAGAAAATTCATCCCAAAACGGTCATTGCCGGCAACATCATGCATTCGCCGCTTGAGGAGCTGGATTGGATGATGGAAGAAAAAGCGCCGGTGCCCGTGACGCTCGAAATGTCCTCCTGGCTCCTCGACAGCCTCACCCATATTGACCGCGGACTCGACATCGCGGTGCTCACGAACATTTCCGAGGATCATCTTGATCGTTACGGCTCGTTTGAAGTTTATATTGATTCCAAGCGGCAGATCTTCAAGAATCAGACGCCGGAGCAGAAGGCCGTGTTAAATTACGACCATGAAATCGTGCGGAAGCTTGGGGAAGGGGTCCCGTCGAAAAAATATTGGTTTTCGCAAAAGCCGCTCCCGCAAGGGATGGACGGCGGTTATCTCGATCAAAAGAGCGATTTGTATTTGCGGATCAATGGGAAGGAACGCCGAATTTGCCACGTGAGTGAGTGGCCCGCGCTTCAGGGGGAGCATAATTTTCAGAACGCCATGGCCGCAACGATCGCTGCCTCATTAGCCGGCGTGCCGGACGCAGCGCTGTGCGAAACACTCAAGACTTTTCAGGGATTGGATGGAGTTCAGCAGACCGTGCGCGAATTGAACGGAGTCACCTACATCAACGATACAAAGTCCACGTCGCCCGATGCCGTGATCGCGGCTTTGAAGCGGTTTGGGAATGACAAAAAGCACATCATTATTATCGTCGGGGGAAAGGCAAAGGGGTTCGGGTTTGAAGAAATGGCCGAGTGGGTGCGGAAATCCTGCCATCAGGTGGTGTATTTGGAAGGGACTGCGACGGACGAGATCGAAAAGGCCGTGGGACCGAGCGTGCCGGCCAGTTACGCTTCGACCATGGATGAGGCCGTCAAAGCGGCGCAGAAGATTGCGCATGAGGGCGACATAGTTCTTCTTTCCCCCGGCACGGCAAGTTTTGGTCTCTTCAAAAACGCCTACGACCGCGGCGGGCAATTCGTCGAGGCGGTGAAGAACCTGGTGTAACGGTGATGCCCCTTGCCTTACAGACAAACATTTGATGTCCTAAAGATATCATAAGATTATTTTTTCTCGTATGAATCATACTGTCGGCTTGAAAGAGCTTCGCGAGCAGACCCCCGCGCTTTTAAGACGGATCAAGGCCGGGGAGACGCTCGTTGTGATGCGCCGATCGACGCCCCTTTTTAAGATCAGTCCTTTAGACGAAGACGGCTGGGAAACCGTCATTGATTTCACAAAGTTCCGGAAAGGAGGAATCCAGGCACGAGAGCTCCTAGAGAAACTCAAAGCTCATTGAATTAAATCTTTTCAGCGCGGAGGGCGAGGAACATGGGAATCTCCTCTCGAGCCGTGTTTTCCGCCTTGGCGCGGGCGCCAGGTTTGCTCACACGGTTTGAGATCCACTCCTCGAGTGCGGTGATCACAAAGCCGTTCCGGATGAGAGCGGCGGTATACTCCTGAAGCGGGCGGTGATAGGAAAAAGTTTTCACATGCGGGGCCGAGCCTGGATGCGCCGTGATCGGGGCGTCGTAGGCAGAGAGATATTTGTCGACACGGCGATATTGCAGTTTGCGTTTCTCGTCCCAGCCCCAGCCGCTTTGCCGCGGCTGGCGGAAGGCAGGGTGGTTCATGACAAGCACGAACGGCGCGCTGGGCTTGAGCCCTTTGATCACCTCGGCAAAGACTTTCTCGAACAATTCGATGTTTTGGATGGCCAGGATGCAAGTTGCGCCGTCGAAGGACGCAGCAGGGAAGAGATGGGCAAACTTTGTAGCATCCGCGATGCGGTATTCAGCGCCAGGCGGCGCTTGTTTTTTCGCGCGCTCAATGAGCGATGAGGCAATATCAATCCCAACGACGTCGGCACCTTTCGCATGCGCCGTAAGTTGACGGGAGAACGTTCCTTCCCCGCACGCGATGTCGAGATAACGTCCGCCGCGCCGCGGCTCGAGGAGCGCCATGGTTTTCGGAAAGACGATATCTTTTTGCAAAGTGCCGCTCAAACTCATGTATCGGCCGTACCATTCCGCGACCGGCTCCCAACTTGTTTTGTATTGCATCAACTTGTGTCCCGATCGGGACACAAGTGGTTTTTTGTTCCCGTGCCATTTTTTGCCCATAGTTCGCTTAGCGTAGCGCATTTTTTCAAAAAATGATAGCATTTTGAGGATTCTTCTATGTTGAAAAGCGCGATTCGCAAATTGCTTCCAGAGCCCCTCATCAACCTGTATCATTTCCTGCTCGCGGCGATCGCCGCGGCCCTCTACGGCCATCCGTCAGAGAAATTGGTCGTGATTGGCGTCACGGGAACGAACGGAAAATCCACGACCGTGCAGTTCATCGGCCGGATGCTCGAACACGCGGGCCATCGCGTTGGCTGGACGTCCACGGCGGGTTTTAAAGTTGCGGGGCATGAATGGATCAATGATAAAAAAATGACCATGCTCGGCCGGTTCCAGACGCAGAAACTGCTGCGCGACATGGTGCGTGCGGGCTGCACCCATGCCGTGATTGAGACGTCGTCACAGGGAGTCGTCCAGTACCGGCATGTCGGCATTAACTATGATGTCGCGGTGTTCACGAATCTCACTCCCGAACACATCGAGGCGCACGGGGGATTTGAGAATTATAAAAAAGCAAAAGGAAAGTTTTTCGCGCACGCGGCCCGTGGACGGCGCAAGACGCTCGACGGTCGTGAAATGGAAAAGACGTGTGTGGTGAATGTGGACGACGAACATGCGGAATATTTTTTGTCGTTCCCGTTCGATCGGCGGTATGGGTATGGGATGCGGCCCTCTCCACTCACCGCATCGTTTACGCCGGTCATCGCCGAAGATGTTGCGACTACGGCGGACGGATCAACGTTCCGTGTGGCCGACCGTGACTTCACCATCAAGCCGCTCGGCCTTTTCAACGTGGAGAACGCGCTCGCGGCCATTGCGGCTCTGCACGCGCTCCGCATCGATTGGCAAACCCTCCGCGACGCGGCCGCTCGCCTCACATCCGTGCCAGGCCGTCTTGAGAGCGTAAGTGAAGGCCAGCCGTTTTTTGTCATCGTGGATTATGCCTACGAACCCGCGGCTCTGCGTGCGTGTTATGCCGCCATCAGTCTTTTCAAGTACAAGCGCCTGATTCACGTGCTCGGCTCCGCCGGCGGCGGGCGCGACATCGCGCGCCGTCCCATTTTGGGCAGCATGGCAGGTCGCACGGCGGATTTCGTGGTTGTGACAAACGAGGATCCTTATGACGAAGATCCGATGCAGATCATCAACCAGGTTGCCGACGGGGCCGCGGAGGCAGGGAAGCGCGACGGACAGGATCTTTTCCGTATTCTCGACCGCGCCAAGGCGATCCGTCTCGCGGTCTCGCTCGCGGAACCAGGCGATCTCGTGCTTATCACGGGCAAGGGGAGCGAGCCGGTCATTGCCGGTCCCCGCGGAAAAAAAATCCCCTGGGACGACCGCTCGGCCGTGCGAGCCGCGTTGCATCTGCTAGGAAATTTTAAGATGATGAGTGGGTGATACTGCAAAAATCTATGCGTATTGAAAAACTCATCCAACTCCAGCCAGACGAAGAAATCCTCGAGATTGTGCGTGAGGATCTGGTTCCGCACGCGCCTAAGATCGCCCTCTTCATCCTTTGGCTCCTCGCGCCTTTCTTTCTTCTGTATCCTCTCCTCCAACTCGGATGGCTTGGCCTCGTGGTTTTCTCCCTTTTTCTTGTTTCGGCGGGCTGGTTCAGCTGGCATACGTTCCATCGCTGGTCCCACACCATGTTTGTGATCACGGATCAGCGCATCGTGGACGTGGATCAGCGGAGATTTTTTCAGCGTGTGGTTACGGAAATTCCGCTCGGACGTATTGATCAGGTGAGCTACGAAATCCGCGGCATCCTGCCGACGGTGTTCCGTCTCGGCGTTGTGATCGTGACGACTGCCGGTCAAGCGGCAGACTTGGAATTCCGCCGCGTCCGTCAGCCCGCGCGCGTTTCCGCTCTGATCAATGAACTCCGCCGCGTCATGGCGGAGGAAAGTGAAATATGAAAATTCGAAATGTTGAAAATTCGAAATCCGAAGAAATTCTAAATTCAAAATTAGAATTTTCAGCTGTTTTTTCGGATTTTCTTCATTTCGGATTTCGGATTTTCTGCCCTTATGCCTCGCCATCATAAAACCTGGCTGCGCCGCGTGCTGGAATTCCGATTTTTATTCATCGTGAATTTTATTGTGCTGGCCTTTCTCGCCTGGTCCTTTGGCCGGGAGTTTTTGCGCAACAGGGAAATCCAGCGCGACATTGCCTCCCTTCAAGCCGAAGCCTATGCCCTTCAGGCCCGCAATCTCGAAATCACACGCCTCCATTCCACCCTTCAGACCGAATCCTCGATTGAGCGGGAGGCACGCCTGAAACTTGGGTTGAAGAAGCCCGGCGAACAAGTGGTTGTGATTCAGCCGGGAACTCAAACGACGCAAGAGGCCGATGGAGCTGCCCCGTCGGATCCGCTCGGAATTTTAAGTGGCGAATCAGGAGTGAGGACGGTTGCGAACCCAGTCAAATGGTGGTATTACTTCTTTCACCGAGAGGCCTTTCGGCAGCTCATTTCGTATGGAAAATAAGAAGATGAACATCCGTCTTTCCGGCAGGGCCGCCCGCCTGCCGGTCGGGCAGGGATCCGGCTTCGCCGGATTTGTCTTCGGTATCCTCGCCGCCCTTCTCGGGCTTTTTTTGGTTGGCTCGACCGCTTCTGTGTACGCGCGGCCGCCCACGGATCCGCTCGCGCGTTCACTCGCGCGAGCCCTTCCATACCCTGCGGCGTTTGTCGGGAGAAACGTGATTCTGGTCCGAGATTTTATTTTTGAATATGATGCGCTGGTAACCTATTTCCGTACATCGTCCGAGGGCGCAGAACCGCCCGCCGGAAGTGATCTTGAGAAAAATCTGATGGATACACTGATAAATCGGGTGATGATCGAGCGGCTGGCGCGCGCGTACCAGGTTTCGCTTGATTCCAGCCGAGAGGTCGAGTTCCTGCAGAATTTACTTGCGGACGGTTCGCTCTCGGAGGAGGATCTCGCCACACAGATTCGCGACACGTTCGGGTGGAAAATGGATGAATTTCGGAAGCGCATCGTGCGGCCCGTGGTTCTCTCTATGCAATTATCCGACAAAATCGCGGCAGACACAAAGGTGCAGAAGGAGGCACAAGAGCGCATCGAGGCCGCTTACACACGGCTCACGGGCGGGGAGGCGTTTGCGCTCATTGCGGGCGAGACAAACGAGGACGCGACGGCCAAGGCCGGCGGGGACATCGGGTTTGTGAGTCTCGACATTGTTCCGGAAGATTGGCGGGAGACGGTCATGGCATTGGAGGATGGGACGTATTCGAACGTGCTGGAGACGAGCGATGGGTTTTATGTCATTCAGCTTTTGGAGAAACAAGAGATGGAAGAGGTGCAAGAGGCGGGAGGGGGGAATGGAGTGGAGTATCATTTGGCTGTGATTGCCGTGGCCAAGCGCACGCTCGAGGAGCTGATTGAGGCCGAACTTGAAAAGATCAGCGTCTGGCGCCTGCTCGGGCGGGGATAAGAGAACAAAAATTCCGCACGATCGTGCGGAATTTTTGGAGCCACCTCCGGGATTCGAACCCGGGACCTCTGCTTTACGAAAGCATTGCTCTGCCAGCTGAGCTAAGGTGGCACTGGAGCGGGTAACGGGAATCGAACCCGTGACTACTGCTTGGGAAGCAGTCATTTGACCACTAAACTATACCCGCACTTTTCGTGCTTGTGTTGAGCGTTCGTGAGCGGTATCATATACGAGAATTTGGTTCAAGACAAGAGCATGATCCATCTTAAAAACGTCTCCAAAGTCTACGATCCGAACGTGGTCGCGCTCCGCGACGTTTCCCTCCATATTCATCCGGGGGAGTTTGTTTCTATTGTCGGACAAAGCGGTACGGGGAAGACCACGCTCGCGAAAATGCTCTTTGCCGAGGAGCGGCCGACACATGGCCATGTGGCGATCGGGGGGTGGGACATTACAAAAATCCATCCCCGTGAGATCCCGTTTTTGCGTCGCCAGATCGGAGTCGTGTTTCAGGATTTCAAGCTCCTGCCGCGCAAAACGGTGTTTGAAAACGTGGCGTTTGCCCTCGAGGTGTCCGGGGTGGGCCCGCGGCGGATCCGTGAAGTCGTGCCGCAAGTTTTGAAAATCGTGAACTTGCATGACCGTGCGCATCGATTCCCGAAGCAGCTCTCCGGCGGAGAACAGCAACGTGTTGTGATTGCGCGTTCGCTCGTGCACCGGCCGAAGATTCTCGTCGCAGACGAGCCTACGGGGAACCTGGACACGATCAACACGCACGAGATCATCGAGCTCCTGAAAAAAATCAACGAGTTCGGGACCACGATCGTGCTCGTCACGCACAACCGCGAAGTCGTCAACGCGCTCCGCAAGCGTGTGATTACGCTGGACGGTGGAACGGTTGTTTCGGATCAAGAAGAGGGACACTATCGGATTTAGCACAGGTAAGAGGTTTTAGGTTATATGTGATAGGAGAATCTGAAATGAGATTCCATTCCTATAACCTATAACCTAAAACCTAACACCTGTAACCTAAGACAGTGTTGTTATGCTCGTATCCACCTATCGTGTCATCAAATTCGCGGGCCAGAACATTTGGCGTAATTTTTGGCTGTCCGTCATTACCGTGAGCATGCTGATGCTGACGCTTCTCTCCGTGAACGTCCTTCTCGTCATGAACGTCGTCACCGAACGCGCCACCGAGTATATCGAACAGCGTATTGAAGTTTCCGTGTATTTTAAGGCCGGGACGCCGCAGGAGCGGGCGACGGGCGCGGCTGCGTACTTGCGCGGACTCTCGCAGGTGCGCGACGTCGAGATTGTGACGCCCGAGGAAGCGCTTGATCGGTTCCGCTTGCGCCACGCGGCTGATGACGCAATTCTGCGCTCGCTTGACGAGCTCAACCGCAATCCGTTTGGTCCGGCGCTTGTCGTGCGCGCCCGCTCGGTCTCGGATTTTCCGTTCGTGTTGGACGCCCTTGAAAATCCCCAATTCAAAAACGACATCCGCGAAAAAGATTTCACGAATTACGAACAGATCATTGAGCGCATCAAGAGCACCACGGATCGCGTACGTTGGTTCGGCCTCGGCCTCACCGCCGTCTTCCTCGTGATTGCGACCCTCATCATTTTTAATACGGTCCGCATCGGCATCTTTATTCATCGCGAGGAAATCGGCATTATGAAGCTCGTGGGGGCCACGGACTCGTTCGTACGCATGCCATTCCTGCTTGAAGTGATCATCTACAGCGTGCTTGCAACCGCGATCGTGGCCGCGATCGTTCTGCCCACCATCGCCGCCCTTGAGCCGAAGTTCAACGCGTTTTTTGACGGCGCCTCGGTCGGGATCGTGGATTATTTCAACGCCAACGGCCTCGTCATCTTTGCCATCCAATTCGGCGCGTTAGCACTCCTCAATATCGTTTCCACCAGTCTCGCGATGCGGAGATATTTAAGGGTGTAATCTCGGACAAGACGCTTGATCTTTTCATGTTTCCAGCGTAGGATCCGGACACATTCCGGGGTCGTCTAAAGGCAGGACAGCGGCCTTTGGAGCCGTGAATCATGGTTCGAATCCATGCCCCGGAACCAAAAACATCCCGCGTCGCGGGATGTTTTTGTTGGCTCCGTAATAAAAATAATCCCCTTGCCATAAAGTGGGGACTATTTTTTTCTGCACCCGGGATCCCGTCAAAAATAGGCTAACAATAAAAAACCAGGCAGTCAAGCATCATTATCCGCGGGACCTATGGGGATTTGCCCGCCCGTACCGAACGGTACGTTCGGGCGGGCACCTCCGCTAGGCAGTTGTTTGTTCACGACAAACTTTTGCAAAAAGGACATGACAGCCAAGAGTACCATATGGTACTATTTATGGAAATGAAGCTGACGAAAGGTTTAACACAGCAGATCATCGAAGATGTTCTGGCCGAGATCGATCTCATCGCCTGGGCGATTTCGCGGCCAGCAAATTTTCGTTATGAGTATTTTGAAGGGGGAGTATCTTTCGAGGACTGGGAAGCCATCCGAAAGACGACGAAGCGTCAGAAGGCCCTTTTTCATTTAAGAAAACAACGTTGGATAAAAGATTGGCAGCAGGGCAAGAAGATGATCGTCCGACTATCGAGAGACGCGCTTGTGGCGCAGGTGAAGCGTCACATTCGAGGCAGAGAGAAAAGACTCCCGAAGGGGGAGCGGTGTCTCGTTATGTTTGATTTTCCTGTCGGGGCAAACTTAGCTCGGAAAAGTTTACGCGGCTTTTTATTGTCCTCTGGATTTCAACGTGAACAATTAAGCGTCTGGGTGAGCGAGAAAGATGTTCTATTGCCCATGCAGGCTCTTATTCGACTTTTGGGAGTGGAACGATGGGTAAAGGTTTATCGAGCGATGGACGTTTGAAGAGGATGACAGCCAAAAGTTCCATATGGCCTATTTGATGGAAAAGAAAAACCGGCGGGGGAAGCGTTGCGCTTCACCACCGCCGGTGTAGAGAGTCCTCGACCGCGCGCGCCTGCCCGCCGTAGCTCGAATGAGCGAAGGCGGGTTGTACGCGCAGGAGGGTTAGAACTCGAGCGTCCCGCCGATGACGGGGAGGTGCCGAATGCTGCTTGAACACGTGTCCTCGGCGGTCACGAGATCGCGCCAGCAGAGACCAACGACGTCGATACGGATGACGTCATCTTGGCTCGCACTAGCTCTTGTCGTGTCTGCGCGGAGCGACAGCGTGAGGGGGTCGTTCTCCGTCACAACGTGCATCCCCTCGGCTGCCGAGTACACAGCATGGAGCCGCGTACCTTCCTTCGTGCAGCGGGGCACTACGAACTGCGGGCCCCACCCGGAATCGAGGACATTGAGGAGGGTTGATCCGACCATCTCGTTGCAATCGAACCATCCCGTCCCAGCATTGTCGGTCGTCGTGGCGTCCAACATCACACCTGAAATTTCGTAGGACTCTCCGATGGATGCGAACACCCCGAATCGCAGGATCTCCATGTTGAAGCTCGGTACGGCCGCCCCGGACGGCGAACCGGTGGCGAGACTGACGATCGGTCCCGACGGTACGAACGGGTCGTTCGCCGGTCGCGGTTCAACGTGCACGCGGTGCCGGTGCTCGTTGTTCAGCCCAGCGAATCGGATGTCGGGTGTTTGCCACTGTTCCCCGGCTCCGATGCTGACCAGTCGTGCGGCCACGTAGAACGGCTCGTCCGTATCCCACGACGTCTCACAGGCGAGGAAGAGGAGCTTGGAGCGGGACACGGTGAACGTATCCCTGAACTCCACGTTGGCCTCTCCACTGCTGTTTGTGAGCACGGACGGACCAGCCACGACTCGGCCATCTGTGTCGCGCAGGATGCACAGACCGATCCGGTGCTGAAGCACCTCAGCGGCCGTGGGCGACCAGATGATCGTCCCCGAAACTTCGACACCGAGATCCAGTTGGAAACCGACGTACCAGACAGGGACTCCGTAGATGTTCGTCTGGACGACGAGATCGAACAGCTCTGCCTCTTCACCAGCCATGATCGAGCGGACACTTCCGCCGTCATCGTCTGCGTGACTGAACATCACGACCGGCTTGTAGACGTTGACGCAGTTGATACCGTCCGCATCTAACGTCTCACCGGGTGCGCAGTACTTCTTGCACGTGCTTGTGGAGGGCTCGTAGGCCCACCCCTCGTGGCACGTCGCATTGTAGCTGCAGCCCCTCTCACCCGTCTGAGTGTTCCCGAAGGCTGTTGTTCCCTCCGGGCAGGAGAGGGTCCATTCGGGGCACATGTTCGGGTCGGCGACCTCACGGCCGTCGATCGTGCACACATACACCGGAACTTCCTCGATCGGACCGGGCGGGCAGGTGCGCGGATCCTCGACCTGCGACTGATCGGCGCAGACGAAGACCACCTTCGTCACGACCACTTCCTTTTCGGTCTTGCGTTCGATGATCTTCTCCGAGCCGCAGGCGAACAGCGTGGCGGACAGGGCCGCCGTGAACAGCATCGTGTTTTTCACGTCTTCTCCTTGCCCCATCGGGGCTCTAGGGTTTTGGTTGTGAAGAACTCCAAGCTTCTCTTTGACAGAAAAGCCCGCGATTATCGGGAGGAATCTCTCAACAAACGCGGGCATTCCCTCCTTCTTTTTAACTCATTTTAAGAAAAGAATGTTACCATATTTTAAGGCTTTTGTCAATAGGTTGAGGCCCTATTTTGGCTAAAGTAAAGCACAATTAGCCCTTCGACTTCGGCCAGATATTTCCTGAGCTTGTCGAATGGATATCTGGCCTTCGCTCAGGGGATAAAAGAGCCATAACTTCTTCATCCGTTGTTTGGTCAAAATGTTCGTAGAATTCGCCGACGGCGCCGAAGGAGGCCGGAGTGTCGAGGACGACAAGATCATCCGCCATTGTTTTGAGCTTTTCGGTTGTATCCGCGGCCGCGACAGGGGAGGCGGCAATGACGCGGTTTGCGCCTTCGGCGCGCGCGGTTTTGATAGCGGCAAGCATCGTGAGGCCGGTCGCAATCCCATCGTCCACGAGGATAACGGTTTTGTCTTTCAGATCGCGCGGCGGGCGGCCTTGGCGGTAAAGATCCAGTCGCCGTTTGGCCTCTGCCTGTTCTTCTGCCACAACGCGTTTGAGATACGCCGGGTTCGCGGCTCTTCGCTCCCTCTCGTTCCAGATTGCATCGCCGGTTTCGGTGATCGCCCCGATTGCGTATTCCGGATTTCCTTCCGCGCCGATTTTTCGCGGCACGATAATGTCGAGGGGGAGGCCGAGCGCTTTCGCCATTTCCGCAGCGACGATGACGCCCCCGCGGGGAAGACCAACAATGACGACTTCATCGGTAACCCCCTCTAACTCCCCCTTGTCCCGCAGAGCGGGATCCGCCTTTGGCGGAAAAAGGGGGAGAATCGCGGCGGCGAGTTTTTGCCCGGCGTCTTGGCGGTCGCGGAAGAGCATACAAGGGGAGGGTACCCCCTCTAACTCCCCCTTGGAAAGGGGGAGAAATTTTGTTATTCTGGAAGCGATATGCCCCGTACTACAACTCTCACAAGGACAGTAGGCTGTAGCAGTAAATTAGTTGTCTAAATATGATAATCATTGGTGTTCCACCAGTGTTGTAGTACGGGGTATGGCCAAGCCGACCGGGCTTTTTCCAGGGCGTTTCCAGCCGTTCCACAATGGTCACATGCTTGTGATTCAGGGCATGACGAAGATGTGCAGCCGGATTGTGATCGCGATTTGCAGTGCGCAAGAGGGAAACACGGCCGAGAATCCGTTCACGGCCGCCGAGCGGCGCGACATGATCCAGCGCGCGCTCCAGGGCAAGGATATCATCCCAAGGTTCGATATTGTATTCGTCGAAGTGCCGGACATGCCGAGCGACGAGGAATGGGCCAAAAAAATACTCGAACTTTCCGAGGGCCCGGTCCATCAGATTTGGACCGGCAACGAACATACGAAGAAATGTTTTGAAGGGAAGGGGCCGGAGATCAAGTGGATCAAGGAAGTGCCCGGGGTGAGTGCCACAGACGTGCGGGCACGGATAAAATCCAGCGGCGATTGGAAGGCGCTTGTTCCCGACGAGGTCGCGGCCTCGATTGAGGCCATCGAAGGGGTCAGCCGAATCAAAAAATAATTCTTTCGTTTTGAATATGAAAAAATATCTCACCGTCGAGTGGGTGCTTCGCGTTGCCGTGTTCGGCGAGTTTTTGGGTCATGGGACCCTCGCGCTTCAAGGGAAGCAGTCGTGGATCGGCTGGATGGTGGAGCTCTTTGGTGTTACGCCAGAGGCCGGAGCGCAGATGGTGTTCGCGATCGGCGCCCTCGACGTGTTCGTGGCGCTTCTTGTCTTGTTTTATCCGATGCGGATTGCATTGCTTTGGGCCGCGTTTTGGGGACTGGCCACGGCCGTTGTCCGTCCCGTGGTCGGGGAGTCCTTTTTGGATTTTGTGGAGCGCTGGGCAAACTGGGGCGCTCCGCTCGCCCTGCTCCTCCACCGCGGCTGGCCAAAAAACGGAAAGGAGTGGATCAAATAGCCATTTTGTGGTTTACTGAATGTGTTATGAAGTCCATGCGTCTTCTAGCGATTTTGAGCATCATTCTGGCGTTCGGCTTCGGCTTTCCGGCTTTGAGTCGGACGTTTGATATGGGCGCCATGAATCATGCAGAAGGCGAATGCATGGACGTTTCCTGTGGGGGGCCAAGCGTCTCGTGTGTTACGCATTGTCTCACGTCCTCAATCGAACAACTGCCATGGCAGCAGCTCTTCACGATCGGATCCTGGACGATCGTGGCTCTTGTTGCGGCATTTTTCCTCCCGCGTCTTTCTTTTGCCTACGCTCGTCCGGTTGAAGCGCGCACCGTTTTCCGCGATTCTCGAACAATCCTCACCATCGTGAAACGGGAATAAGTACGCATCCTTTCGTCGTTCTGAAGGGTTTGTATTTATTCCTTTTTGTATGTCAAAACAACTGCATTTCTCCGTATCCGGAACCACCTGTGCGAGCTGTGAGATTTTGCTTGAGAGAGAATTGAAAACAATTCCTGGGGTTGAAAAAGTCGAGGCGTCCCACACGAGCGGCAAGGTGACTTTGACCGTTGCGGATGGCGTGAAAGTGAAGCCGCAGGATCTCGAACATTTGGTCGGAAGCCATGGGTACCGGTTTAAGTTTCTGGATAAGGAAGAGGGAACAGGGAACAAGGAACATGAAACAGGATCGGAAGATGCTCCGCGGCGGTTCAGCTGGGGGCGGCTGGGCGGCACGATCCTGCTTGTGTGGGGCATGTATCTGCTCCTCAAGCGCTTCGGTGTCTTGACGTTCTCGCCTACGGTGGAGCAGGCGAGCGGGCTTGGGGCCGTATTTGTGATCGGCCTTGTAGCCGCGTTTTCATCCTGCACCGCCGTTGTGAGTGGCCTTGTCGCCGCGGTTTCTTCCAATCTCGCCAAGGCCAAAGAAGCCATGTCGCTGTCCGCGAAGATCCGGCCGCTTCTCCTCTTCAACGCGGGGCGGTTGGTTGGTTTTGCTGGTTTTGGGGCGGTCATCGGTCTTATCGGAAAAGCCGTGTCGCTTTCAACGGGCGTCAATGGCCTTCTCGTTCTCGTCATCGCGATCTTCATGATTGGGCTTGGCGTGAACCTGCTCGAGGTTCTTCCGGCCAGCTTCAACGTCCTGCGCCCGCCGAAATGGCTCGCGCATAAAATCCACGACTTGAGCGAATCGGAAAAGCCGCATGTACCGTTTGTCCTCGGAGCTGCGACGTTCTTCCTGCCCTGCGGGTTCACTCAATCCATGCAGCTTCTCGCCCTCTCGACGGGAAACCCGCTTGCGGCCGCAACGATCATGTTGGTATTTGCACTCGGAACTCTCCCAGCGCTTCTTGGAGTTGGGGTCGTGATGTCTTCGGCAAAGGGCAAAACACTCAAATATCTCACGCGTCTGGCTGGCGCCATCGTCCTTGTCTTGGGGTTCACAAATGTTGCAAACGGTGCGGCCCTTCTCGGATGGAACGTGAATATTCCCTCGAGTTCCGCCCAGCAGGTGGCCAAGGGCCCCACGCTCGTGAATGGAGAACAGGTGATCCAGATGGAGGTGAACGGAGCTTACGGATATAATCCTGACGTCCTTCGCGTGAAGGCCGGCACTCCCGTGCGCTGGGAGGTGTATGGCGGCCGGAGTATGGGATGCGCGAGCACCCTGGTCGCCCGTGCATTCGGGATCGCGGCCCGGCTTCAGCCAGGATTGAATACCCTTACGTTCACCCCAAAAAAGCCAGGAAAATATACGTTCAGTTGTTCCATGGGGATGTACCGCGGCACGATGATTGTCGAATCTTGAGACTGTTGAAATTCCTCCATCTGCGTCGTTGCGGGGCCCCGCCACTGTCTCAACGTACGGTCTAAGTACGTTTCGACAGCTGGCTTCCCCGCGCCTAGCATCTGGAGTTTTTCAACAGTCTCACAAAATAAATTCTATGAAATCAACAACATTTCCGATCAAAGGGATGCACTGCGCTTCGTGCGCGGTGAACATCGAAAAGGCGCTGGCCGCCACGTCGGGCGTCAAAAACGCGAACGTGAATTACGCGCTCGCCAAAGCGTCCGTGGATTATGATGAGAAAACGGTTGATGAAATGGGTCTGCATACCGTTGTGGAGAAGACGGGCTACAAAGTACCGACGTATGAGCAAACGCATGAGATGGGCGGGGAGGATCACATGATGCACGGGGAGATGAAGACAGCACTCCGGAAGACCTTCGTTGCTTTCCTATTCGGGATTCCAACATTCATTCTCGCCAATATCGGACCGACAGGATTTATTGCAGGCATGAACACAAACTTCTTGCTACAGGGGATATTTGGAAGTATCGTCGTGCTCTGGCCTGGCATGGAATTCCATCGCATGGCGGCAAAACTTGCAATCCGTGGGCGAGCCAATATGGATTCGCTGATCTCTATGGGCACGCTTGCGGCGCTCCTTTTCAGCTGGTGGCAGATGTTCACGGGCGGCGCCCTCTACTTCGAGACCGCGGCCATCATTACGGCCTTTATCCTGCTCGGCCGCTACTTTGAGGCTCGGAGCAAAGGAAAGGCAAGCGAGGCCATCTCAAAACTGCTCGAGCTTGGAGCAAAGACCGCTCATCGTATGACGGCCGCTGGCGTGACCGAAGAGGTTCCGGTGGAAGCGCTCAAAGTCGGTGATCGCGTGCTTGTAAAGCCGGGTGAGAAGGTGCCGCTCGATGGGGTGATCCGCGGCGGCGTTTCTTCGCTTGATGAATCCATGCTGACCGGGGAGAGTATGCCGGTGTCGAAAAAAATTGGAGACATCGTGTTCGGCGCGACGTTAAACCAGCAAGGAGCATTGACGGTTGAGGTACAAAAAGAAGCGGGGAACACCGTCCTGGCGCAAATCGTGAAGTTGGTCGAGGAAGCCCAGCAGAAGAAGGCGCCGATCCAAAAACTTGCGGACACGATCTCCGGCATTTTTGTGCCGATCGTGATCGGGATCGCCGTTCTGACGTTTATCATCTGGTATCTTGTAACGCGCGATGTTACGGCGTCGTTCATTCCGGCTGTGGCTGTGCTCGTGATCGCCTGTCCGTGTGCCTTGGGGCTCGCGACCCCGACCGCCATTCTTGTCGGGACCGGACGCGGCGCGAAGGAAGGGATTTTAATCAAGAGCGGCGAAGCGCTTGAACGCGGGCGGAACCTGAATGTCGTGATGTTCGACAAGACCGGGACGCTCACGGAAGGGAAGCCGGTGGTGACGGATGTTGTGGTTGAGGAACAGGGAACGGGGGACAGGGGACAGGGGACAGAGGACAGAGGACAGGAATTGTTGACGGTAGCGGCGGGGCTCGAGGCCATGTCCGAACATCCTCTCGCTAAGGCTGTTCTTGCTCATGCCGAAGCCGAGAAGATCAAGATTCCTTCTGTGGAAGAATTTGAAGCGATTGGCGGCAAGGGCGTGCAAGGAATTGTGGATGGCAAACCAGCGCTCGCCGGCAACGAGATATTCATGAAGGA
>CAZNKO010000004.1:21738-43449 GCA_964573855.1 uncultured Gammaproteobacteria bacterium | reverse complement strand
GCGGGGTGGTGCCTTTTCTTGGATTTGGATTTGTGAGAGACAATGGCCGTCCGCGCTCCGAGATCACGATTCGAGACGGCGCGGAGATCACGTATGCCTCTGGCGCCGCCGCGCTCTATCGCGCGTCTGTGCTCCGCGAGGTCGGGCTCCTCGACCCGTTTTTGTTTTTGTATCACGAAGATTTGGAGCTTGGATGGCGGATCCGTCTCCATGGATATCGAAATGTTCTCGCGCTCCATTCGATCGTCTATCACAACTACGAATTCAAGCGTTCGATCCAGAAATTTTTTTGGATGGAACGCAATCGCGCGCTGGTCCACGTCTCTCATTTGAAGTTTGGCACGCTGCTTCTCATCGCTCCCGCGTGGCTCGCGACCGAATGCGCTCTGTGGTTCTTTGCGATCAAAGGAGGATGGGTCAAAGAAAAGTTTCTGACGTATCGGGAATATTTTCTGCGAAAAACATGGGGCTACGTTTGGAAAAAACGAAATGAATCGCGTCTCTTGCGGCGTGTTTCTGACCGTGAGATCGTGCGGATGTTCACGGGAAAAATAGAACACCAGGAAACACGTAACGCGGTGGTGGAATATGTCGCGAATCCGATCTTGACGTTCGTGTGGGGGATTTTGAAACGGATTATTATTTGGTAGAGAGTAGAAAGTAGAATGTAGAAGACGGACATCTCACTTTTTACCTTCTACCTTCTACGTTCTACATCCGTAACCTATGAAAATCGCCCAAGTCGTTTCAACGTATCCGCCGTATCGGGGAGGCATGGGGGCCGTGGCGCACGCGTACACGGAGCGCCTCCGCGCACGCGGGCATGACGTGCACGTGTACACGCCGCGCTACCGGGCCGTGCAGTATGATCCAGAGTACGTGCATCGCGTGCCCTCGCCGCTTCACATTGGGAACGCGGGGGTGGTTCCGTCTCTGTTTAGCCGTCTCAAAGGATTCGATGTGGTTCATCTCCATTATCCATTTTTTGGCGGGGCAGAACCCGTGATTGTCCGTAAAGCGATCCGGCCAGACCAGGCGCTGGTTCTCACCTATCACATGGATCCTGTGGCGCGCGGTCTCAAGGGGGCGCTGTTTGAGGCGCACCGCCGGGCGCTTCTTCCGTGGATCGTTTCGCGCGCGGACCGCATTCTTGTGAGCTCGCGCGACTATGCTGCCTCCTCAGCCCTCTCGCAGATTCCGCATGCCCTGGATCGGCTGGAGATTCACCCGTTTGGCGTGGACCTGGAGCGGTTCCACCCCGGTCACGATCCGGAATTCCGCCAATCGCTCGGCATCCCGGATGGCATTCCCGTGATGTTGTTTGTGGGAGCTCTCGATCCCGCACATCATTTCAAAGGATTGCCTGTGTTGCTCGAGGCCTTAGAGGTTCTTTCAGGAAAATGGCACGCGCTCATTATCGGAGAGGGAAGTTTACGCGCAAGTTTCATGGCCAACGTCGCGCAGAAATCTTACGGGGATCGCGTCCATTTTGTCGGTGGGATTCCGGATGAAGATCTCCCGCGCTATTATCGTGCCGCCGATATCCATTGCTTTCCTTCCACCGAGCGCGCCGAAGCGTTCGGGCTTGTGGCGCTCGAGGCCGCGGCCTCCGGCATTCCCTCGATCGCCTCGGACTTGCCAGGGGTTCGGAGCGTGGTTTTGGACGGAGAAACCGGGCTTTTGGTGCCGCCCTCTGACGCGACGGCTCTGCGCCATTCTTTGGAACTTTTGCTCGTCCACGGAGAATTGCGCGAACGTCTCGGGCTCTCGGCCCGTAAACGCGCCGAGGCCGAATTTGCCTGGGATCCCCTTGTCAGCCGGCTTGAAAAGACGTACAGAGAAGTCTTCTCTTTATGACCATCGGCCTCATTTCCAATCTGTACCCTCCGTACGCCCGCGGCGGCGCGGAGCAAATTGTCCGGCGCACGGCCCATGAGTTGTATCATCGCGGCCATAAAATTTTTATTGTCACGACGCGGCCGTTCGCGGGACTCGAGTCTATGCGTCGGCCGACCGTGGAGCGGCTGGTCGGGACCGTCTATCGATTTTATCCGCCGAATCTCTATCACCCATTGAGTGATTGGCGCTGGCCTTGGCCGCTCCGAGCCGTGTGGCATTTGACCGACCTGTGGAGCCGCTCCCCCGCACGGATTTTGCGGGAAATTCTTGCAGAGGAAAAACCGGACGCGATCATCACCCACAACCTGAAGGGGATCGGGCTTCAGATGTTCCGTGAAATCCGCCGACAGGGGCTTTTTCACCTCCATACGCTTCATGATGTCCAGCTGTCGCTCCCGAGCGGCCTCCTCATGTACGGACAGGAGAAGGGATTCACCAATTACTCGCCGCTCCGCCTCTGGTACGAGCGCGAGGTTAAGTCCATCGTCGGGTCTCCGCACGTGGTCCTTTCCCCCTCAAAATTTTTGGCGGATTTTTATGAGCGTCGCGGATTTTTCCCCATGAGCCGGTTCGAAATCCTGCCGAACCCGGCTCCGGATGTCCGCGTGGATCTTCCCGGGGCTCGGCATCCGGGGCCGCTTCGGCTCCTCTATGCCGGCCAATTGGAGCCGCATAAGGGCATCCAGTTTCTCCTCGAGACTTTGAACACATTTGATGTTCCCTTTGAGCTCCATATTGCCGGGGAAGGGTCGCTCGTTTCCTTCGTGTCTCAATGGGCGGAGCGGGATCCGCGCGTGACGTACCATGGATTCGAATCGCTGGAAAATCTTCTACGGCTGTTTGCTGTGTGCGACGCGGTCGTCGTCCCGTCGCTCTGTTACGAAAATTCGCCGACGATTATTTACGAAAGTTTTTTGGCCGGCGTGCCGGTCGTGGCCTCTCGAATTGGCGGAGTGGGGGAACTTGTCGAACACGGAAAAAACGGCTACCTTGTGACCCCGGGGAACGCGGACGAGCTTAAGGCCGCCTTCCGCCGCTTGGTGTCGGACCCCTCCCACTTCCGCGACCGCCAGGCCGAGATTCGGAAAACGGTGGCGTCCTATGCGCTTTCAAATTACGTGGATCGCCTGGAGCAATTGCTCAGCGATCGAACCGGAAAATGAAGACGCGGCTCCCGATGTCCCAGTTCTCGTCGGCGATGAATTTCACGGCCGGGATGATGTTTTTTGAACGCGACCAGTAGTCGTTCACAACGTAATAAATCCTTTGCAGGGACTCGGCTTCACAGCCGTTTTTTTCTTTGCAATGGTTTTCAATCGTCTCAAGGGCCTCGAGAGCCGTTTGTCGCTCTGGCTTATCATTCATCTTCAAAAAATATTGATAAAATTCACCGCCAGTCGGGATCGGGTAGAAAAATTGGTCGCCGAGATAGCGAAAACCGAGGGCTCGGATCGCGGCAGCGGACACGGCTTGGTTTGCGAGCACAACATAAGGTTTGCCGCCCGCGTTCTTTTCAATTTCTCTCACCGTCTCAAAATCCCACTGACTCGTGTTGATGTCGTGGCCGACTTCAAACGCGTTGTGGCGCGGATAGGTAAAATAGAAAGCCGCAGTGAGGACGGCGCCCGCGAGAACGACAGAGAAGATGCGGACGGAAAGCGGAGCCCGGCGTACCCCCTCGGCAAGACGACCGAGGCCGAGCATCGAAAACGGAGTCAGGAAAAATGCCATGAGGGGGAGCAGACGATCCGCGTAGTTTGAACGTTCGTAATCAATCAGAAAGGAAAAATCAAACGCGGTCTTGAGGGTGAGGTAATTCGCGGCAAGCGCGAGAAGAGCAAGAAAAATCGGCCGCAGGGGGGCATGGAGTTTTTTCCGCGTGATCCACCAGCCGCCGACCGCGAGTGCCAAAAGGATCCAGCCCGCATTGAGACCGTAGAGATACACAAAATCGAGGATGGGACGGAAGCGATGCTCGAGAACGGGCAGTGGTGGGAGACTTTGGAGGAAAGCGGCTCCGTTCAAAGAAAGAGAGAGGGGAGAGTGGTTGAGGAAAGAAAGGACAAAGAAACTCCCTGGCAAGAGGAATGCGCCGACGATCGCGGCGATCCAGAGCGCTGTCCTGTGCTTGCGCAGGGCAAGAAAAATCGCGTACAGCAGGGCTGGAAGGCCGGCGAACGGGTGGACCGCAAGGGTCGCGGCGACCGGCAGGGCGATCGTTTTTAAAAGACCGCGACGTTTTTCGAGAAGGAAAGGGATCGAGGCGAAGAGTATCAGGATGATCCAAAGGTTTGCGAGTCCCTGTGGAGTTGTGACGATGAAGCCCGCGAGAGGAATCAGGAAGAGACCAAGGAGCGTGGAGGCCGCCGTCCGGCGTTCGACGAGATGCGAGGCAGCAAAAAACCAGGCAAGAGGGAGGAGAAAGGCGGTGAGGATCGGCAGGAGCCAAGGATCAACGAGGTCAATGGGGAGACCGAAAGCATGGTGGACGAACAAGACGAGCACGTATTGCCCGATGTAGTAAAAAGGTTTTGGCGTGATGGATCCGTGGTCCGCGATGTATTGTTCGGTCGCACGGTGGATGAATCCGTCAAAACCATAGCCCAACGGATAGACAAAGAGCGCCACGGAGAGCGTCGTGAAGAGGAGAAAGGCGACGAGTGGAATCGTGAGGGTGCGTTCGCGTCCGCGGAGGAGGAGAGCGACTGTCAGGATGGCCGCGACCCCGAAGGCCGCGAAGACGGCTGAAGGCACCACGAGCCACGGCGATCGAATCGCCTCAAGAGTTCCAGCCGATTGCAACCATTTCCAAATAAAATAAAGCGCGAGCAGAATCACGCCGGCCGCGCCAAAGACCGCACTGGGGGCGCGGTGTTTCATCTCTCCCCAAATCCGGTGCCAAGGAAAAGGTTCCGATCCCGAGCGCCGCCCGAGCCAAAGGGCGACTGGAATCACGAGAAGAAGGAGGACATAGGCAACCGGTGTGGGAAAGGAAAAAAGATAGTAGATGATGCTCCCGAGAACCATGATCGCAGAGAGAATGAGCCAGAGCCCCATCCACCAGCGGTGCGGGGCGGATTCGCGCGGAAGCGCCCATCGCCCGAAGCGTTCCGGGAACAAAAACAAAAAGCCGACGATCAGGACGAGCCCGAGGGCGGCGGACTTCCAAAAGAAGGTATTGCCGATCCAAAGCGCTAGAAAAAGGAGGGAGGGGATGCTAGACTGCAAGAGACGTCGGCTGAACATAGCGATATTTATTGTAGCATGGGTAGCTCGTGGTTCGTAGCTCGTGGTTCGTAGCTCGTGCTTCGTGAAGTATTCTCTCTACGAACAACGTTCGACGATCCACACTATACACGTATGTTTCAACGCGATCCCCACAAGCTGTTTCCGCACGATCATCTTTTAAAGTACACGATTCTTCCGCTTATCCCGAACGCGGTCACGCCGAACGCGGTCACGGTATTGCGTTTTATTCTGACACCGTTTGTCCTCTGGTTTTTGTCTGTGGAAAATTATGCCATTGGAGTGCCGCTCTTCCTTTTTACTGCCTTTACGGATGCCCTCGACGGGACGCTGGCACGAGTCAGAAATAAGATCACCCATTGGGGAACATTCTACGATCCGGTCGCGGACAAGATTTTGATCGGCGCGGTCGTCCTCCTGATTGTGGCGAAATACATCAATCTCGCCTTCGCGCTCGTCATCCTCGGCATCGAACTGCTCATCATTATTGGCGGCTACTGGCATCGCTCGAGGGGTCACTACACGTCGGCGAACGTGTTTGGAAAGACAAAAATGTTTCTCCAGGTGCTTGGTGTCATGTTTCTTCTGCTCGCCGCGTGGTCCGGGATGAGTCTCTTCCTGCCTCTGTCGGTTGCGACACTCTCGCTCGCGATCGCGTTCGCGGTCGTGAGTCTCTTCACCTATGGTCTTTGAGAAATTTCAGAAGTTTCTCTCACCGGCAGCCGTGAACACGCTGCTGCTCTTTTTTTGTACCCTCGTGGCCATCGTCGGCGCCTGGACACTTGCGCGGCATGGGGCGATCTATTTGTCCCCGGATGAAACCGCGAACGCCGTTTTTGCAGAATCGTTTGCGCACGACCGGACACTCTTTCTTTACGAACCACTGAATCCGCTTCTTGAAAATTCTTTGTTTCCGCGCAGCACAGCCTCCATCGACGGACGAATCGTGCCGACCGGATTTGTAGGGCTCCCAGCATGGTATGGGATGAAGATTTCGGTCTTGGGGGATTGGGCACTGCCATTTTTGACCGCGATCGCGGCTTTGGTCGCAGTCTTTTTCTGGCGCACGACCGTGGCGAAAATTTTCGGGCGCGAGATCGGCTGGTGGGCGGCGGTCCTTCTCGCCCTTCATCCCGCTTGGATTTATTATGCGGCGCGCGGACTTCTCCCGAACGTGTTATTTGTTTCTTTGTTGATTTACAGCGCATTCTTTCTCGTCGCTCGGCCGTTTCAAAATGTGAAGAAAATAACATTTCCTCTTGACGCACTCCTCGCCGGGGCGACGCTCGGCGGCGCCCTGTTCGTGCGGACGTCGGAAGTCCTTTGGGTCGCGGCCGCGCTCGCCGTTGGCTTCATTGCTTTTTGGAAGACCATCGGATGGCAGCGGCTTGGGTTTTTTATCGCAGGAATCATCATCACACTCGCACCGCTTGGTTCGCTGAATACCTCACTGTATGGAGCGCCCTGGCGGACGGGATACACCTTAGATTTTGATGAACGTCTCCCTTTCCAAGGTAACCCCTCTCCCGCCTTCAGGCGGGACCCCGTCACCGCCTTTGGCGGGATCCCGACTGAAAGCGGGACCAACGGCGGTGGCTATCCTCCCCTTGAAAAGGGGAGGGAAACCTTGGAGCGCATTCTCAAACCCGCCTTTCCGTTCGGTCTCCATCCGCGCGGCGTCTGGCGAAATGTCCGTGATAATGTCCTCATCCTTTATTGGTGGTTCGCGCTTTTGAGTGTGATTGGATTCGTCTTGTTTGTAAAACGTGGAACGTGGAACGTGGAACGTTCAGAGAATACAAACGCTCCACGCTCCACGCTCCACGCTCCACGCAGGACTCGCCTCGCATACCTCGTGGTTTTTTTGCTCGTCGCCGGCTGGCTCGCCGTTATGTATGGCAGTTGGAAATTTAATGACAATCCGGACCCAAATTTTTTGACCATTGCGAACTCCTATTCACGGTACTGGTTGCCGGCGTTTGTTCTCGCGACAGTTTTCGCGGGGAGTGCGTGCGCGTGGCTTGAGACCCGTGTGCCTCGCTGGCGCTTGGCTCTCCGAGGCGTTCTTTTGATCGTGATTGCCGCCTTTGGCATTCAGACTGCTTTCTTTTTTCCGCGGGACGGCCTCATGGCGGCCTCGGCCGTCCTCGAGCGCTCCGTCGAAATCCGCGCAGATCTTCTGTCCCGCATCGAACCAGACGCTATCGTGATTACGGACCGCGGCGATAAACTTCTTTTTCCGTATCGCCGGGTGCGCGTTCCTCTTCGCGACGAAACGACGTTCCGTTTGATGCCGCAGTATCTTTCCCACGTCCCATTGTATTATTATGGCATTACGCTGACCGCGCTGGACCTCGCGTATTTTAATGAGGTCGAACTTGGTCCATCTGGCCTTCGTATGGAACTTGTGAAGACGTACGACGCCGAGTCGCTGTATCGCGTTTTTTTCCGCGAAGACCTGAATATCCAATAACGTATTTTGTCCCGATCGGGACAAAATACGTATGAGTCATTTTTATGCGTCTTACCCGCTTCGCTCAATATGCCATCATTTTGACCCCTGTTTTTATCTTTGGCTGGCTCCTTTGGATTGAACTTGTCCCGACCGGGACATTTTCGGTGCGCCATGCTGTGAACGAACGCTCACCGTTTATCGATCGTCTGCTCCCGGAGGAGCGCGTGCTTCCGCTCGAGCGTGCAGATGGGGAGTGGCGGCAGGCGATCGTGGATGACCCCGCATTTTTCTTCGTTCATCCACACCGCCGCTTCGATCGCGTTGAATTCGAGATTTGGTTTCAGAATGCCGGAGTGCCGATTGTGGAACTCGGAGGGCTTGCTGATGTTCGTGGGGAAGAGGAAATCTACGATCTTCAACCTCTCGAGAATCTGATCATTGATCAATCTCCTTGGCCAAAGCTCCGCGAGGACGATCTCGTTCTTCTTCAGCGCCGCCCCGTCTATAAAAGTATTGAAGATTTTTTTCGCTCACTTCCATCGACCCGTCAGATCGCTTCGTATCATTATTCAGATCCTCTCAGCCCTCAAAGCCTTCAAAGCCAAACGCGACTCCTTTGGGACACCGATCTTGATCGTCTCGGCATTAACTACATCATCGCCCGCTATGAGCCGCCGGAAAGAATTGGAACGTGGAACGTGAAACGTGTATCGTTCGATCCAACAAAGCTCCGACCAGACGGTCGGACCTGGAAAATCGTTTTTTCCGTTCCTGGCGTGAAGGAACTGAACACGCATTTTTACGTCGGGAACATCAACGCCACGTTCACGCGCCCGCCTTTCCGCTGGTCCGAGCTCTGGAGCGAGATTCGTGAGCGCCTTCCTTTATGAAACGCTGGTTTAGACATCCTTGGCAGGAGTCCGTCGCTCGCACGGGATTTTTCACGAGCGTGATTTCCTACGGCATTTTTCTCGCTCTTGACCTCGCGCGCCCAGGATTTGTCTCGCGCGCCTTCTCGGTCCATCTTTTTCTCCTTGCCGCGATCCTCTTCGGCGCCTGGTGGTCATCGTTTGCGGATGCGAAGAAACCACGGTCCGTCCTGACGCACCTTCTCTCCGCTCTTTTCGCCCTCCTTGCGGCTGTGTTAGTGTGGAATCTCGGTGAGACTCTTGGAGATCTTCGCGGTCTTTTCGCGGTTCTCGCGTTCCTCGCCGTAATTTATCTTGTGCGCATTCTCCAAACCATATGAGCGATTGTATCTTTTGCCGAGTTATTGACGGATCCATGCCGTCGCAAAAAGTATATGAAGATGAGGATGTTATTGCTTTTCTTGATATTCAGCCGATTAATCCGGGCCATACGCTCGTGGTGCCCAAGCGCCATGCCGATGATTTTTTGAAAACAGACGAAGGGGATCTCGCGAAGATCATGGCTGTCGTCAAGAAAATTACCCCTGGGATCTTGAAAGCCATCGGGGCGGATTCCTTTAACCTCGGCGTGAATACCGGTCGGGCCGCGGGTCAGGTCGTTTTTCACACACATTTTCACATCATGCCGCGGCTTTCGACCGATGGATACCGCCTCTGGCATCCGCGTGATGATGCCCCGTCGGATTTGAAGAAGATCGCGGAGCGGATTCGGGAAGAGCTCAAACGGAGCTCGTAGCGCGTGGCTCGTGGCTCGTAGATCGTAGCTCGTTGTTCGTAGAGAGAATATTTCACGAACCACGAGCTACGGACAACGAACGACGACATTCAAACCAACATGATCAAAAAATGGAAAAAAATTTCGAGTGAGGAACGCGACCGGAATCCGCACTGGACCTACCGGGTGGATCGATTTCGGACCGTGGATGGAAAGGAGGGGGAATATTATTATCACACGAACAATAACGCGATCACGGTTTTCCCCCAGCTTGAGGATGGACGGTTCGTGATGCTCCGCGAGTACCGCTATCTTTTTGATCGTGTTTCGCTTGGGCATGTGCAAGGAAGAATCGAGCCGCAAGAAATGCCAGAAGACGCGGCGCACCGCGAGCTCGCGGAGGAGGTTGGGTATAAAGCCAAAGAGCTCATCTATCTCGGTACGACCATGACGGCTCCGGCCTTTTCGACCGAGACCGTGCACATTTATCTTGCGCGTGGCCTTTCGCAGACGGAAAAGAACACGGACGAGTTTGAAACGACCGAGGTCGTGGTGATGAGTAAGGATGAGATCGAGGCCGCGATCCAGTCACGTGAGATTTGGGACAAACAAGTCATCTCGGACTGGCACCTCGTCAAACAGCACCTCTCGTTATGAAGCTTCTCGTGACCGGCGGGGCCGGGTTCATTGGATCGAATTTCATCCGCTATTGGCTCCGGAGTCATCCGGGCGATTTCGTAATCAACTACGATCTTTTGACCTATGCGGGGAATCTAGAAAATCTTCGCGGCATCGACACGCTCCCGAACTATCGGTTTGTTCGCGGCGATATTGGAGATTATGAAACGGCGCGCGAGGCACTCGATGGGGTGGATGTTGTCGTAAACTTCGCGGCGGAATCTCACAATGACCGGGCGATCCTCGACCCGGGCATTTTTGTCAAAACGAACGTACATGGCACCCAGATCCTGCTCGAAGCGGCCCGTGACGCGAAAGTCCGGCGGTTTCATCATATTTCTACGTGTGAAGTGTTCGGGGACTTGGCACTTGATGAACAGAGGATGTTCAAGGAGAGCGACCCATTTCACCCGAAGACGCCGTACAACGCCTCGAAGGCCGCGGCCAACCATGTGGTGATGGCGTATTTCCACACTTTCAAGATGCCGGTGACGATCAGCCACTGCGCCAATAATTACGGGTCGTATCAGTTTCCGGAAAAAGTCGTGCCGCTTTTTACGACAAACGCGCTCGAAGGGAAGCCCTTGCCGCTTTTCAAAAGCAGTCAGAATCGCCGCGAATGGATTCATGTGGATGACCATGCGCGCGGGATCGAGGCCATCCTCCTTTACGGGCGGGAAGGGGAGGCGTATAATATCGGGACGCTGGTTGAAAAATCCGTGGAAGAAATCGCGGACGCGGTCCTCGGGGCGCTTGAAAAACCCGCTACACTGAAATCGTACGTACCGGATCGCCTCCAGCACGATCGCCGCTATCTCCTCGACCCCTCGAAGATCGAGCGAGAGCTCGGGTGGAAACCGCAAGTGAATTTCGAAGAGGGAATTCGTGAAACGATTCATTGGTACCGCGATAATCCCGAGTGGTGGCAGCGCGCGAAGAGCGGCGTGTATCAGCAGTATTACGATCAATATTACAAGGAACGAATCGGGAAGTTGTAATGAAACTGTCATTCTGAGGAGCGAAGCGACGAAGAATCTCTTGAGAGATCCTTCGCTACGCTCAGGATGACGATGAATATGAAAATCCTCATCTTCGGAAAAGGCTATTTGGGAACTCGAGCGCATGAAGCGTGGCCTGGTTCTGTCTTGTCCGAGTCCCGCGTGAACACCAAAGAAGACGCGCTCAAAGAAATTCGGAAGCACAAGCCGGACGTCGTGTTAAACGCGGCCGGCGTGCGCGGGAAGCCGAATGTGGATTGGTGTGAGACGCATCAATATGAAACCATGCGCGGCAACACCATCATGCCGCTCGTGCTCGCGGACGCGTGCGCGGAAGCCGGCGTTTACCTTTTGCACATGGCCTCGGGATGCATTTTTTACGGAGATTCCCAGCATCCGGACCGCGCTTGGCGGGAAAATGATTTTGGAAATCCGGACGTCGTGTATTCGCGCGCCAAGTGGGCAGCCGATCTTGTCCTCTCCACACTTCCGGACGTTGGCATCGCGCGGATCCGCATGCCGATCGATTGGGTGCCGCACGACAATAATTTGATTACGAAACTCGCGAAGTATCCGAAAGTGATTGATGTGGAGAATAGCGTCACAATCATTGACGATATGCTGGACGTTTTTCACAAACTGTTGGAAAAGAAGGCGACAGGCATTTTTCATGTTACCAATCCCGGCACCTTGAAACATCGCGAGATTCTGGGGCTTTACGAAGAGCTGGTGGATCCATCTCACAAGAACGAATGGATTCCGAATGATGATCTTGTGAAGCTTGGCCTTGCGACAAAAGGGCGGTCGAACAATTTTATGGCCTCCACGCGCCTTGCGGAGTTTGGCATCACCATGCGGCCGGTGAAAGAGGCCTTTCGCGAAACAATGCAAAAGTACGCGGCCACGCTTGCCAAAATGAAACAGCCATAGTACTCTCTCCCTTCGTGGAGAGAGTTGTTCGTTTTATCAACCATTTTCGAAAGGGGGTGTCCCGTGGGGGATGCCAAAGAGAAGTTGTTGGCAGCGCTTCAGGAAGTGGCTCCTGGCCACTACGAGACACGACGTGTCATCGAATTCGTCAGGCGTTACGGTCGGTCGGCAACAGATCTCGAACCGTCGGCGGCCGACTGGAAATCGGGAGAGTTCGCGATCTGCGAAGTTCCGGTGTCTGCGGAATCGCGGTACCTGGATCGGGGAGCGATCGCTGTCTATCGCGAGTATGAGGCACACGGGGCGGACGTACCGTTCCCGGTTCGCTGCTTCTATTTCGCGACGCTCCTGTCTTCTTTCGGGCTCGGACTCGTCGGCTTGCACATCCTCTACAGTATGATGCGTGAGCAGTCGTTCTGGCTGCAGGGAGGGGTGGGGGAGACGCCACCTTTCTACAAACTTCGGGCCGATCTCGATGCCGACATGTTCGTGGCGAACATCTTGAACGAGAGGACCGGCGGGGACCTGTCCTCTTTTGCCCAGGATCAGCAGCCGTTCAGACGTCTGGAGGATGCCAACACCCCTGCGGCTCTCTTCCTACGTAAGTTGACAGACCAAGCGACCATGCGCGAGAAGGCCGCGAGGGAAAAGCTCGTTGCGCGTCTTTTGCGGCGGTTGCGCATGCCGCAGGATGTGCTCCGCGGTCTCTACGAAGCTGAGCAGGACCGTCCTGCGACCGCACCGGCAGCTGCGCGCTGAACTTCCCGTCGTCGATTCCGAAAGGACTCGGCGGCGGTTTTCTTTTTCATTTTTTCGTCAGAAGTCCCCCTCCTTATCAAAAGCCCCTTTGGTCAAAGGTCTCCGGCAGAGGACTATTCGAAAATGTTACATATGCTACAATTTAGAATATGGATCAACCGCAGCCTTTAACGAAGAAAATACTGGCCGAGGTTTTCACGGAGCTTGGATTATTGTCTTGGTCGCTTTCCCGACCGGCCAATTTCCGTTATGAATATTTTGAAGGGGGATTGTCTTCCGAAGCTTGGGAAGCTCTTCGACAAAATAAGAAACGCAAACAAGCTCTCGCGGGTTTGCGCCATAGGCATTGGTTGACGACAAGGAAGGCAGGGAAGGAGATGATCGTTCGTCTTTCCAGTGATGCTCTTGTGGGAGGGTTGAAGCAGCGGATTCAAGCGCTCAAGAAGCACTTGCCACACAAACAGCGCTGCCTGGTCGTGTTTGATTTCCCCGTGGGGGTAAATGACGCACGTCAATTCTGGCGACGGTTTTTATCTTCTTCCGGATTCCGGTTTGAGCAGTTGAGTGTCTGGATCACGGAGAAAGATGTTGTTTCAGAGATGCGAGCTCTTATTCGTTTGTTAGGGGTTGAGCGTTGGGTGAAACTTTATCTTGTGTTGGAGAAGTGAGTGATTGAAAATTGATCCATATGGATCAAAAGAGAATATCATTGACGCGCGATTGAATGGAAAAAAAGACAGCCTGTCGCGGGACGGGCTGTCGGAAGAGATGGAAAGGACGTTGGGCCGTTCAGTGCCCTTTCGTGACGTGAAGAAAGGCCTGCAGCCGCGCGATCGCAGCGAGCGTGAACATGTCGCCGACGAGCGTCGCTTCCCACCACGCCTGGAAGCGGCACTTCAGGATCCCCTCGGCGACCTTGGCTGCCGAGCTCGCGGGATCGGTCTTGAGTACTCCCTCTTTAAACGTGGCGAGCGGGCTGTCACCCGGAGTCCAGTTGATGTGCTGCTCCGGCACCTTAAGGGCGAAGAATCGCACCCCCATTCCCTTTTTGTTCGTGTTGAAGAACGCGTTGTTCGGATTCACACCATCTCCGAACAGCTCGAAGAGCTCGAGGTTGGCGGCCACGTACGCCGTCTCGTCCGTCGCCTCTCGGTTCGCGGCCTGGAAGTGGTTCTCGTCGGGTCGGAGAAATCCGCGCGGGACGTTCAGCACGACCCCGCCCTGCAGAGGCCGCTTCTGCTCCACCATGCCGATGTAGAGCTTGCCGTCGCGCTCCGTGAAGGGCACGATGACCGATCCGCCGCCTCCGGGCTCGGTGATGACCGGACCGTCGAAGCCCTCGGGGCGCATGCCGTACGCGAGTTCGATGCCCATCTTGGGCTGCACGAGGCGGGCGGATGCGACGTCTGGGACGAGTTCGCCGTTCAGGTACAGCTGCCACCCACGCTTGGCAATCTCCTCCGCCGTCATGGGCCTTACAAGACCGTTGGGCATGGTTGCCCTCCAGAGAAAGTCCATACGAGGATTCGGATGGATAGCCGTATTTACGCAAGAATAAACCATTTCGTCAAGCGGTTGACTGTCGTCTGTTCCTTCGGTAAAGTCGGGGGCGATTATGCCCCGTTAGAAGTCGTATGAAAGCCTTGATTGCAGCGGGTGGGCACGCGACACGGCTCCGGCCCATCACCTGGACCACGAACAAACATCTGATCCCGCTTGCCAACAAGCCCATGCTTCAGCATGTCATTGATAAGATCGTCGATGCCGGTATCAAGGACATTATTATCAACGTGAATCCGGGCGAGGTAGAGATGATGCGTGCGGCGCTCGGAGATGGGTCGCGATTTGGCGGGAAGTTGACCTATTTGGAACAGCGCGGCGGCGCGCGCGGGCTGGCCCACGTGGTTGCAAACGCGGTGGAACATTTGGCTGGCGAGCGGTTCCTCTTCTTTCTCGGCGACAATATTCTCTTGGGAAGCATCCGCCATCTGGTCGAGCGTTTCCGTTCCGAACCCATTGATTGCCTGTTGGCCCTCTCGCGCGTGAAGGACCCGCAGCGGTTCGGGGTTCCTGAATTCCATCCAGACGGAACTCTGAAGCACATCGTTGAAAAACCGGCGGTGCCGCCCTCGCCGTACGCGGTCACGGGAATTTATTTTTACAACGAACGGTATTTCGATGCCTTCCGGACGATTCAACCCTCTGCCCGCGGGGAATATGAAATTTCCGACATCAACACCTGGTACATTAAAAACGCGAAAGTCGGGCATGAAGAAATCACGGGATGGTGGAAGGACACGGGAACGCCGGACGCCCTTCTCGAGGGGAATGCGCTCATTATGGACGATTTGGCGCGCGAACATTTCTGTGTGAACTGCGAAGTGCCGGAGGCCGCGCAGGTTCAAGGACTCGTCTCGATCGGGAAGGGAACAAAGATCAGTGAGGATTGCCTCATTCGGGGCCCGGTCATCATCGGGGAGAATTGCGAAATCGGAGGCGCCTACATTGGGCCCTACACCGCGATCGGCGACAACGTCAAAATCAAAAATACCGAGGTGGAGCACTCGATCATCTTCGCGGGCGCCACGATCGATACAACGCGCCGCATCATCAACAGTATCATCGGTCTGAACGCGACGCTCGTGGACGTGACGCGCAGTCACCCGAAGAGCGGCCATCGGCTCGTCGTTGGGGACAACAGTTTTGTGGAGTTGTAAGAGATCGAACTTTTTTATTTCTGTAACATCCGTAAGTAAAGTCCACCGACCCCGTTTATCTCTCCAAAAAAATACATTGTGCGGCCGCGGTCGTCGGTCCAAACGTGGGAGATGAGTCTCCCTGTCGCAAGCTCCACGACGTTTCGCTGATCGCGTCCGTCGAATTCGATGGCGATCACCCGGTCATCTTGAGATACAAGAGCCGCAGAGCCGCTTTGGTGCCACGAAAGACCAGTCACGGGACTCGAGAGACGCGTGATCGTCTCGTCGGTGCGGGCATCCGCATCAAAGACATGCAGATCGAATCCGTCGCTGTAGAGCAGTTTTCGTCTGCCGGAAGGATCCCATTGCCACAGGCTCGCGTTCGTTTGGAGGAGGATCGGCTCCTCTCCGCCGCGTTCGTCAACGAGAATGATACGATTTCGAAGTTCATCCTTGAGGAGGGCGAGGCCGTTTGGGGAAGGCTGGAACGTAAATGATCCTGCCGGAAGGTAGGCAACAATAGTGGAAACTCGTGTCTCTGGGTCGAATCGGCTGAGAACCGTCCGATCTGCCACGGGGTGTGTAACAAGAAAGTGATTTCCATCTGAGCGTGCCGCCTCCGCAAGGGCGCCGACGGACGCAGCGGCTCCCCCGGCGGCAGGGAGAAGGAACAGACCACGGGGCGTCTGAATCACATAGCGTGATCCGTCACGGGCATCCCACCAGCCTTCCTGCATATTCACGATCTCTTCGCGCGGATTGAGCGCTTTTCCCGTCGCCGCGTTCACAAGGGAAATTTGCGGCCGCGCAGGCATGCCCGTCCGCACTTCAAAAAAGGTCCCATCCGCAGACCATTGGAGTCCTTGCACGGGCGTTTGGTTGGGATAGCGGGCGAGAAGCGTTTGCGTTTCCGAGCCGCTCATCATCACCCAGATTTCCGACCAGGGTCCCTCGGAGATGATGTAGGCGGCCCGGCGGCGAGTCGGATCGACGGCAACGATGTGGAGCGGCGCTTCACGTGCGAGACGCGGCTCGGCATCGGCAAACAGGACGACGTTCGTCGCGAACGTGGTCTCCCGGCTTGCGAACGGCAGGGTTTTCTCCCACACATGATATCCGTCTTTTGCGAGACGGATGCGATGATCCCCGGGAAGAATATTTTCGACGAGCGCCGGTGTCCGGGATCCGATTTTTTCTTCATCCACCCAAATGTCCGCTCCGCGGGGCAGGCTCTCGATCGACAAGAGCCCGGTTTGGAGCAGACGGCCGGTTTGAAAACTCAAGCGATACCCAGCGGTATACAGAACGACCAGGGGGGCAATCACAAAAAATGCCAACAGAAAGGCGGCGTACAGCCAGCCGCGAAACTTCGGGTGCATACCCCGTACTACAACACTGGTGAAACACCAATGACTATCATAATTTAGACCATGAATATATTGCCACCGTCCTACAGTCTCGGCGAGAGTTGTAGTACGGGGCGTACGCGGCGCATTGTAGCGCAGGGGCGTCTTTGACGCCACGGTTCAATTCCCGTATCCTTAAGGATTAGAAATGAGAGATAGGAGATTATAAATGAGAAATTTCGGATGATTCCGCCATCATCGCGGCACTTTGCGTTTCCAAAGCCCTTGTTTATTGTCGTGAGCCTCGCTTTGCTCACGAGTGTATTTGTCGTGGGGATGTTTGTCGGGGGCCAGCGAGCCTCGCGCGCGGCGATCCCGCTCGGGGAGGGGCGCGTCCTGAACCAAGGCGATGTTTCCGCGCGGTTTTCGGAAGATGTGGATTTCCGGCAATTTTGGAACGTGTGGAATCTCGTGAAGGAGACCTATTATCGTCCGCCGGTTTCCGACAAGGATCTGTATTACGGAGCGCTCCGCGGGCTCGTCGCGGCCCCCGGGGATCCCTACACGTCTTTTTTCGATCCGGAGGACGCACAAGATTTCAACGAAAGTTTGGAAGGGTCCTTTGAGGGCATCGGGGCCGAGATCGGCATTAAGGAAGAGCAGCTCCAAATCGTGGCGCCGCTTCCCGAGACTCCGGCCGAGCGGGCGGGACTCCAGCCGGGAGATGCCATTCTTGCGATCGATGGGGCGGACACGTATGGCATGACTGTGGAGGAAGCCGTGTCCAAAATCCGCGGGAAACGCGGAACCACGGTCGTTCTCACGATCCTGACGGTCGGGGAGAAAGATGCAAAACCCCATGAGGTTTCGATCGTACGGGACAAAATTGTGATCGAAAGCGTGCGATGGGAGATCGATAAAGACGGCATTGCGACGATCTCGTTTTACTTCTTCAACGAGGAAAGCTCCGGGTTATTTCAACGCGCGGCAAACGAGGTGCTCGCGAAAGGGGGGAAGGGCATTATCCTGGATTTGCGCAGCAACCCCGGCGGGCTCCTTGACGTCGGCATTGAGGTCGCCTCCGCTTGGGTTGGGTCGCAGCCGGTTGTCCTCGAGAAGAGCCCGACGGAGTCCCGCTCGTTTCCGGGAGTGGGCGAGCCGCGCCTCAAGGATGTGCCGACCGTGGCGCTCGTGAACGGCGGCAGCGCTTCTGCTGCGGAAATTTTGGCCGGAGCGCTCCAGGATTACGGCCTCGCGAAGATTGTTGGGACGCAGACATTCGGCAAAGGCTCCGTGCAGGACTACCGCGAGCTTCCAGACGGTTCAGCCGTGAAGATCACCATTGCCGAGTGGCTCACCCCAAACGGACGCAGTATCCAAGACACGGGAATTACCCCGGATGTGGTCCTCGAGATCACGCCGGAAAACGTCAATGACAAGCGAGATGTTCAAAAAGAAAAAGCCCGCGAGCTTCTCCTCGAGGCGATCCGTGCGGAGTAGGCGCCGGCGGCCGCCGGGCGGCGAGCGGGCGTTGCGCGAAGTGTCCGCGGGCGGGATCGTGTTTCGGCAGACCCCGCGCGGGATTCAGTTTGCCGTGATGTGCGATTCCTACGGGAAATGGACGTTCCCGAAAGGGCATGTAGAGAAGGGAGAGCGGCTCGAGGAAGCGGCGGCCCGCGAAACGCTCGAAGAACTTGGGCTCGCCCAAGTCCGTCTCATCGAGTATCTCGGACAGATTGACATTTGGTTTCGGGATCGATTCAAAAAACGCGGCGCGCTGGTGCACAAAGACATTCATTACTATCTGTTTGAAGCTCCGGCGGACGCGATACTTCGGCCGGATCCAAAGGAGCACTCGTATGCGGCACGATGGGTTGCCGCGCGTCGGCTCCCGGTTTCTTCCAGTTATCCGGATTTGGTTCCCATTTTGAAGCGGGCCCTTTCTCGCGTGCATCGGCACCTTCGACGCTAGCGCTTGCCTTTTTTTCATTTTCCGGCGTAAGGTGGATACGGGTTTTGGTATATGTTCACCACACGGATGGTATTTTGTGGGTGTGTCGAACGTGGAGAAGGTATGGCGCGGCGCCTGGGGTGCCCGACCGCCAATGTTGCGGTCGAAGAAGGGACCCTCATTCCTGCCCTCGGCGTCTATGTCGGGGAGACAGAGGTGAATGGACGCTGGTTTCCTTCTCTTGTGTGCGTGAACGATGGACGTGACGGGTCGCGGCTGAAGCTTGAAGTGCACCTTCTGCAGATGACTGCCGAAGACCTGGAAGGGAAACGGATGTCCGTGCGGATTTTGGAAAAACTGCGCGGACTTCTTCCGTGGCAAGGGGAAGAGCAGATGCGGCAGGTGATCGCAGACGATGTGCGGCGGGCGCGCGAGTGGTTTCATCTCACCCCATCGTCTCCCTCTCTCACTTCCAATCCCTGACCTCCAACCCCCATTTTTTATGGACGCGAACGTCTACCGAAAAATTAATGGAAGCACATTTCGGTTCGGGATTGCCCGGGCCCGTTTTCATTCAGAGATCACCCAGGGGATGCTCAACCGATGTGTGGAGACCCTTCGCGCGGCCGGTGTGGAACCGAAAAACATCGACGTGGTGGAAGTTCCGGGATCCATTGAGACGAGCTATGTTCTTGATCGTTTTGGAGCCGCAGGAGGCTACGACGCCCTGATTGCGCTTGGCGCCATCATCAAGGGCGCCACTCCGCATTTCGATTACATTTCCCGGTCGGTTTCCGACGGGATCCGGGAGGTGACATTGAAGCACGGGGTGCCAGTGGTGGCGGGTGTCATCACTTGTACCGACCGTGCTCAAGCGGAAGAGCGCTCCGGAGCGGGTCCGCTGAATCGGGGCGTCGAATCCGCCCAAGTTGCCCTGGAAATGGCCGAGTTGCGCCGAAAAAGAGGCTGGGGATAGATACCGGAGAACTTTCCGGCGGCAGGAATAGGCAAAAATAAAGGGATTTGCTATAGTGCCTTCATCAATAATTCATTTTTCATAATGTTTGTATGGCAAAGATGACCAAGAGCCAGTTTATGACAGCTCTTTCTGAAGCGTCCAGCTTGTCCAAAAAGGATGCCGGAGCCTTCTGGGAGAAGTTTGTCGCCCTCGCGTTTAAGGAGGTGAAAGGAAACGGAGAGCTGACTCTGCCGGGCATCGGCAAACTGGTGAAGGTGCATCGCAATGCCCGCATGGGCCGGAACCCAGCCACGGGCGCGCAGATCCAGATTCCGGCGAAGACGGTCGTGAAGTTCCGGGTCGCGAAAGCCGCGAAGGAAGCGATTCTCTAAATAGAGATTTGATCAAAACTGGCACCGGAGGCGTCTCTTTTCAGAGTTGTCTGCGAATGCAGACCGAAGAAAAGAGATGCCGAGGATGCCAGTTTTTGATTTCTGTTAAATCTCGGTAAGATGGTTTCATGGAACTCGCCCGAAAAACGAAAGCGATTTTGGTGGACCTCATCCATCCACGCATGCAGGGCTCCGAGAGCCTTGAGCGGCTGGCGGAGCTTGAAGAACTGGTCCGCACCTACGGCGGGATCGTCATTGTCAAAACCTACCAAAAACGTTTTGCTCCGCACCCGAGGACATTCCTCGGCCCGGGAAAAATAACCGCACTTGGGGAAGAGGGAAAGCGTCTGGGAGCCGAGCTTCTTCTTATCAATGATCAGCTGAAGCCTCGGCAGATTTACAATGTCGGGGACCTCTTGAAGGGGACCGGCCTCCAAGTGTGGGATCGGATTGATTTGATTTTGAAGATCTTTGCCAAACATGCCCGCACCACCGAGGCGCGGCTCGAGATTGAGCTCGCCTCGCTCCGGCACATGGGCCCCAGGATTTTCGGCATGGGCATGGAACTCTCGCGCCAGGCAGGCGGCATCGGCACGGTTGGAATCGGGGAAACGAACATTGAAATCATGCGCCGCCACTTGAAAGAGCGCGAGCGGCGGCTTATCGAGAAATTGAAGCAGTACCAAACCGTGCGCGCCGGCCACCGAAAGGCTCGGCAGAGGAAGGATCTTCCGACCCTCGCGATCGTCGGCTACACGAACGCGGGCAAAACGACGCTTCTGAACTCGCTCACCGGACGCAAAGAATTTGCCTCTAACATCTTGTTTGCGACCCTCGACACGCGGGTCGGGCACCTTTACCTTCCGGGCAAACAAAAAATCGCGCTCGTTTCCGACACGATTGGATTCATCAAACGTTTGCCGCCCGAACTTTTGAATGCCTTTTCCTCAACCCTCTCGGAGGCGGTCGAGGCAGAGGTGCTTTTGCACGTGGTGGACGGCGGAGAGGCGATCATGCAGCAGAAAGTACGGGTGGTAGAAGAAATTTTGGGGCGCCTCGGGATCGAGGGGAAACCCCGCGTGCTTGTGATGAATAAGATTGATCAGCTCGGCCCTGAAGAATTAAAAAATCGCGTGGGAGAGCTCCTCGAAACCGGACTCCCGTGCGTGCCGGTCTCGGCCGCAAAGGGAGAGGGGATCCCAGAGCTTATTTCCGCAATCGAACGCCGGCTCTGAAAAACATAAAAGGGGCCGAGGCCCCTTTTATGCATTTTGCAAGTTCTTGGCCATGGCCGCGAGGTTGTAGGTCTTTCCTTCCTTCCGCCATTTCTTGAGGGTTCGGAGGCCGCGGCTCGTGATCGCGACCGTCACCATTTTGCCGGTCGCGGGATTCAGGAGCCGGCGCTTTTGAAGGTTCGGAAACAGCCGGCGTTTGGTGTGCCGGTTTGAGTGGCTGACCCTCCAGCCGGTCGTGACTTTCTTTCCTGTGACAATACAGCTTTTGACCATATGGGTGTTGGCCGGAAGTATACCGGAGGCGTGGAAATTTGGCAAGCCCCGTTAGAGGTGACGCCTCTAACGGGGCAAGGGTTGATGTGAGAAAGAAATTCTCAAATGTTACATATGCGTCAATTTAGAATGAGATCGATTATGAGTTTTAAGTATGTGTCACTGTTGACAGATGAGGGAAAAGCGGTATAGAATCGTGCGGTCGACTCTTTGAGGAGGAGGCGACTCGGACCCATTCGGGCCGACAC
>CAZNKO010000004.1:0-21728 GCA_964573855.1 uncultured Gammaproteobacteria bacterium | reverse complement strand
ACACCAAAAGAGGTGCATCTTGCGTCAAGGGGTAGTGGTTGATGACATGTTGCCGACGACGATGTTATTCCGCTCGCCGGAGAGCAGGCGTCGCCGCAAGAAGCTGCCGGAGATCGTGAAGGCGGATGTGGAGTACGGGCAGGCGCAGAACCTGCTCAAGGCGGGCGACGTGCACGCCGCGCTCTCGAAGATCGCGTCCATCGTGCACGCGCACTCGAGCCGTGTCCCCGACGGCCTCCTTCGGGAGGTGTACGTCGCGGCCCTGGAGCTCCGCCCGGAGACGCGGTACGCGAAGAGGATCGTGTATCGCATGCTTGACAGTCTCGCGGAGCGGCTCGCCCAGATCACGCCGAACCACGGCATCCAGCCGCTTTTTTCGGCCACGATGGCGAACGGCTACACGCGCATCGCGAAGAAGCGCTTCGCGAACTAGGGCTGCGCCCCATCGTCTTTTCGCCCGTCCCGGGTCTCCGGGGCGGGCGATTTTTTTGATGGATGTTCGGTGGCGACTGACGCGTAGATGTTCGGTGGCCTTACGGTTGTTCGGGCTTCGTCGCGCTTAGCGCGACTTCGCGTTCGGTCGTAGAGACCAGACGGTTCGGTCATCGTTCGAACGCCATCAGGCACCGAACTTGTAAGCCGCCAGCCGATCGCTGCTTTTTGTCGTCAGGCAGCACCAAACATGCTATAATTCCCCCGTATGAAATCCGCAAAATCCGCCCATTCGCACTCGCACGACATGCTGGGTCAAGTGTGCCGCATTCCGCTCCCCGAGGAGGAGCGCCGCCAGCGCCCGTATTATCCGACGAAACTCCAGGACATCACCTGGCGCATTTTCCGCATCATGGCCGAGTTCGTGGAAGGGTTCCAGTTTTTGGCCGAGTCGTCCAGGGAAGTAAGCATTTTCGGTTCCACGCGTTTTGATACAAAAAATCCGTGGTACAAAGAAGCGCGAAAGCTCGGGAGGCTGCTTGCGAAGGCCGGGTTCACGGTCATTACCGGCGGGGGCCCGGGCATTATGGAGGCGGCCAATCGCGGGGCGTTCGAAGCGAAGGGGGAATCGCTCGGTCTCAACATCCAGCTTCCGAAAGAGCAACGTACGAATCCGTATGTTACGCGTAGCCGCGCCTTTCACTATTTTTTCACTCGCAAGGTGATGCTCGCGGCCGCGGCCCAAGCCTACGTTTTTTTCCCGGGAGGATTCGGCACGCTTGATGAGGCGTTCGAGCTCATCATGCTTGTGCAAACGGGAAAGATGCAGCGCATTCCGATTATTCTCGTCGGCCAAGAGTTTTGGAAACCGTTGTTGGATTGGGTGAGTCGGACCCTCGTCTTGGAATACCGTACGATCACGCGGGAAGAGACGAAACTGTATCATCTGGTGGACACGGCAGAGGAGGCCCTTAAGATCATCAAGACCGCGCCGGATCGGTCGTTTTTTTGATCGCTCGTCGCTCGTCGCTCGTTACTCGTGGATCGTGGATTCTGAATAAACGACAAACAACGAACGACGAGTCACGAACAACGAGCATATTTTCCTATGCCCCACAAGCATCAGAAACACCCGCGGCGGAAAGCCTGGGTGGTGGACGTGAACATGGGGTACGGGCACAGTCGTGCCGCGTATGCGCTTCGAGATTTGTCAGGTGGAGAAATCATTTCCGCAAACGCCTATCGCGGAATTCCCGCAAAGGATCGGAAGTCGTGGACGCGACTTCGGGAGATTTATGAGGCCGTTTCCCGCGTGAAACCCGTGCCGGTTGTCGGCTCCTTTTTGTTTGAAGCTCTCGATCGATGGCAGGAGATCCCCTTGTTTTATCCGCGCCGCGATCTTTCGGAGCCTAATCTGCAGCTGCGCCAAATGTACCATTCGATTAAAACGGGACTGTCGCGCCATCTCGTGGAAATGCTCGCGAAAAACCCTGTCCCGCTCGTCTGCACGTTTTTTCAGCCTGCGTTCGCGGCGGATTATTACAATTATCCCGGAGAAATTTACTGCGTCACGACAGACGCGGATGTGAGCCGCTCCTGGGCGCCGATGGACCCGAAGAAGAGCCGGATCAAATATTTTGCAAGCAATGGCCGGGTGGCGGAACGCCTGAAACTTTACGGCGTCCGGGAGGAACAAATTTATCTGACCGGGTTCCCGCTTCCCAAAGAGTTGATTGGGGGAGCGAGTGCCGAGGTGCTCAAGGATCTTCTCATGAGCCGGATTTGCAATCTGGATCCGCGCGGCATTTTTTTGAGCCGATATGGAAAAACGCTCCGGGCATGGCTCGGCCCTATCAAATGCAAGCCGAAACCGAGCACACATCCTTTGACCCTCATGTACTCGGTCGGCGGCGCCGGGGCCCAGCGGCACCTTGGCGTGCAGGTTATGGAGAGCCTTGCCCGGAAGATCGCCCGCCATGAGATTCGTCTTATCCTCATGGCTGGCACGCGGCGCGACGTGGCCGAATACTATCGGCTCTCCGCAGAGTTTCGAGGGCTCGGGAAACAGCTCGGAAATTGGCTTATGGTCCCGACTTTCGAGTCGCGTGCCGAATATTTCGCGGGGTTCAATAAGCTTCTCGAGACCACGGACATCCTTTGGACCAAGCCAAGCGAGCTGTCGTTTTACACCGGACTCGGCCTCCCGATCATCATCGCGCCCCCGATCGGCTCGCAGGAGGAATTCAATCGGCTGTGGCTGCAATACATGGGCGGCGGCGTGCCGCAGAACGATCCCCGGCTGACCTCGGAGTGGTTGTTTGATTGGATCAATTCGGGGGGTATCGCGCGGATGGCCTGGAGCGGGTACATTGAGGCGCCAACCCATGGCGTGTATCGCATCGAGGACACGGTGCTTGGGCGACCGAGCGAGTTGCACGAACTGCCTCTCATCGTCTAGTATTTTGGGATCCTTATGAGTCATGAAGAAGCTTTGAGCCACGCTGACCTCATCCATCCGGGCAAAATCGATGCGTCCTTGGCGCAACTTTTGCACGCGGTCGTGAACGTGAAAACGTCCGCGGACCGGAAGCCAGACGAGGACGTGATCGTCGTCAGCGACACAGTTTCTGCTGCGGCCTCCGCGTACGAGGCTATTCGAAACACGCTTGAATATGATGAGGAGCATCTTTTGCGCCGGAACGCGATCCGGCGGATCTTGAAGCGTCGGCTGGAGGAGGAGGATGTCAAACAGCTCGCCTCCGACCTTCTGCGCGAGCTCATTTGGGCGCGGTATCTGCCGAACAAGAAAGTGCCGGAGCGCATGATGGACGTCGTCTCGAGCATTCTGGAAAAATACCGGCCGCTCTTTACGGAATTGCGCGAGCTCCAAAGCGACCGGGAGCATGCGCTCGAATGGCTCGTGGACTTGCTTTCGACCGAGATTGAGTACGCGCTTGTTCCGCCGCTCGTGGATGAGGCCCTCGCAAGCGTTGCCTACCAAAAATTGAAGGAGCGGGTGGTGTGGTCGAGTCCGTTGATTGCCGAGGCGGATCGGGATCTCCAGCTCTACACGGCCGTCCACCGCATGATTTTGAAATCCAACAGCGCGACCCTTCGGTTCCGCGTGTTCACTCTGTATTATCCGCAGTGGACCAAAATCGAGCCTACCGATCCTCTGGTGGTTGACGTGAGCGTGCATCTGCCGGCCATTATTCAATCGATCGAGCGGCAGCTCAAACACCCAGGGGCCGAGCCGATCGCCCGCCTCGTGCGTCGACATACGATCCTTTTCCATCTTTTGCGCGACGTGATTGAGGACAACCCCGAGGCGTTTCAGGCGACCGTGGAGTCCGGGCAGGTTGCCGCCCTTGACGGAGCGCTCACCAAAGCCGTTCGGGCGCGCTACAAGCGGTTCCACAACCGCCTGCGCCGCAGCGTCATTCGCGCCGTCCTGTTCCTCCTCCTCACCAAGACCCTCCTTGCGGTCCTGATCGAGCTTCCGTATGAACAGATTGTGCTCCAGACGACGAACAAATTTCCGCTCCTCGTGAATATTCTTTTTCACCCACTCCTTCTTGGGTTTTTAGGCCTCACGGTTCGCGTGCCCGAGAAGAAAAACACCCAGCTGATCCTCGACAAAATTCACGCCCTCATCTCCATGGGAAAGGATTTTACCGTGACATTCAAAACGCGGAGGCCCTGGGCCTCCGGCGCCGCGGGAGCCATTTTCAAATTTCTCTACGGCATTATGTTCCTCGTGACGGTTGGAGCCATCACGTGGATCCTGCGCGGCCTTCAATTTCACACGGTCTCCATTCTCTTCTTCCTGTTTTTCTTGAGCTTGGTCATGTTTTTCGGCTATAAGATCCGGAGCGGCAAAAAGGATCTGCTCGTGACAGAACAGACCGGAGGATTCCTGGGATTCTTGAGCGACCTCCTTTTTCTCCCGGTCATCCGAGTGGGGCGGTGGCTCGCCATGCGGGCGCCCAGGATCAATATCTTCCTTTTTTTCTTCGATTTCATTGTCGAGGCACCGTTTAAGGGTATGATTCGTCTCATTGAAAGTTGGATTGCCTTTTTACGCGAAAAAAAGGAGGAGATATGACACGCACTGTCGCCTCGACGGTGCTCGTTTCCTTGGCTGTCGTGACGGCCTTGGGCATATTTCAACACTTGCCGCCCGAACGTGGACCTTCGCCGGAGCTCGGAGTGACGTATTCGATGACCTACGCTTGGTGGCTTGGTCTTGACCCGCGGGAAACGTGGCGGGCGCTTGCGGATGATCTTCAGGTCCGGCGGATGCGTATTCCTGTCTACTGGTCCGAGGTGGAACCCGAACCCGATCGGTACCGTTGGGAGGAATTGGATTGGATGATGGAGGAGGCTCTACGGCGGGGGATAGAGGTCACCCTTGTCGTGGGAGAAAAGGGGCCGCGCTGGCCCGAGTGCTACATTCCGGACTGGGCCGAGATGCGGTCCGTGGAGGATCGGCATATCGCTTCCCTCGCGTTTCTCGAAGAAACCGTGCGGCGGTACCGCCGGTCACCTGCCCTCGTGCGTTGGCAGGTAGAGAATGAACCCTTTTTTCCGTTTGGAGTCTGTCCGGGAACCAGTTTTTGGCAACTCGTGCGAGAGGTGGATCGCGTTCGCGATTTGGATGACAAACCCGTCCAGCTTACGGTCTCGGGTGAGCTCGAGCCCTGGCTGTACGCCGCGATTCCCGCGGACGTGCTCGGCATTTCTTTGTATCGCACGACATGGAATCGGGTCTTGGGTTACGTGATCTATCCCTTTCCGCCCGCATTTTATTGGCTCCGGAGTCTCGTCATTTCTCCCTTTGTGGACAAGATCATCATTTCCGAGCTTCAGGCCGAGCCCTGGTTTCCGGAGCCTGTTAAAAATCGGGAACCGAAAGAGTGGTACACGCTCTTTGATGCCGAAAATCTTCGCGAGAACGTTGATTACGCGCGTCGGACAGGAGCCTCGGAGATTTACCTTTGGGGTGCCGAGTGGTGGTATTACTTGAAGGTGCACGGTGAGCCGCGACTTTGGGACGCGGCCAAGGAAATTTTCGCAAATCTATGATTTCTTATGACGTCATCGTGATTGGTGCAGGCTCGGCGGGATTTTCGGCCGCATTGGCAGCCCGCGAGACGGGAGCCAAGGTGTGTCTTATTGAAAAAGATAAACTCGGCGGCGAATGCCCGAACTTCGCGTGCGTTCCGACCAAAGCGCTTCTGAAGGCCGCAAAAATGTACCGGATGTGCCGCGAGGCGGACCGGTTTGGCATTTCCGGGCGCACCAGCGCGGATTTTGGCGGTGCCATGGCGTATCGGAAGTCCGTCGTTGAGTCGATCACCGGCGGGGGAGAGCGCGGGGAGCGGTACGTGCGGCTTGCGAAGCAAAACGGCATCACCGTCGTTTTTGGCCGCGCCATGTTTATGGATCCTTCCACTGTCCGGGCGGACGGGCGCACGTTTTCGGCCAAAACTTTCGTGATTGCGGCCGGAACCGAGGAATTCGTGCCGCCGATCCGAGGTCTCTCGGACACGCATTATTGGACGTTCAAGGATGCCGTGATGTGCGATCGGCCGCCGAAGTCCCTTGCGGTTATTGGCGCAGGGCCCGTCGGGAGCGAGCTCGCGACGTTTTTTAGCGCTTACGGGAGCCGAGTGGTGGTGCTTCAGTCAGCCCCCATGATTCTCCATCGGGAAGATCCCGAAATCGCGGCCTTGGCGCAGGCGGAACTCGAGGCTAAGGGAGTACAGGTGGTCACGGACGCAAAGATTTTTGAGGTCTCAAATGCACGCGGCGGGGTGTACGGCGTTCGTGTTGAGAAAAAAGGAGAACGGACAACGCATGCCGTGGATCGGATTTTACTCGCGGCCGGAAAGCGGTCGAATGTGGATGGATTGAATCTTGAGGCGGTTGGCGTGAGACTCAATCCGCGCGGGTCCATTGTGACGGATGCTCTCGGACGCACAAGCGCCCGCTATATTTTTGCCGCCGGCGACGCGGATGCCGGGCCCATGTTTACCCATACCGCCCATTACGAAGGGGCGATCGCGGGCCGGAACGCGGCTTTGCTTGCGAAAAACAAGAGGAGCGGCTTTTTGAAGCGGGACGAGCGAGTGGTGCCGCGCGTCACGTTCGTGGACCCGGAAGTGGCCTCGGTCGGTATGACGACCCCGGAAGTAAAGGGAAAATACAGAGCCGCACTTGTCGGGCGTTATCGGATCTCATCTCTTGGCCGCGCGGCCACAGAACATGTGGAGAACGGACTCGTCAAAATCGTCGCGCATCCGAAGACCCGAAAGGTGCTCGGCGTCCACATCATGAGCGAGCGGGCCGGGGAAATGATCCATGAGGGGGCGTTGGCTCTGTACCTCAACGCCACCGTTGATAAAATCGCCTCCATGATTCACGCGTATCCCACTTTCAGCGAGGCCATGGCCGCGGCCGCGGGTTCGGTCCGTCTCGAGGACTAATCCACAGGTTGGCTGGGCGAGGAGATTGTGATAATCTTTCGAGGTTCGGCGGCGGAGATAATGATCGAACGGCCATCAGGCACCGAACCTGTCAGACGCCAGCCGAACGCTGTAAAGCGTCGTCAGACAGCACCGAACATCCCCCTATGTCCAAAGAAATCGTGTTCGATATAGAGACCCAGAATACCTTTCAGGATGTGGGCGCCTATGATCATTCGAAATTGAGAATTTCGGTGATCGGCGTCTATTTTTATGAAACCGACGAATATCGGTGCTACGAAGAGCACGAGTTTTCGGAGCTCTGGCCGCGTCTCGAGCACACAGAGCGCCTGATCGGGTATAATTCCAAGGCCTTTGACGTGCCTGTCATGAATAATTATTACGCCGGCGACCTTTCCAAGCTTCCGCATCTCGACATCATGCAGCAGATTGAAAAAGCGCTTGGATTTCGCTTGAAGCTCGATGATGTGGCCGCGGCCTCTCTTGGGCATCGGAAAAGCGGGCATGGACTTCAAGCCGTCGAATGGTGGCGCCAGGGGGAGAAGGAAAAGGTGAAGAAATATTGCCTCGATGACGTCCGCATTACGAAAGAACTGTACGAATATGGCTTGAAATACGGGGCGCTCGCGTACGAGGATCGCCTGAAAGGGCGAAAGGGGATCCCGATCCATTTCGCTCGAGAGACGTCACCAGCGGCCCCGATTAATCTTACCATTCCGCTTTGAAGTGGATTTGGCTCAATTTTGCGGAAAATAAGCGTCGGTTTTCGGAAGGCACTGTGGATAACTCAACCTTTTGACACACAATATCTTGGGGTCTAAAATGGTTTTAGACCACAAGATGTAGTGTTGTGGTAAAGAACAGTGGGGAAGGGCCCTGTCCTTCTCCTCTTTTCTTCTGCCCACAAATGTCCACAGGTTATAGCTTATAGGTGTTAGGTGATAGGGATTGTGTGTCTTTTATCACCTAAAACCTATCACCTATAATCTAAAACATATGTCCGAACCCATTACGCGCGCAGAGACAGGCTCGACCGAGGAAATCTCGGAGGCGGTTTTACAATTCTTGACCTCGATCAAACAGATCGCAAAACGCGATGGGGCAGCCGAAGATTTTGATATTCAAAAATTGCGCCTCTCGATTGCCAAAGCGCTTGGGGCCTCGGGCATGAAGCCGGATCTGACGGACAAGATCACGAGCTACGTCATGACCCGGCTGGTCAAGCGTTTTGACGGGCACACGACGCCGACCTATGCGGACGTGCGGGACGTGGTGAACGTCACGTTTATTGACTTCAACATGACGCATACGGCGAAGTCGTACATGGCCTTTAAGGTAAACCGGAATCTGCGCGGGAAGGAGCCGACCTATGGTCATGGGATTACCGTGGAGCGCTTTTTTACGCGGCCCGGGGTGCATCCGTATGATCTGATCGAGTGGGAGAAGCGTGACGCGCGCATTACGAACGAAAAGGGGCAGACTGTGTTTGAACAGAAAGGAGTTGAGGTGCCGAAATGGTGGACCCAGACAGCCACGAACGTGGTGGTATCGAAATATTTCCGTGGGAAGGTCGGGGATCCGGACCGCGAATATTCCGTCAAACAACTGGTCACACGGGTTGCGACCACCATGGCGAATTGGGGCCGATGCGACGGGTATTTCCAGACGATGGAGGATGCGGACACGTTTGAGGCTGAGCTCACCCATATTCTCGTGAACCAGATGGCGGCGTTTAATTCCCCGGTTTGGTTCAATGTGGGGGTCGCGCCGATTCCGCAGTGTTCGGCCTGTTTTATTAATTCTGTGCAGGATGACATGCGCTCGATCCTCCAGCTTGCGATGACCGAGGGCATGCTCTTCAAGGGCGGGTCCGGGACGGGTACCAACCTTTCAACCCTGCGTTCCAAGAAAGAATATTTGGGGGGATCCAATGGCCGTGCGTCCGGTCCGGTCTCTTTCATGAAGGGATATGACGCCTTTGCCGGGGTCATCAAGAGCGGAGGCAAAACGCGGCGGGCAGCCAAAATGGTGATTTTAAACGTGGATCATCCGGACATTGAGGAGTTTATTACCTGTAAGTCCGAAGAAGAAAAAAAGGCCTGGGCGCTGATTGATGCGGGCTACGACGGCTCCATGGATGGTCCGGCCTATGGCTCCATTTATTTCCAAAATGCCAACAATTCGGTGCGCGTCACGGATGAGTTGATGAAGGCCGTTGAAAATGACGGGGAATGGACGACCCGTGAGGTGACGACGGGCATGCCGAGTCTGAAATTCCGCGCCCGCGATCTTTTCCGGAAAATGGCCGAGGCCGCTTGGCAGTGCGGGGATCCTGGAATCCAGTACGACACGACGGTCAACCGCTGGAACACCTCGCGCGTCACGGGCCGGATCAATGCGTCGAACCCATGCAGCGAATATATGTTTCTCGATGATTCCGCCTGCAACCTCGCGTCCTTGAACCTCATGAAATTCCGCAAACCCGCCGCCGAGCTGCGCACGGCAGGCGGGCCCGCCAGCCCTGCGGCGTCGTCGCTGGGCGGCGGGGAGAGCGAGATGGTGTTTGATGTCGAGGCGTTCAAGAAAGCAAACGAGATCATTATTACGGCTATGGAGATTATTGTCGGGAACTCGAGTTATCCCACTCCGGCCATTGAACAGAACAGCTACGATTATCGTCCGCTTGGGATCGGCTATGCGAACCTCGGGGCGCTTCTCATGAGCCGAGGCCTGGCGTATGACTCGGATGAGGGCCGCAACTTTGCGGGCGCCATTACTTCACTCCAGAGCGGCCATTGTTATTATCAATCCGCGAAAATCGCGGAAAAGATCGGACCGTTTGCCGGTTTCAAGCGGAATGCCGAGCCTTGCCTTGAGGTGATGCGCATGCACCGCGACGCGTCCTATCAAGTTCCGTCGCAGGGCGTCCCCATGGATCTTCTCTACGAATCGCGCAAATCTTGGGACAACACCGTGAACCACGCCTCGCGCTTCGGCCTTCGGAATGCGCAAATCTCGGTCATTGCGCCGACCGGCACCATTTCTTTCCTCATGGATTGCGATACGACCGGCATTGAGCCAGACCTCGCCCTCGTTAAATACAAGTGGCTTGTGGGCGGCGGCATGCTCAAAATCGTGAACAATACGGTCCCCGAAGTCTTGAAGCGTTTGGGTTATAATCCGACTGAAGTGCAGGCAATTCTCAAATACATTGATGAGACAGATACGATTGAGGGCGCGCCACATCTGAAGGACGAACATCTGCCGGTTTTTGACTGTGCCTTTAAGGCGGCGCGCGGCAAGCGCACGATCCACTACATGGCCCACATCCATATGATGGCGGCCGTGCAGCCGTTCGTGTCCGGCGCCATTTCAAAGACGGTCAATATGCCGCACGACGCAACCGTGGAAGAAATTGAAAAGGTGTACCTTGAGGGATGGAAAACCGGACTTAAAGCGATTGCGATTTATCGCGATGGCTCGAAGCGTCAGCAGGCTCTGACGACTTCAAAGGAAAAAGACGCGAAAAAGGCGAATGAGCAGGTTCCGGTCTCGGCTCCTGTGGCGACCGCACCGCTTGTTCCACAGCCCTCACAGCCCTCGTCGCCCTCACAGCCTTCTTCCCCTGACTTCAAACCCCGCCGCCGCCGGCTTCCGGACGAGCGCCGGGCGATCACCCACAAGTTTGCGATCGGCAACCACGAGGGGTATCTGACGGTTGGGCTCTACGATGACGGGTCTCCGGGCGAGCTCTTTGTCACGATTGCAAAGGAAGGATCGGTGATCTCGGGCCTTATGGACAGCTTCGCGCAGGCCGTGTCCGTCGGTCTCCAATACGGCGTACCGCTTGAGGTGCTTGTGAACAAATTCGTTCACGCTCGCTTTGAACCCTCGGGCTACACGAGCAATCCGAACATCAAGATTGCCAAATCCATCGTGGACTACCTTTTCCGTTGGATGGCGCTGAAGTTCTTGTCGCCCGAGGCCCAGACGCAAGTCGGGGTGAATGTGCCGAAACCGATTGAGCTCACAAACGGCAATGGCAGCGAGTCCGCGTCCGCGACCGTTGAAAAAATAGACGCGCAGCCAAAACTCTTTGATGCGGGAAAGAAATCACTCACGGGCACCTTCAATAATCAAGCCGACGCGCCGGTGTGCGACACGTGCGGCTCGATCATGGTCCGGAACGCCGCCTGTTACAAATGTCTGAACTGCGGCGGCACGTCTGGGTGCAGCTGATTCGAAACGTATGGATCGGAAGAATTGGATAAAATTCGTGATCGGTTGGATGGTCGTCTTCGCCATTCGTCTCATCCCGTTCCGTCCGCCGAACGTGGAACCAGTCCTTGCGACCCAGATGCCGTTTGCCAAACGCTACGGCTGGAAGAGTGGATTTCTCTTCGGCTTCCTCTCGATTTTCCTCTTCGACTTGGTGACGAGCGGCATCGGCAGTTGGACCTGGATCACGGCGATCGCGTACGGACTTCTCGGACCATTTTCTTACGCCCTGCTCAAAAACCGGCGGAATAACTCCTTGGTGTATGCGACTGTCGGCGCCATCGGCACCTTGCTCTACGACGCCGTGACAGGCCTCTCGGTCGGTCCCCTCTTTTTCGGCCAGCCGTTCATGGAAGCGCTGGTCGGTCAGGTTCCATTCACGTTGATGCATCTCGCGGGTACCGTTGTTTTGTCCGCCATCGTGAGCCCGCTCCTGTATCGGTGGGTGCTCGAGAACGACCGCCTCGAAGCGCCAGCGCTTTGGAGATGGGTGCGGACGCTCGGCGCTCCGGCAAAATAAAAAAGGAGGCGGGGTTGAAAGACCTCGCTTTTCTGTCTTGGAGAGGAAGAGTAGGATCCTCACATAAGGTCCGATCGGCACTTATGTGAAGATAGAGAAAAAACGAAAACAGCGCTCACTTGCCGAACAATCTTTCACCGCTCGTCTTCTTTTAGAAATTGCAGAACAATTGGATCCGTTCGTTACCTTCGGAAATCGTCCAGTCGCCTATTTGAAATACGGGATGGATGGTTTGCTACAAATGCGTAAAGCACGAGAATACAAGCAACGTCATCAAGCGCTTGCGCGACTCGAAAAACAAAAATTTATCGCCATCGATCGTCGTGCTAAATCGCTTCGGATCGCTTTGACTCGTCAAGGAAAACACGAGGTCTTCCGTTTGTCTGTCCTCAAATCCGATCTGTTTGAAGATGGGAGGGTTTGCATGGTCGTCTTTGATATTCCGGAACGTCATCGAAAAATCAGGAAAAGTCTTCGCGAGTTTCTTTCTCAGGCTGGCTTTCTGCCTATTCAATGGAGCGTTTGGATCTCGCCGTTTAATGCAGGGCGGGCTCTCGCTCGGTTGTTTGCCGCTCATCGTGTCACTTCTTGGGTGAGAATCTTTAACGCAAAAGAAATTAGCTCTTGATTCACATAGGTGCCGATCGGCACTTATGTGAAGATATTATAATCGATGTATGGAGAAAAAGTTTGTTGCGAATAAGGCTGTGCTTGTGAATCCCGAAGGGAAAATTTTGTTCGTCTGCGATGCCGGAGCAGGAGATCACAGCAATTCTGCCGGGAGGTGGGATTTGCCAGGCGGTCGCATGGATGCGGGGGAGACCCCGCTCGAGGGCCTGACTCGGGAGGTGAGAGAAGAGGTCGGGATTGAAATCGATTCGAAAAAAGTGCGGCCATTTCACGTAGGATTGTGGGGAATGAAGGGCGACATCCAGGGGAATCCAATTGTAGGGATCTTTTACATCATACCCGTTGGGACAGAGGAGATCCGTCTTTCGGAAGAACATAACGCCTATGTCTGGCACGACCCTCGACAATCGATCCCGAGCAACGTCACGGTTCTTATGTTTATCAACGACGTTCTCGAGGCTTACCGTCGCGCCGAGGGAATCGTGGTAAGCGGCGAGACAAAGAAGGGTCGAGAGGGTTATGGGCTCGTTCAAGTGTTTACTGGAAACGGAAAGGGGAAGACGACCGCGGGCTTGGGGGAGGCGATTCGGGCGCTTGGGGCGGGGAGAAAAGTCGGGATCGTTTATTTTGATAAAGGCGGAACCTCGCACTATAACGAGCGCAAATTTCTTGATAGCCTTGCCACGATCCACGATCCACGATCCACGATCCACTATGTGGCGACTGGGCGGGATCGGATTGATCCAAAAACGAACCGATTCGATTTTTCGATTCAGGAGATTGATCGCACGGAGGCGAAACGCGGGCTCGCGGAGGTGCGGAAAATGTTCAAAGGCGATTATGATGTCGTGATTTTGGACGAGATCAACTCGACCACTGATCTCGGCATGTTGAAAGTCGAGGATGTTCTTTCGCTTCTCCAGGAAAAACCAGATCGCCTCGAGCTCGTGATGACCGGTCGGAACGCGTCCGAGGCATTTCTCGAGCGCGCGGATCTTGTGACCGAAATGAAACTGCGGAAACATTATTTCTATTCCGGCGTCAAAGCGCGGGAGGGATTGGATTTTTAAAAAGAAAAGACGCGACCTTGCGGCAGCGTCAGATCCCCTTCGCGGGGAGAAGTTGTTCCGGAGCCTCCCGAGGATACTCCAGAATGATGAGATGCCGCACGGTGCCGTCTTTTGCAGGCGGCAGATCGATGAGGCGCGGCTCGTCCGCTTCCTCGTCCGGCTCCATGGGCCGGCTGATGACCCAGATGCGGCCCTGGGGGTCGACGGAAACGGTCTCGAACTTCTGTCCCGGCACCAGGTGCAGAACCGGCGCTCTTTCGAGCGCGATTGTTACGACCACCTCTGTTGGGTCACGTCTCGCACACCAGATTCCGACGAGACTCGCCATCACCAGGATCGTCGCGATCCACAGACTTTTACGTTTCAGCACGGCTCTCCCTCCTTTTGTTTGAGTTCCGTGACGAAATCCAGGATAGACCTCGGGGCTTGGCGGCGTCAAGAAGATGTAGTATATTTCTGCCACCTTTATCGGGCCGTAGCTCAGATGGCTAGAGCGCTTGGTTCGGGACCAAGAGGTCGCTGGTTCGAGTCCAGTCGGCCCGACCAAAATAACCGCTGTGTACACAGCGGTTATTTTGTTGTTCGGTCGCGAAGAGTTATGATGTCCTTGTCCTATGAAGCGGAAACGGTTCTCCTCCAAAGAATTTCATTACATCTATTCGCGGGTTCCGCGGTTGTGCGTGGATCTTGTGATCCGCACGCGGCGAGGGATTGTGCTCACAAAACGAGCGATTGCCCCCTCGAAGGGAAATTGGCATTTTCCGGGAGGGACCGTGATGAAAGGAGAACGGCTTTTCGATGCGGCGAAGCGTATCGCGAAAGAAGAGCTTGGGATCGCTGTCCGACCGGGGAAGATCCTAGGGGCCATTGAGTTTTTCTTTCGAGGATATTTCGGTCAGCCCGTCAGCATTGTGATAGAGGCGAAAGCGCGTCCTGGACAAAAAATACGGTTGGATTGGCAGGCGAGCGCGGTCGGGGCCTTTACGCGAGTGCCGAAGAAAACCATCCCCGCACAGCGGAAATTTTTAATCAAGACCCTTGGCATGCGGTCCATGTGAGTATGGTTCCCAAATATATTTTTTTTACCAAAGGAGTCGGACGGCATAAGGAGGAGCTGGCATCTTTTGAGATGGCCCTTCGCGACGCGGGAATCGAAAAATTTAATCTCGTGTCCGTTTCTTCCATTTTGCCGCCCAATTGCAAAATCGTTCCGCGTTAGAAAGGCCTCACCTACCTTCATCCGGGTGAGATCGTCTTCTGTGTGATGTACCAAAACAGGAGTAATGAGCCGAATCGTCTATTGGCCGCCTCGATCGGGCTTGCCGTGCCTGCCGACGCGAACCAGTACGGCTATCTCTCGGAGCACAAATCGTTCGGTGAAACAGAAGAGAAGGCCGGAGAGTATGCGGAAGATTTGGCGGCGAGCATGCTTGCAACGACTCTTGGCGTCCCCTTTGACAGCGCGGCGGATTGGGACGAGCGCGAACAGCTCTATAAGGCAAGTGGGAAAATCATTAAAACGACCAACATGACCCAGTCGGCGGTGGGACATAAAGATGGGCTCTGGACGACCGTGCTTGCCGCGGCCGTGTTCGTCCCGGGAGAGTAGGTATGGAATGGCTTTTCGCCATCCTTTTTATATTGCTCTGCTCATTTGCGTACGCGGCCTGGTCCGCGGCGCCGTGGGTGCCGACCAAAAAGCATGACGTGGAGCGCGTCCGGGCCTTGTTGGATTTGAAGCCGGGCGAGGTCGTGTACGAGCTCGGGTGCGGGGATGGGCGCATGTGCGCGGCACTCGCGCACGAGGGCGTGCGCGCGGTCGGGCTCGAGCTCTCGGTGCTTCAGTGGTTCGCGGCAAAATTGCGGACATGGAAAAACCGCGACGTCGAGATCCGGCTTGCGAATCTTTATCACTATGATCTTTCGAAGGCGGACGCCGTGTACATGTTCCTCATGCCGGAGGCGTACGAAAAACTCCGGCTGAAATTCGAGCGGGAACTTAAAAAAGGCGCGCGCGTCGTTTCCTACGTCTGGCCGATTCCGGGCTGGGAGCCAGCGCGTATCGACCGGAAAGAGGGAGCGCCGAACCTCTATTTGTACATACGATAAAAAATACCACCCCCCGTTCGTCTTCTGGACTACTAGGGGGGTGTCGTACGTTGCGGCTACTCGCCGCCGTTCGCCTCAGCGGCCGCGAGGACGGCCGACGTGAGGTCTGGCGCTGCCGGGGCCTCCGCGACGGCTACCGTTTCCGGCAGCTTGATCGCGGCCATGCTCTCGATCACCGTCTTCACGAGCACGGCCATCTCGTCCAGGGTGATCTTCGTCGGGGTGACGTGCGGATGGGTCTCGGAGCCGTTCAGGAGCGACCCGGCCTCGATGTGAAAGTACCACGTCGAGAGCCCGGGCAGATCGCGCCCGCGCCCGCTCTTCACGATCTCCTCGAACGCCTCGAGTCGGCGCGCGAGCTCGTCCACACCCGCTCCAGAGCGCGTCGTTTTCTGGATGAGGACCTCACGGGCGATCGGCGCCATGAACGCCGTCGCCGCGCTGCCCTTCTGCGAGAAGATGACGATCTGACCCTTGCTGTTGCGTTGGATCACGATCGCCGCCCCTCGTTCGTTCCGGAGCCACCGCGGCATGGCGGTGAGATCGCTCTGGACCGACGCCACCGTGATGCCCCTGACGGTCTCGATGCGTCCGGCCTGTTCGAACACCGCAGGGCAGCGTTCCCATTCCTCCTTCGCCTCGTCCAGGTAGTCATCCATCCTGCTGCAGACGAAGTCGAAAAGTTCTGCCGCGAGTGCTGGGGTGAGGCGCCGGCGCTTCTGGGCGACCTTGAGAAGCGTGCCGAGCTCGAACGGCCTCTGGCCGCTCCTCGTGTCCGCCTTTCGCGTCTCCTCGAGAATGGTCTGGAGCGTCCGTCGCCGCGAGATCTCGAGCGCATTGGCCACGAGATCCGTCGCGCACGTGCCCGCGAGCCGCCCGTCCGCCCGATGCTCGTCGAACAAGCCTCCGCCGATCCCGATGAGCACGGTGTCGGTCCGGCCGCGGTACTTCCGTGCCGCCTCGTCCGCATCCGCGACGAAGAGCACGGTCGGCAGTTCGTTCTCCGGCCAGTACCAGCGCTTCAGGCCGAAGCGGAGGATGAGCCAGCAGGCCACGAACTCGTCGAGGTGCGCCTTGAGGTGCACGATGATCTTCCGAAGCTGCCGCCTCTTCTGCCCCTCGTTCTTCTGCGTCTTGTCGCTCACGTCTGACTCCTTCGCCCCGCTCCGCGGGGCTTCGCCGCCACGCGGCGCCGTTGGCCCTGCCCTTGACGGGCAAGACCGGGTTTGAGTTGTGAAAGATCGGCGAATCCGATTTTCCACTTCTGCCCCGCGGATTTTAACCGCAGTTCAGGCGAAAATAATAGCACATTTTGGCCCAAAAGTCAAGGGGTTGGCCCCGTTAGAAGTTTTTGTCGCCAAACCTTCGTCTGTTGGTTCTAGACAGTTATTTAGAACCAGCCATCTATAGCTTGATCACAAAGACTTCTAACGGGGTTGGCGAGATTCCCAATGCCACGTATAATCCGCAATAAGATGATTTTCACATGCATTCCCTATTTATAGTGAGCTTGTCGAACTATGAAGATTGAAGAGTTACTCCATCATCTTGAGCTCGGTTCCCAGGTGAGCATCCACAACCTGCCTTTTGTGTATGCGGGAAAAGCGAAGATGACACTCGATGGCGGGGATGTTCGCTATTGGCTGTTTGAGGAGGATGGCGGATTTTTGGCTGTGGCCCCGGATGCGGAGGAACTGATGCTGTTTGAGCCGGTCGATGGCGAGCTCGAGCCCCAGGGCGGCATGATCCTCCACAAAGGGGACGAGCATGAATTCAGTTACGAAGATGCCGGGGCAGCGACCGAGGTGGAAGGCGAGGCGGCGACGGAAGAGGGCGACCGTTATGCGTTCAGCGACTATGAATCAGATGAGGGGAAAATCGTCCGCCTGGTCAGCAACGAAAATACAGGAGAAGCAAAAGCGTACGAAGGAACCGTCGTGGTTGAAGAAGATATTTTGGCGACCTCATGACACCGACGACGGAACAGAAGACCGAGCGGCGATGGCAACCCTCTTCACGCTCGCGCCGCGACTTTCGGGTGGAGATGGTCCGGTGGGGGATGACGGCCTTTGCTGTTTTGATTGCTCTTCGTCTGTTTGGCATTCAGGTCGTCCAACATGATTTCTACCAAGCGCTTGCGAGCGGCCAACATAAAATCTTTCAGGAGCTCATCCCGCGCCGCGGCGAGGTGCTGATCCATGACGGAAAGGACGCCACCGGAGCGCTCGCGACGAACCAGCAGCTTTCGTTCGTGTATGTGGATCCGCGCCGCGTCGAGGATCCGGTTGCGGTTTCGGAATTTTTTGCCGTGCTACTCGGACTGAATGACGAGGAGACGATCGAGCTTGCGGCGCGCCTCTCCAAAAAGAGCGATCCGTTTGAACCCATTGCCCACAAAATTTCCGACGAAACACTCGCGAAGATCAAAGAAAAAAATTTTCCCGGCGTCCTGTTTGTTCCGGAGAGCTCGCGACTCTATCCGGAGCCGGATCTCGGCGGGCACGCTGTTGGGTTTTTGGGATACGACGCGGAGGGAAGTCAGGCCGGGCGCTATGGGATTGAGGGATATTTCAACGAAGAGCTTGCGGGCAAGGCCGGATCTCTTCGCTCCGAGCGGGATATTTCTGGGCGCTTGATTGCCCTTGCGGATCGCGCGCTCGAACCGGCCGAGGACGGGGCAATGCTTCTTCTCACCATAGATCGCACGATTCAGTTTATGGCCTGCCGCGCTCTCAAGGCCGCGGTAGAAAAGCACAAGGCTGACGGCGGAAGTGTCGTGATCGTGGAACCTGCGACCGGACGCATTCTCGCTCTCTGCGGGGCGCCCGACTTTGATCCCAATCACTACCGCGAGGAGCAGGATCTGACCGTGTTTAACAACCCCGCGATTTTCTTGCCCTATGAACCCGGTTCGATTTTTAAATCCATCACCATGGCCGCGGCGCTCGACACGGGTGCGGTGGAGCCCACAACCACGTTTGAGGATACGGGTTCCGTGCAAGTGGATGATCGCACGATCCGCAATTCCGACGGCGCGGCGCATGGCATCAAAACCATGACCGAGGCGCTTGAGGAATCGCTCAACGTGGGGCTCGTGTTTGCGATGCGGCAGACGACGAAAGAGAAATTCATCCCCTACGTTAAGAATTTTGGTTTTGGGGAGCGGACCGGGATTGAGCTCGAGACCGAGGCACCGGGGAATGTGAGTGCTTTGAATAGGAAAGGAGAAATTTTTGCAGCCTCGGCCTCCTTCGGACAAGGGATTACGGTGACCCCGCTCCAAATGGCCATGGCGTACGCCGCAATCGCAAACGGCGGGATTTTGAAAAAGCCCATGATCGTGGATGAGATTCGTCATGCCGATGGAACGGTCGAGAAGCGGCAGAGCACGGATGTGCGGCGCGTGATTGAGGCAAAGACTTCACGCCTCTTAGGCGCCATGCTGATTTCCGTGGTCGAGCATGGGCATGGCGGACGGGCCGGGGTGAAAGGCTATTACATCGCGGGCAAAACCGGCACGGCTCAAGTCGCGAAAGCAGACGGGAGCGGATATGAAGAGAATGTGACCATCGGTTCGTTCGCAGGATTCGGGCCGGTCGAGGATCCGAAATTTGCCATGGTCGTTCGGATCGACCATCCGCGCGACATTCCATGGGCCGAATCCACGGCGGCCCCGGTCTTTGGCGAAATCGCGTCCTTCCTGTTAAAGTACCTCGAAGTGCCTCCGACGCGGTAACTGCGAACCTGCGGCCCTTTTTCCCCCTACGAACCTATGAAATCCTTTATTCAATTCTGGATCCAGTGGTTGGCCAAAAAGATCGTCCAAAAATATCATCCCACAATTGTCGCGGTCACGGGTTCGGTTGGAAAGACGTCGACACGACAGGCGATTGCGACGGTGCTCGGGACTCGTTTTCATGTTCGAACGGCGGCGAAAAATTACAATAATGAATTCGGGGTACCCCTTACGATCATTGGGGAGGACTCGCCTGGCCGCTCCCTCTTCGGGTGGCTTCGCGTTCTTTGGCGCGCCAAATGGCTCTGGCTTAAAACCGATGCGAGCTATCCGAATTTGCTCGTGCTTGAATATGGCGTGGATCATCCGGGGGACATGGCAAAGCTCTGTGCGATTGCGCGACCTGATGTTGCTGTTTTGACCGCACTTTCGCATGTGCATGTTGAAAATTTTGGGACCTTTGAAAAATTGACGGCAGAGAAAGCGGTTCTTTTGGAGAAGGTGAAGCCCGAGGGCCTCGCGGTTCTGAACGCGGATGATGAGCATGTGCGAGCTCTTGGCTCCCGCGCCGCGGCCCCAGTGCGAACGTACGGCATGACGGCGCCTGCGGACGTCCGCGCCGCGGACGTCAGGCTTGAAACACGGCAGGATTTTTCTTTTGAGCCTGGGGAGCCGTTCAGCGAGCTTCACTTCAGGATCGTGAGCAGCCAGGGGGAAGAGCCGGTGGCGCTCCTTAATCTTCTTGGCGCAGGACAGGTGAGTGCCGCACTCGCGGCCGCGACCGTTGGGCTACATCTCGGCGTTCCGCTCCACGAGATCGTCGCGCGTTTTTCAGAACTTTCCGGAGAGCCGGGCCGACTCCGTCCACTCCCAGGCATCAAAGGCTCCCTCATTTTGGATGACACGTATAATGCGGCGCCTGCTTCCGTGAAGGCGGCGCTCGATGTTCTCCGGCAATTTTCGCCAGCAGAATCCGCGCGCCGGATTGCGGTCCTCGGAAAAATGGCCGAGCTCGGAACGTACAGCGAGGCGATGCACCGAGAAATTGGCGCCAAGGCCGTTGGGATCGCGGATCTACTCATCACCGTCGGCGAAGAGCCGCGCGACATTCGCCGCGGCGCGCTTGAAGCGGGTCTCGCGGAAGAAAAGACGCAGCATTTTGAAATGCCGGAACTCGCCGGCCGCTGGCTTGATCGGGAAATCAAAAAAGGCGACATCGTGCTCGTGAAAGGGTCGCAGAGCGCCCGGATGGAAAAGGTTGTCAAAGACATCATGGCCGAACCCTCCCGCGCCGCCGAGCTCCTCGTCCGGCAATACGGCAAGTGGTTGGAAGAATAACGATGAACAAGAAGCCCGCGTCCATTGACAGGCGCGGGTTTTCGTGCTGAAATAACCCCTTCCGCGGACAAAACGTTCGTTCCTTCAACCCCGCGGGAATCGGAGCGCTTGCATGGCCATGAGCGAAAGGAGTGAAAAACTGCTCGTCGGTGCGCTGCTCGAAGCCTTCAGCCAGCCGGGCTGGAGGACTGTGATGGTCGGTTTGTCTCCGACTCTCCTGGCGAAGCTCGAGAACCTCCTCGAAGAGCTGTTGGCGCAGTGTGGCACCAGCACCGCCCGGGATGCGGTTCAGGCCAGAGAAGATGTACGCTTGCTCGGCGAGCGGCGTGTCGTCATCCTGATCGAACCCAGGCCGTGAGCCTAAGGTGCGCTCCCTTCCGTCTCCGCTCGTCGGTTTCAACCGGCGGGCGGAGCTTTTCTTTAAGACACGGTGATTTTCAAGTGCGCATCGAGGGCATCAGCGACTTTGTTGAGGAACGCGAGTGTCGGGTTGTAGCTCCCTGATTCGAATCGAGAAATCGCGGATTGTTTAGTTCCGATCTTTTTCGCGAGTGCGGCCTGCGAAAGCCCCTCATCTAACCTCTTTTGAATCATACGGGCAATCAATTCATATTCAGGCCCGAGGTCATCATAATGTTTTCGGACGATCGGATCCTTCAACAGTTCTTTTTTGAATTTTTCGTAGGATTTCATACAGTAAAAAATATAACGTATACGCTATATTTTGTCAAATGACTTTTTTCTATTCAGGGCGATTCGAATTTCTTTTTCAGGAGTCCGGTTCGATTTTTTTAAAAATCCATGCAAGATGATCGCGTCGCCACGACGAAACACGTAAAGCAGTCGGACTTCTTGGATACCGCGTACGCGAAGCTCAAAAAGGCCATTGCCGATCGCTTTGCTGTGCGGCATGCCAAGCCGATGTCCGAACCGCTCCAAAAAGTCGATCGTTCGGAGGATTTTCGCGATCGTCGATTTTTCAAGAGAACGAACGAAGTCCTCAATATCTCGGTGAGCGAAATAAATATTCATATCAGATAATAAAAAACTCCCCGAGCGATGAGCGGGGGAGGTTAGGTATCTAACGAACCACAAAAATCAGATTTGGTCAATAGCTCGGTGGGGAT
>CAZNKO010000003.1:39096-43722 GCA_964573855.1 uncultured Gammaproteobacteria bacterium | reverse complement strand
GTCGGTCTTTATGAACTGATTAATGATAACATTTTGATCGTGAAACGAAAAATCCCCCGCGGGGGACTTTTCTTAGCCGATCTGAAAGCGGCTGATGCGATTGACTTGAATGTTTTCGCCGAGAAGGGCGATTTTTTCTTTCACAAGCTCCTCAACCGTCTTTGTGTCATCCTTCACGAACGCCTGTTCGAAAAGACAGGTCTCGCTGAAATACTTGTTAAGCTTTCCCTCAACGATCTTTTCAAGGACATTTTCCGGTTTTATCTGCCCGGCCATTTCTTCCCGATACATCTGACGTTCCTTCTCCACGACCTCGGGCGGCACCTGCTCGCGGCGCACGTACAACGGATCCGCGGCACACACCTGCATCGCGAGATCTTTGCAGAGTTCGACAAAAGCCTCATTGCGCGCAACGAAATCCGTTTCGCAGAGTACCTCTACCATGGCGCCGATTTTACCGTTTGCGTGCACGTACGCGTACACACGACCCTCTTTCGTCTCACGCGCGGCCTTGCTTGCGGCCTTCGTGATCCCCTTCTTCCGGAGCGCCTCCGCAGCCTTCGCGAGATCTCCGCCGGTTTCCTCGAGCGCCTTCTTCGCATCCATCATGCCAGCCCCCGTCATTTCGCGTAGCTCTGCGACGGTCTTTGCATTCACTGCCATAAAAAATTATCTTCCTCCTTAGTTGGTTTTAGTAACTTCTTTGGGCGCTGCGGCTTTTACCGTCGCAGCCTCTGTTGCCCCTTCCTTCACCGCTTCTGCGGCCAAACGGGCGAACAATTCGATCGCTTTCACCGCGTCATCATTCCCAGGGATGATGTAATCCGCCTCGGGATTTACGTTCGTGTCGCACACGGCCACGACTTTGATCCCCATGCTCTTCGCTTCCTCGAGCGCCGTCTTTTCATTCCGCACATCAAAGATGAACAGGGCATCCGGCGCGCGCTCCAAGGACGCAATGCCGCCGAGCTTGTGCTCCATTTCCGCAATCTTGCGCTGAATCATGAGCTGCTCGCGCTTCGTATACTTCCGGAGCTCGCCTTTGTCGCGCTGATCCTTCAACGTTTTCAACTCTTTGATCGATGTCTTAATTTGTCCGAAATTCGTCAGCGTTCCCCCGAGCCAGCGTTCATTCACGTACGGCATGCCGCACTCTAGGGCATATTTCTTCACGATCTCCTGCGCTTGGCGCTTGGTGCCCACAAACAGCACAGAGCCTCCGCGCGCGGCAATGCTTTTCAAAAACCCCAGCGCGCGCTCGAGCGCTTTCTGCGTTTCCTCCAAATTAATAATGTGGACCCCGCTCCGGACACCAAAAATAAACGGCTTCATCTTTGGGTGCCAGTGGGAGGTCTGGTGGCCGAAATGGGCTCCTGCCTTGAGCAATTCGACGAGGGACGGAATGGTGGTCATAAAAAATAAAATCGCTCCTTTTTATCCATCCTCCGAAGCCTTTCGGCGAAGGAGGATAGCCTCGGCGGGCCGTGCCGCGCCCCGCCACAATGCCACGAAGTGGCTTTGGGCTGGGGAGGATGCGCCACGGAATGTTCCGCCTGTGAGATACGCCGGCCTGTCCAGGCCAACGCGGAGAGTATAAAGAAGATGCTCCCGTGCGTCAAGGGAAAAAACACCGCCCTGAAGTGAAGGGCGGCGAAGATCAAGCGTGTCCGATATGGTCGTCGGAGAGATCCTCGAGATAATCTCTCGCGAGTTGGTCTCGAAGCGTCACTGCCTGTTCGATTACCTCCGGATGAGGACATTCGTCGATGACGTGGTTGAGGTCGTGAAGCGTCATCCGACGATCGCCCTCGGCCGGATAAAGGATACAGAACACCCGAAGACCGATCCAAGAGACCATCGCCAGCGCCTTTTCGCTTCCGCTGATGAGCAGAAGCAGATGATCCAGGAGCCCGGGGCTCCCAAACGCCGGCACGAGCCGATGCAACCAGTCCTGGAAGTAACTGCGCAGACGTGTGGCGGTCAGCCGCGGATCTAGACCGATCGCATGGATGAAGAAGATCGCGATTTCCCCCACGCTCGGCCGTTGGTCAAGGAACCGCTCCCAGACCGCGCGGACCACGTCGTCGTCCTCCAAGTTCAGAAAGATCACAACGTCTTTCTTGTCTGTCAGATCGAGGATACGACGGCCGGTGCGGACGTCTTCCTCGAACTGACGCAAATCCGCTTTCCAATGAGCCATCTCTCCTCCAAGGTAAAAGATCCACTGATATGCAATCATTCACCCTTCCCTCCGTCAAACCGTGCAGTGGATAAAAAAACGCTGACCCGAGAGACTGGGTCAGCGACGAGAAGGATCGTCCTTCCCGAGAAGTTCCTGGATCAGGCCCGGAGCGTCAGGTTCGGGTTCCTCTGACACGATCTCGGCGGGTGTCAGCACCTCGACGTCGTCCGGAGGCTCTTTCGTGTCCAAGCTCTCCGCTCCCCACGGCACTGGCTCTACGACGCCGTTTGACATCGGACGAAACTGCATCGTTGGAGCATTGCGGGCAAGACGCACTTGCGCTTCATGTCGTGCGTCCTCCACGCGGCCGTGATCCGCGATCGGCTGCCAGAGGACATCGGTCATCTCGGACAACATCCTACGCTGGATGATGTGCCAGGCGAACATGGCTTCTACCGATGAACGATCCTTCTGACACACAAGGTTGACGAGCGCCTCGACGTGGAAAACGTCTCGAAGTCGCTCTAAGCCCATGTAACGACCAATGGCGACGGCCAGAGATTCGGTCAATCGCGCCTCCCGGATGCCCAGGATCATGTCCTGCGTGCACACCGCCAGGCGCTTGCTTTTATCCTCTCGGAGCACTCGTTCGGTATTCACGATCCAGTCGATGGCGGCGAGAACGAAGACAAATTCTTCGGGCTGATTCGCTTCGACGAACGCTCGCCATCCGTACGTGAATTCGTCATCACGCAGAATGGTAACGAACTTATCGAGCACATCCGGATCCGTGAGATCCGGGTGTTCGAGCACTTCGGCCTCCGGAAGCTCACGATCCTTGTCGCTCACGTTTCCTCCTTTCTCCGACACCCTGTCGGCGTTTCATTTCAGCATAGAAACCTTGCAATGTCAAGAGAAGCGGCGCGGAGCCGGAATATTTTGAAACTTTCGCCAACATGACACTCATTACCCCCTGAGCTTGTCGAAGGGACGAATAGAAGAAAAACCGGTCGACCAACGTACTTTGGTAAACCGGTCACGCGTGCCCCTCGTCGTCATCCTCATACAACTGATCAATAGGAGCCGGGTGCGAGCGTCCTTGAATTACCACTCCCTCTCCCCCGTCTTTTTCGAACGATCTTACAAGAAATGCCGAGGCGATGATGGCGGCTTCTTTGTCATCGTTCGCAACAACTAATGCACGGTCAAAGAACGTCTCTCCGAGTTCAATAATACCACCATCGAACTCGTCATTCGCTTTTGCTCTCTTCATCTTGTTCTCCTCAATTCTGCAGGAGATCACCCATAATCAGCATACTCCAAAACGCACGATCGTTCTGTGGATAAAAAACTGGGGCCACCCTGTGAAGGTCGGCCCCGGACGAGAGGGGGAGCGTTGGGTTGTCGGCGTTACACCGTGCAGATGAGGCAGGGTCCTCCCCCGCCGATGCCATCCTTCCTCGCGATCGCGATGGTGACGGCCTCGGTGTTCAGCGCGGACTCGCGGTGGATGATCGTGAGTTCGGGCGGGCCGGTCTTGCCGTTCAGCATGTCTGCTCTCCTCGTGTTGGAGACACCCGTTCGTCTCCTAAGAGTCCATGATACTCCGCCCTTTCGGCCTGGCAAGAACCCTGTGGATTACTGAATAAACATCGCGTCACCGAAGGAATAAAAGCGATAGTCCTGTTTGATCGCTTCTTCATACGCCGCGAGGATATGTTCGCGTCCCGCGAACGCGGAGACCAACACAAGCAAGGTGGATTTTGGTAAATGAAAATTCGTCACGAGTGCGTCCACGATTTTGAAATCGAATCCGGGCGTGATGAACAAGTTCACGTCGCCGATGAAGCCTGTCGCCGGTAACCCCCTGTAGTCCCCCTTGAAAAGGGGGACATTCATTATGCTTCCTCCCCTTTCCAAGGGGAGGTTAGGAGGGGTTGCCGACATCGCGACTCCTTCGAGGGTGCGCACCGTGGTCGTTCCAACCGCGATTACACGGCGACCGTCTCGCTTTGCCTGATTGATTCGCTTCGCAACGTCTGGTGCGATCTCGACGAACTCGGCGTGCATCTCATGCTCTTCGATCGTCTCGGTCTTCATGGGTCGGAACGTGCCAAGGCCGACGTGGAGCGTTACGAATTCGATCTGCACTTCTTTTTTCTTTATCTCTTCGACCAGGCGCGGCGTGAAATGAAAGCCAGCGGTCGGCGCCGCAACGGATCCGACCTTCTCCGCATAAACCGTCTGGTACGTCTCAAGCTTCTCCGGAACTTTCTTAATGTACGGCGGCGTCGGCACCTCGCCATGCTTGTCCGCAAACGCGAGAACATTCTCCACAGATGTTTCAAATGACAAAAGAAATGTTCCATCCTCTTGTTTATCTGCGGCGGTCGCGGTCAGTCCATCCAAATCAATTCGATTACCTGGATGGAGAAGTTTGCCTG
>CAZNKO010000003.1:0-39086 GCA_964573855.1 uncultured Gammaproteobacteria bacterium | reverse complement strand
GCCAGCACCTCCCAAACCGAACTGCCAGGCATGGCCTCGGGTTTAGGCCGGAGCAAAAAAATCTCGATATCTCTATTTTTGACGCTCCGACGGCCGTGAAGACGGGCCTTAAAAACCTTCGTGTTGTTCATCACGAGAACGTCTCCTGCCTTGAGCTCATTGATAATTTCAAAAAACTTTCTGTGCTCCCATGCCCCGGTTTTCCGATCAAGCAACATAAGCCGCGAGTGATCCCGCGGCTCGACCGGCTCCTGCGCAATCCGCTCCGGCGGCAGGTCGTACGAAAACAAATCCGTCGGCGTTCCCATATTAATTCCTAGCGTCAGGCCAAAACCTGCCGGGCTTCTAACGGGGCATAACGCAGGGAGTCTACGCCGACTTGACGCTCCCGTCCACCCCTGCTACACTCGCGCCATCGTTTTTAACGTAGGATCGCAGAAAAAGAAGGTTCACAGGGCCGTAGGGGCCGCTGCGAACCTGCGAACCTATGAACCTGCGAACCTATGAAGAAGGGAATCCATCCTGAATACATCGAGAAGGCCAAAATCGTCTGCGCCTGCGGCGCAACCTACGAGGTTGGTTCGACCGTGCCGGAAATCCACGTCGAACTCTGCGCCAACTGCCACCCGCTCTACACGGGCAAGCAAAAGATCGTGGACACGGCCCGCCGGGTCGAGAAGTACAAGGAGAAAGTGGCCAAGAAGGCCGCCTCACCAACCGGCAAGAAAGTGAAGAAGGTGAAACGCGAGGCCAAGAAGATCGAGAAGAAGGAAAAGGCCGCCAAAAAGTAGCCCGCATCATTTTACGTGGTCAGGTTCTGGTCGAGGCCGGGTCCTGGCATTGCAGCTTCACCCCGCCAGTGCTCCCCGCCACAACTTCGCAGATGTTGGCGGGTGCGCGTTGTCCCCGCCGTTGGCGGGGCTGCATGCCACCCGGCCTCATCATCCGACCACGTTTTATGTTAGACTTTCGCACATATGGATTTGTTAAAAGAATTGAAAAAGATAAAACGTCGGGCCGAGGAGCTGGAAGGAAAACTTGCGAGTCCTGCGGTCCTCGCGGATCCAAAAAAACTTCGAGAAGCCAATGAAGCGTATACCGCCGCCCGAGAGGTGCTCACGGTTGGAGATACGTACGAAAAAACGCTCGCGGATTTGGAAAGTGCGGAAAAGACGTTCAAGGAGGCAAAGGAGGCGGAATTACGCGAGCTTGCGGAATCGGAAATAAGCGAGAACCGCGCGAGACTCCCGGGGCTTGAGCAGAAACTTGCAGAGGCGCTCGTCCCGCCAGATCCGCTTGACCGGAAAAACATCGTGATGGAAGTGCGGGCCGGAACCGGCGGAGATGAGGCAGGGTTGTTTGCGGCCGAGCTCGTGCGTATGTACACGCGCTACGCGGAGCGTCAGGGGTGGAAAGTTCAGCTGGTGTCTGAAAGCCGGAATGACCAGGGCGGATTCAAAGAGGTCATCCTTCTTATTTCTGGGGCGAATGTGTACAGCAAATTGAAATATGAAAGCGGGGTGCACCGGGTGCAACGCGTCCCGGAAACGGAGAAGGCGGGGCGCGTCCACACCTCAACCGTGACCGTCGCGGTCCTGCCAGAGGCGGAGGAGATGGATCTCCGAATCGATCCCAAGGATTTGAAAATTGAAACCATGACTGCCGGCGGACACGGAGGGCAGAGTGTCAACACCACCTATTCGGCCGTGCGGCTCACCCACTTGCCAAGCGGCCTCGCCGTCTCCTGCCAGGATGAACGGAGCCAGCAGCAGAACCGCGAACGGGCCATGCAGATTCTGCGCTCGCGTCTCTTTGCCCTTGAGGAAGAAAAGCGGCACCGAGAGCGTTCTGAAGCGCGCCGCGGCCAAATCGGCACGGGAGAACGCTCGGAAAAAATCCGCACCTACAACTATCCTCAAGATCGTGTGACGGACCATCGCATCAAGATGAATTTTCACAACATTCCGGGTATCATGGACGGGGCCCTCGAGGATGTCCTCGCGGCCCTGAAGCATGCGGAGCGTGAAAAGACCGCAAGCGATTAATCTTTTTTCCCATTCTATGCGCCATCTGGAACGCGCTCCGTCAAAAGAGCCGGCCGCGAGACGAGAAAAAGCTTTTGAGGCCCTGCGATCTATCAATGACCAGCTGGAAGCCATGAATAAACAGCTCAGTGAAATTCTTGCCGAACTGAACGCGGTCAAAGATATCTTGCGGCATGCAGAGGCAACCGGGGCGGGAGACGAACGTCTCCGGACGCTCCGGAACCGCTCGGAAGAATTGACGCGGCAGGCCTTGGCCGTTTCCGCCGCGATGAAACCGCTTGAGAACGCAGGGGAACAGATCAGCGAACGCCACGACATAGCGGAAGCTTGATATGCAGGCCGTTATCCTTGCGGCCGGCGAAGGCACGCGGTTGCGCCCGTTCACGCTTGAAACCCCGAAAGCGCTCGTCGACATTCAAGGCCAGCCGCTCCTCGAGCGGATTCTCGACGCTCTGCCAGATCCGGTCACGGAAATTCTGATCGTCGTCGGCTACAAGCGCGACCAAATTCGACGCCGGATCGGAAAAATGTGGAAGGGAAAACCCGTCCGGTACGTGGTGCAGACAAAACTGACCGGCACCGGTGACGCGATTCATCGGACAAAAAAATACCTGCACGACCGATTTTTAGTTGTGAATGGAGATGATCTTTATACAAAGGCGGACCTGGAGCGCCTTACCGCTCACCCGCTTGGCATCCTTCTCAACCGAACCCGCGCTTCCATTCCCTTTTCGGCCCTGCTCGACGCCGATGAACGACTGGCGGCAATCGAGGCACGCGCCCCGGCGGAGGAGGAGAAGCTCCAAATCTGCGGCGCGTACCTCCTCGATGAGCGTTTTTTTCATTACCCCCTGATTTCCATCCCCGTCCGTGCTCACAAAGAATTCAGCCTCCCTCATACCTTGGTCGAGATGGCCAAAAACCTCCCGGTTCATGCGGAATTCGCGACCGGATGGCGCCCGGTCGGGACGCCAGAGGAGCTCGCGGCTGTACAAGACTTGACAACATGAGCCGCCCTTGTTAGCCTGCCCACACAATGCTCTTTATATACGAAAACGGTTCGGCAGGCAGCCAAACTGGCGCCCGCGGAAACCTTGTCAGATCGCCGGCCTTGGGGCTCCTCACCCCGGAAGACGTGCCGCCCTCTAACCTGGACTTCCCGGTTGTCTTTAATCTGGACTGTCTCTCGAACCGCACGTCCCTTGTAGCGCGCCCCACGTGTTACAAGCAGTTGCACTCGCCGGTTGAGTCTTGCTGGCAGGGAGCCCCTGGTGACCTTCGGGTCATGGACACCCTCTTCGGTCGTTCGTTCTAAAAACGGGTGGGTGGGTCCCCCCCTCCCCCCTCTGCCCGTCAAAGTCCGGGCGACCGAAATCTTCGCCCCGCCCCTTCTTCAAAGGAGCGGGGCTTTTTCTTTCATCATAATTCACCAATCAAAAACAAAGAACCCGCCCCAGCCAGAGGCTGGTCCGCCTTTGGCGGAAAAGTCTGAAGCGACGGCGGGTCTTTTTCCCTGCCCTTGTCTCTTGTCCCTTGTCTCTTGTAGCCTTCCCCCATGACCATCATGGAAGCCCTGACCTGGGGAACCGAACAACTCAAGGCGCACATAGACTCGGACTCGGAAACAAAAACGCGGCTCGACTCGCCCAATCTCGACGCCCAAATCCTTCTCGCCTCGGCCCTCGAAATGCCGAAGGCATGGATTTTCAGTCACTTTGACGCGGAAGTTCCCGCGGCGCGCGAGGAACGCTACCGCGCCTTCATCGCGCGCCGGCTCCGCCATGAACCCGTCGCCTATCTGGTTGGCTCGAAAGAATTCTACGGCCGCAAATTTTTCGTCAGCCCCTCTGTCCTCATCCCGCGCCCGGCCACCGAGACGCTCGTCGAGGCCGCAATTTCAGAGGCCAAGACCTCGAGCCCGGACCGCGTGCTCTTCGCGGACATTGGCACAGGCTCCGGCGCGATCGCGATCACGCTTGCAGCAAAAACGAGCCTGCCCGTCATGGCCGTGGACATAAGCCCATCGGCTCTTCAGTTCGCACGAAAGAACGCCGAAACGCATCAAGTAACGGATCTCGTTGATCTTCGCGAAGGCTCCTTGATTGAACCCCTGGTTCGTATGTTTGAAAAAATAAAAGCGGGCGGACGGCGCTCCCCGATCCACCACCTTGTCATCTGCGCCAACCTCCCTTATCTCACGGAACACCAATGGGAAACGGCCCAGTCGGAAATCCGGGACTATGAGCCTAAAATGGCTCTCGTGGCTGGAGCAGACGGACTCGATGCGTATTGGGAATTCTCCCGAAATCTTTGCCGGAGCCGTAAGACGCTTCCGCACCGCGTGACCGTCTTTTGTGAAATTGATCCTTCGCAGACGGAGCGGATGCGCTCTCTCGTCCGCCACGATTTTCCCCAAGCGGTGCCGCACATCCTCAAAGACCTCGACGGTTTCGACCGCGTGGTCGTGACGGAAATATAAAAAGCGGTTCGGTGCTGCCTGTCGACGGGAAGCAGCGTTCGGCTGGCGCCTGACAGGTTCGGTGCCTGATGGCGTTCGAACGATTACCGAACCGTCTGGTCTCACGCGACCGAACGCGAAGTCGCGCTAAGCGCGACGAAGCCCGAACATCTCATCGTCAGGCGGTACCCAACCCTCCTCACTTCTGCACAATCACGCGGTCGCGGCTGTCCACCACCTCGATCCACGTCTGCCCGGGATTCCACAAAATCTCCTGGCCGCTTTCATCATAGAACCGAAGACGTTCGCTTTGCGATGGCTTTTTCCACTTTGCGGAGATCATCTCCCCATCGCGAAATACGAGCGCCTCCCCTTCCCCAATCGTTTTCACCTGACGCCGGCCGATCTGGTCGATCACTTGAATGCCCGTGATCATGACAGCGACGTTATTTGTTTCAATCACCGTTCCGTTTTGCATCGCAAACGGCAAACCGCTTTGCAGACGCCGGTAGGTATTGGTGTCCGGCTGGTACTTCCACGTGCCGCGATAGATCGTCGGGAAATAATCGATCATGACGCCAATCCCCATCTCCGGGCGCAGGGCCGGCGGGTCCTGAAACTTCCAAGAGCCGTACACGAGAAACGGAGCCTTGCTTGCGGCGCGGAATTTCGCGACCGCGGAGGCGAGGAGATCGGTTGACGTGTAGGTATTGTGCGGGGCAACGCGGTCCGGCGCGCGCCAGAAGACGTTCCCGTTCCAAAATTGGTTCAAATCGAATGTGCCGTCCAGGGAAATTTGCTCGAGCGCGGCATCGGATCCGCCTACGTGCACGTAGAGCGCGTCGAGCTCGTTGTTCCAATCGACAAAATACGGACGCGCGGAACGGACGGGACCGATTTTGTCCACCTGCTGATCGGAAGAAAAAAAAGCGAGCAGGCGCGGGATGCCGGCCTCGACCGGCGCCTCGATTACGAGAAACGCCTGGTCCACTCCGCTTGGGGGCCACGCGTCCTGGGAATGGTCCACCATGAGGCCATACACCTGTGGTCGCTCGATCGGCTCCTCCAGGCGGACCCCCGTGAGCGGGTGGCGAAATTCGCCTTGAACGGGCGTTTGCGCGCTGCCCTCTTCCGCTCCGCGCGGCCACCACACGCCGCGGAACGCGTAGCCGCCAAGCAGCAATACAATCGCCAGCGCGGCCACGGCGGCGCTGGCGAGGAAACGCGGACGTCGCATCCGCTCCAACAAATTTTGGATGCGCATCGGCATGCAGTTGGATTATTTCTTGGCCTTTGGAGCTTCTTTTGCCACCAGTTCTTTTCCGGCGAAGCCGGATCCGGCTTTGCCGGACTTCGCTTCGGTTTCCGGCTTCTTTTCGCCCGCCGCAGCCCCTTCCTCCCCTTCTGCCTCTTCCTCCTCTTTCTTCTTGCCCGCCACTTCGACTTTTGTGACATCGATCTCGACTGCCTTATCAAGTTCAGCCAACTCTTCCTCCGAGCGCGGAGGCGTCACAAGCGCCACGGTCTGATTTTTGTCCCCAAGAAATTCCACCCCAGCCCCCACCACAATATCTTTCAGGTGGATAGCGTCTTCAAATGTCGCGAGCCGAGACAAGTCAATCTCAATCATGTGCGGCAAATCCTTCGGCAGAGCTTTCACGCGCAGAGTTTCAACCGGGTGCACGAGCGTGCCTCCAAGCGATTTCATGGCTACAGATTCGCCCGTAAAGTGCAGCTTCACGTCTGCCTCGACGGCTTTTGTCATGTCCACCGCGCGAAAAGCCGCGTGGATGACTTCGTTCCGCAAAGGATCAAGTTGAATGTCCTGAATAAGCACGGGGAGCGGCTGACTGCCCTCCACTTCGAGCTCGACGAGCGAGCTTTCGCCCGCCTCGCGGAACAGGCGTGTAAAAGCATTCCGGTCCACGGCAATATTCTTCGGCTCCTTGAGCGCCGCCCCGTATACAACAGCCGGAACCTGGTCTCCCGCGCGGAGCGACCAGTTCTTGCGGCCTTTTTCTGTGCGCGTTTTTGCACTCAAATGATACGTCTTTTGCATACTCCGTACTACAACACTGGTGGAATACCAATGACTATCACAATTTAGACCATCAATTTACTGCCACATCCCTACAGTCCCTGTGAGAGTTGTAGTACGGGGCATATCCGATCCTTGAGGATTCCAAGACTGAATGGTCGGTAGTGTGAGTGATCCCCCTCCTCCTGTCAAGTCATTATGCGTGCCGGCCGCGCAGTTTGCGGGCCCGGCGGGGCCGTTCCTTTATGAGCGGAGAGACGTGGAGCCACTCCGAAAGAGGCCGCCCTAAAAGCTCGTGCATTTCCAAGACATCGTCCACGGATACGGCTCGGGTCTGACCGAACCGGATGACATCCTCGTAGAGAAGGTCCGTCACCACGCCAACCGAACTCGCCCCGACCCGATTCACGAACACAAGGGCAAGAACCGATCCTTGGCACTTCCGACAGGTGACGTGCAGAAGATGGGTCTCGCCGTCCTCTCCGACCAGTCGAGCTTCTGACGGCCGGGAACGCGTTTCACACAACGGGCAGTAGGACACGAGTTTCAGGCGTTCGTTCCACAAATGTGCGCGGTTGTTCGCCATACCCAGTACTACAACTTCGATAGAAACAGGAGAACCTGTTTCTGGAGTAAAGACGTATGGCTGTCTGATTCTTTGTGTTGAAACATAAATATTTTAGGGTTAACGGACGTTGGCAGAAACATCGAAGTTGTAGTCACTGGGCATACTATCTCCACTCTACCACGACTCCACCAGCTTGGGGAGATGAACGGGCTACACTGCTCACCATGCCGAGCATGATGAGGGTAAATAAAAGAGAACTTCCCCCGTAGCTCACGAGCGGAAAGCCAAGTCCGGTGACCGGCATAAGCCCGAGATTCATCCCAATATTTACAAGACTCTGGATGAGAAGCGAACCGCCGATCCCGACGAGCAAAAAGGCGGCAAAGTCGTCGTGGGTGGCTCGCGCATGGCGGAACACGGCAGAAATGAGCGCCCCGAAAGCCGCAAAGACGAGCAGGATTCCCACGAATCCAAGCTCCTCGGCAATGACGGCAAAAATAAAGTCGGTCTGGCTTTCAGGAATGAACTTGAGTTGGCTTTGCGAGCCAAATCCAAGGCCGCGACCAAACCAGCCGCCGGAACCAACCGCGATGATGGCTTGGGTGACATTGTATCCCTGCCCGAGCGGATCGCGCTCGGGTTCAAAAAACGTGAGGAGACGAGCACGCTGGTAGTCGGCAAAAAGCGCGGTCCAGGCGAAAAACCCGATCCCGACCGCCGCAAGGACAAGGGTGAGGACCTGCCGGCGCGGAATGCCCGCAAACAAGACCATGACTCCCCAGATCGCAACGAGAAGCATGGCAGAGCCGAGGTCGGGCTGGAGAAGCGTGAGCGCGACCGGGAGAGCCGTGATGCCGAGACTCCCCACAAGCTCCCGGAAGCCAAAACGCCGGCGCGCCCGCTGGCTCAAAAAGGACGCCAGCATCACCGGCAGGATCACCTTCATAGCCTCGACCGGTTGGAAACGGAACGGACCGAAATCAAACCAGCCGGTCGTCCCGCGCACCGTGCTGCCGAGCCACAGCACGGCGAGGAGAGCCGCGACCCCGAGGATATACAAGAGCAGACTGTAATTCCGGAGGAGGCGATAATTGGAGGCGGTCAAAATAAAAAACAGCCCGAGGCCGAGCGCAGCCGCCACGAGCTGTTTTTTCAGATTCAAAAAATCCGAACCGGATTGGGAAAGCGCCACCGAATAGATGGCCGAGAGCCCGAAGAGAACCAACACGAGCATGGAAAACACGAGCAGCCAGTCCATGCGGCGCAGGGCGCCGAAAAATATCCGTACGTTCATACCCCGTACGACAACTTCAACTTAAAAGAGCTTTGAGGGCATTTTGTAAGGAAACGACGACCCTGAATGGTTTTAGCATTTCTATTCAGAACTGACACACAGAAAAATGTCGAAGTTGTCGTACGGGGCATACCCGCCTTACCCTACCCCAAGGTGCGCTGACTCTGCCAGAGGCATCACTCCCCTAAAACACGCTCACGGGTGTCTGTGGTGGTCTCGCCGGAGAGCGGCTTGTAAACGGCAAGGTCAAAAATATTGATGTCCGGCAGCACTTCGACTCGACTTGCGGCAGGAAGGGCCCCGAACCAATTGACAACCACCTCGCGCGTCTCCCCGGAATCGAGCGCGTTCAAGGTTGTTGCGCTCACGCCCACCACGCTCTCACCGCGCTTGAGCAGGATCAGGAAGGTCGGATCGTAATAACTGAACGCGGTCTTATTTTTTACCGTGAAGGTCACGCGGCCGATCGTCTGGTTGTCGAGCTTGACGTCGGTCGCGTACTGCACGTCCGTGATTTCCAAATTGAGTCGTGCTTGCGCCCAGGATTCGTAGGGTCCGGTTTGGTGCCGATCCACCCGCCGCCAGCGCACCTCGCCGAGTTCAAGCTCCGTCCCGGAAAGCGAGACCTCGGAAGCCACGGCAAGGGCCACGAGCGGTTTCTCCGTTCCCGGAAGGACAAAGCTTTCGCCGCTCGCGACCGCCTCGCCGCCAAATCGGAACGCGTAGGAGAATGTCGCGTACCAATCCGCGTTTGAGTTCTGCACCGTGCTCGCAAGGTCATATCGCCCGCCCTCGAGTGTTAAGACGGTTACCGTCCCTATCTCAAGCGGCATGGCTGCGGTCGCCGCCGAGTACGAACGCAGATCCTCCTGCCCGGAGAGCACGAGCCTCGCCACGGCCGCCTGCTCCTGGTCATAACTCACGAGAAACCCATCAATAAACGCCCACAAAGCAAAAATAAGGAGGAGGGCGTCAAAGGCGATAAAAATCCCGTAGCCGACTTTTTTGAGCCGCTCGCGGTGCCCAATCCACCACATCTGAAACTTGTATTGCCGCGTGAATTCCTTCTCTTCCGGCTTCAAAAATCCATTCGCCATAATGAGAACATTGTAGCAGAGAAATTCGAATTTTTCACCCTTTGTCTGTCCCCTATTCCCTCTTCCCTGTTCCCTTTTTCTGTGGTATTCTATTTGCACTGTTTTGATGCTCTACGCGCGATCGAGTGAGAGAAGAACGGAGCTACTGCTCCAGTTCTTCCGAGCGAGAGAGCGCAGTATGACGAAGTCATATGGCCAAGAAAACCCCTGCCACAAGCTCTGAATACGGCGCCAAACAAATTCAAGTTTTGGAGGGGTTGGAACCCGTCCGCAAGCGCCCTGGCATGTACGTCGGCTCAACCGGCGTCTCTGGGCTCCATCACCTGATTTGGGAAGTGATGGACAACTCATTTGACGAAGCGATGGCGGGCCATGGTAATGAAATCACGCTCCGGCTCCTGCCGGATAATTTGGTATCCGTCGAGGACCATGGCCGCGGCATTCCGGTTGATCCTCACCCCCAATTCAAGACCTCGGCCTTGGAACTCGTGCTCACGAAACTCCATGCCGGCGGCAAGTTCGGCGGAGGCGGCTATAAGGTGTCCGGCGGCCTCCACGGGGTGGGCGTCTCGGTCGTAAATGCGCTCTCGGAATACGTGCGGGCGGAAGTGAAACGCGACGGGAAACTCTGGGTGCAGGAATACGCCTACGGGAAGCCGAAGGCCAAGGTGAAATCCGTCGGATCCGCCAAAGGAACCGGGACCACGATTATCTTCCGGCCGGACAAGAACGTTTTCGAGACCACAGAATTCAACTGGAAGACGATCCTCGACCACTTGCGCCAGCAGGCCTACCTTCTCAAGGGGTTGAAATTGGTGTTGATCGACGAGCGCGAGAAGGGGAGAAAGACGGTCTACACTTTTTACTTTGAGGGCGGGGTCGCCTCCTACGTCCGCCACATTAACCACGGAAAGACCGTGAAGCATCCGAACGTTTTTTACGTTTCCAAACACGACGACGCGGCGGACATGGACGTGGAAGTCGGCCTCCAGTACACAGAGGAATACCACGAATCTGTTTTTTGTTTCGCAAACAATATCACGAACCCCGAGGGCGGCATGCACCTCATGGGCTTCCGGACCGCGCTCACTCGAGAGCTCAACAACTATGCCCGCGAGAAAGGGTACCTGAAAGAAAAAGATCAGAACTTGAGCGGGGAAGATGTGCGCGAGGGGCTGACCGCGGTCGTGAGCGTGAAGCTGAAGGATCCGCAATTTGAAGGACAAACAAAGGCAAAGCTTGGAAATCCCGAGGCCCGCACCGCGGTCGAGGCCATTTTTGGAGAGGCCTTCAAAATTTATTTGGAAGAGCATCCGCGGGATGCGGAAGCGATCATGGCAAAATGCATCCTCGCGGCGCAGGCGCGGGCGGCCGCGCGGGCGGCGCGCGATACCGTGCTCCGCAAAGGCGCCTTGGAGGGCCTCACCCTCCCGGGCAAACTTGCAGACTGTTCGTCTCGCGACCCCAAGGCGTGCGAAATCTACATTGTGGAGGGCGACTCGGCCGGCGGGAGCGCAAAACAGGGGCGCGACCGCGAAACGCAGGCCATCCTCCCCTTGAAAGGAAAAATTTTGAACGTGGAACGCGCCCGGCTCGACAAGATGCTCTCCAATAACGAATTGAAGTCGCTGATTATCGCGCTCGGCACGAACATCGGCGAAATGTTCAAGATCGAGGACCTTCGCTACAACCGGGTCATCATCATGACCGATGCGGACGTCGACGGGGCTCACATTCGCACGCTGCTCCTCACCCTCTTCTACCGCTACTTCCCCGAGCTCATCCTCCAAGGCCACATCTACATCGCCCAACCGCCCTTGTACCGCGTGCAGGTCGGGAAGGAATCGCGCTATGCGTTTTCGGATGAGGAAAAAGGGAAAGTGATTGCCGAGCTGACGAAGGGAGAAGGGGCGACAAGGGCTACGAAGGCGCCAAAGGCTTCAAAGGATGCGCAAAAAGGACCGGCGACGGAAACGACTCCAACGGACGAGGAACGCGAAGCGGAATCCCTGAATGTCGGCGGGGTGAAAGTGAACATCCAGCGCTACAAGGGTCTCGGGGAAATGAACCCCGAGCAGCTCTGGGAAACCACCATGGACCCGAAAACGCGTGTCATGAAACTCGTGACGGTCGAAGACGCCGAGAAGGCGGACGAGCTCTTTGATATTCTCATGGGCGCCGAGGTGGCCCCGCGCAAACGCTTCATTCAAACGCACGCGAAGAACGTGCAGAATCTGGATATTTAAAGAAAGATAACGGACGCAACGAGACCGTAAATCACGACGGAGATCGTATCCAAAATCACGGTCGCAATAGGCCCCGCCCCGATGGCGGGATCCTGTCGTTCCAGCTGCAAAATTTCCGCGACAAGAAGCGCGACGAACGGAGCCACGGCAACCGCGGCGAACATCGCGAGCCCGACCGTCTTTGCAAGATCGCCGTATCCGAACCAAAGGCCGACAATGATCCAGGACGCTGCGCCGAACAGGAGCCCCAAGATCACCCCAAGGAACGACTCCTTCATGGCATACGTCCGGAACCTCGCCCTGCCGGATTTCAAATCACGCACATAAATATCGCGCGTCTGGGAGCCGACGGCATCCGCCATATAAACAATGAGGGGGATAAAGAAAGCGATCGCCACGTTTTGGGACAGGACTTCCTCAAACCGCGAAGTCACAAACGACATTGCAACCCCAAGGGCAAGCCCGAGGAGCAGGGTCGGAATCCGCATGAGCGCCAAGACGCGGACCGAGTACCGATCGTCGTCCGCGTATTTCACCGCCTCTTTCTTTTTCCCATTTCCCTTTTCCCCATTCATGCCACCAGTATAACACGGAATCCCGAGGCCCCTTGCCTTTTTTCCACGGCTCCGTTAGGATATCCCCAACCCCCGCAAGGGGTTTTAAAAAACCTTCAAAAAGGTTTATGGAAGGAGTTAAAACTCGCAATCCCCTCTTAGCGCTCCCCCGGTACCTGCGCGAATCAAAAGAGGAGCTTGGGAAGGTCGCTTGGCCGACCCGGGAGGAAACGTTCCGGTATTCGGCGTTCGTGATCGGGATCAGTATTGCGGTCGCGTTGTTTCTCGGTGTGCTCGATTGGGGACTCACGATCGGGCTTGAGAAGCTCATTGCTCTTGCTCAACGCTAAAACGTTCATCGTCAAACGTTGTCCGTCGTTCGTGCTCGTAGATCGTTCGTTAATGAACACGAGCAACGATCACCGAACACGAGCAACGAATAACGACCCTATGCCAAAACAGGTTGCGAAACACGGCCGGCGCTGGTACGCCATCCACACGTACTCCGGATACGAGGAGAACGTGTCCGAAAATCTCAACCAGCGCATCGAAACGATGGACATGGAAGACAAGATCTTCAACGTCCTCGTGCCGAAAGAAAAAAAGATCAAGATCAAGAACGGCAAGCGCAAGACCGTGGAGGAAAAAATTTTCCCGGGCTATGTGCTGGTCGAGATGATCGTGACGGATGACTCGTGGTACGTTGTGCGCAACACGCCGAACGTTACCGGATTCATCGGCACGGGCACGACTCCGACGCCGATCTCCGAAGAAGAAATCGCCTCGCTCCTCAAGCGCATGAAGGTGGAGGAGCCGGAGTACACGCTCGATGTCGAGCCAGGTTCCCCCGTCCTGATCGCAGATGGTCCGTTCAAAAATTTTGAAGGAAAAGTTTCCGAAGTGGATCAGGAACGCGGCAAGGTGAAAGTGCTCGTGAACATGTTCGGCCGCGAGACGCCAGTGGAACTCGACTTTTTGCAGGTGAAAAAAGTTTAATAATTCATAGCTTGGTTGCTCCGCAAAGGAGAATCCAATAAACACATCGCTATGGCAAAGAAACTCGTTACCCAGATCAAACTCCAAATCGCTGGTGGTGCCGCCACCCCGGCCCCGCCGGTCGGTCCTGCGCTCGGTCAGCACGGCCTTAACATTGGTGAGTTCGTGAAGAAGTTTAATGAGGCGACCAAGGATCGCCGCGGCGAGGTTGTCCCGATCGTGATCAGTGTCTTTGAGGATCGCTCCTACACCTTTATCACGAAGACGGCGCCAGCCTCGGAACTTATCAAAAAGGCGGCTGGGATCCCGAAAGGTTCTGGAAAACCTTTGACAGAGAAGGTCGGAAAGATCACCAAGGCCCAGCTCAAAGAAATCGCAGAGAAAAAACTGCCGGACCTGAACACGCAGGACGTCGAGCAGGCCATGAAAATTATTGCCGGCACGGCGCGGCAAATGGGAGTAGAGGTTAAAGAATAATTGGCTGAGAGGGCTGAAAGGGCTAAGAGGGCTAAAGCCTTCAAAGCCCTCAAAGCCTTCAAAGCCCTCAAAGCCCTATCCCCCTATGACCAAAGGCGGCTCAATCATTCTCCGGATCTATTTCGCCCTCGTCTCATTCGCCACACTGATCATGTTGATTTTCTCGGTGTCGGATCTCATCAACATCACGCTCAAAACCTATCTCTTCACCGCCGCGGACGCGCCGGAGTACCCGACGTACTGCGACCGGCAGTACCAGACGCAAGAACAGTGCGATCAACAAAAAGAAAACGAGGGACGCGCGGCGCTCGTCCGCAAACAGCAAAGCGTCGTGCGCGACATCTCCATGCTCGTCGTCTCCGCTCCCCTCTTCTGGATCCATTGGCGGATTCTGTACCGCGATTGGATGGAGGAACGCGGAAAAAAGAAAGAGGACGAACAAGACAAATCCTAGTCGGGTCCTGTCATCGCAGTTTCACCCCATCAGTGCTCGTTTCACTGCGCGCTGTCGGGGGCCCCACTGCGATGCCACCCGACCATAAATCTTCTTTACTCGTAATTATCGTGGGAGTCCCGCGTTGCGGGACGCCAACACCACACATTCTATGCCAGGCAAACGATTCAAGGAGGCCAAGAAACTCGTAGACACGAAAAAAGCGTACACGCTCGATGAGGCCGTCGCACTCCTCAAAAAGACCGCGACCGCGAAGTTTGACGAAGCGGTCGAGCTCCATGTGAAGCTCGGGATTGATGCCACCAAGGGCGACCAGCAGGTCCGCGGCACCATTGCCCTCCCGCACGGCGTCGGCAAAACCAAAAAAGTCGCGGCCCTTGTTGAACCGGCCAAGGAAGCCGAGGCGAAGAGCGCCGGAGCGGACTTGATCGGCGGCGAGGAACTCATCGCGGAAATCTCTCAAAAGAGCATCCTCAACTTCGACGTCGCGGTCGCAACCCCAACCATGATGCCGAAGCTCGCGAAACTCGCGAAACTTCTGGGGCCCAAAGGCCTCATGCCGAACCCAAAGACCGACACGGTGGGTGCCAACGTCTCAAAGATGGTCGCGGAACAAAAAGCCGGCAAGCAGAGTTTCAAGAACGATACGCTCGGCAACCTCCACCAGGTGTTCGGCCGCGCCTCGTTCAACGAAACACAGCTCAAAGAAAACCTGACCGCGCTTCTTGAGGCGGTCAAGAAACTGAAACCGCCGTCCTCAAAAGGCATCTTCATCCGGAGCGCCACGATCAGCTCCACCATGGGCCCGGGGATCCAGGTCGAAGTTGCACAGGGTACTTAATGTTCGGTGCTGCCTGACGACGGTGAGCAGCGTTCGGCTGTCGTCGCTTGGTTCGGTGCCTGCGGCTGTTCGGTTATGGAATTTCGTTACGAACAACTGGAAGTCGTCAAACTCTCGCGGGCTTTGACCATTGAGGTCTATCTCATTACGCGCTCATGGCCGCGCGAGGAAATCTTCGCCGGGGGACTGGGAAACCAGGCGAGACGCGCGGCTGTTTCCGTTTCATTAAACATCGCGGAAGGGAGCGGCGGGACAAAAGCCGATAATGCGCGGTTCGTGACGATCGCGACCCGCTCCTTGCTTGAAGTGCGCGAATGTTTTGCCACGGCCGTTGGTTTGGGCTACATTTCATCTGAAGCGGAACAAGGACTCCGTTCCAAAATCGCAACGCTTTACTTCAAATTATTGCACCTGCGAGATTTTCTCAAACAATAACCGAACCGTCTGCTCTCTGCGACCGAACCGTCCGACTTCCCGCGCCCGATCGCGTAGCACCGAACCAATCCCCCGTTATGGCCATCATCACCCGCCGGGAAATCCTCGAGGCCGTGAAGCGTGGCGAGATCCGCTTCACCCCAGAACTCGACCAGTTCCAGCTCCAGCCGCATGCGGTGGACCTGCGGCTTGGGTACAAATTTTTGATTCCAAAAAACTGGACCATGGATGAAAAAGGGCGGCGCGCGCTCAAAATCTCGATCGATGACCCGTCGGTCTATCAAGGACAATTTGACGAAGTCTATTTAAAGCCCGGGCAATATTTTGAACTCCTCCCAAACGAATTCGTGATCGGCATGTCGCTCGAGCGCATCGAAATGAACGCGCCAAAACTCATGGCTCTCCTCTTCCCGCGCACCTCGACCAACCGCCGCGGCATTGACCTCTCCCTCTCCGGTATCATCGACACGGGCTACAACGGCCATCTCATCTTCCCGATGAAAAACGAAGCCGGCGACCAAGTGCTCCGCATCTATCCCGGCGAGCGCGTATGCCAGGTGATCTTTCAGGAGCTCACCCAGCCGCTCTCGCAGGAGGAAGCGAACCTCCACGGCGTCACGCAAGCCAAATACAGCGGCACCGGCTCTTCCGGTTTTCAACTCGACAAAGACGAAGAACGCCACGCGCTCATGGAAGGAAAATTGGACGAACTCAAGAAACGGTTTGAAATTTAATGACTTATCAAGTAAGCTGACCGTGGTTTTATTGCCCAAACAAAGGAGGCAAGCGTGGTACGTTTCATTCAAGGGTATTTCTTCCAACGCAGGCAGGTCTTGGACCTTGCCCGCGGTGAAGAACGGGCGAAGGGGCACGAGGTTATTGTCGTCGATGGCACCTTCAACTACATGTTCGCTGGCGTGATTTACACAGACGAAAGCGGAGCCCTGTGTGGCTACATGAGGGACGCGGCGGGAACCTCGATCCTCTACAACATCGCCGTAACGAAAGACCAGATCCGATTCACCAAACGATACAACGACCGACCGGACGAGATCTTGTACACGTTCTGGCTGGCGGATCAGTTCTGGACCGGAAAGTTCGCGGGCAGTGAAGTGGGTGAAGGAAGGGCGACGTGCATCATCACCGAACCGCCCGAAGCTCTCTTCGAACTCCCGCAGTAACGTGCGTCCGACACACAACACACTTCCCCGCTCACGCACGCCGCGCGACGGGGTTTTTCTTTTCGTCAAGAGGATGAACATTAAGCACCGACGGGCTGTCTGTAAAAAGCACCATATGGTGCTTTTGGCAGTCAGTCCTTTTTTTAGCGCACGCATTAACTGGACGGCCGTTCAATTAGTGCGTCTATCATTCCACATCGCATATGCGACATTGAATGTCGCCGCGATCACGATCTATCTCATTGCGCCACGCGCTCACCGAAGGCAAACTCGACGAGCTCAAGAAGCGGTTCTGGATTTAGTCGCTATTTACGATATTTACCGTATAAGGTAGCTACGAGCTCAGCGTGAGAAAGTTTAAGTTTTTCTTTCTTAATAAGAAGCTCCATGAGTTTATACAGCTCGTCGGTTCCGTCTGCTCCGCTTACTAGCTTATTGTGGAATGTCATCCAAGCACCAATAATTTGGCGATCGCGATGATACCAAAATTTAATTTCTAATAATGCACTTAAAAATTCGTCGTTCCGAGTAGTGTCTGGATGTAGTTGGTAACTAAAAGAGATAATTCTCCTTAGCACGTCAAACCTCTGAGCTCGATATTGATTCCTCCGTTGAAGGATATCCCCAATCGACAGAGCGATAAGCGGACTAAGTAAAACCGCTGCTACGTTTACAATCGTCCAAAGCAAAGTGTTACTTTCATTGTCCATATCTATATTTGCTTCAATACATTCTTCAACATCCTGCACGCGGCCTCGGGGGTTTCGTATTCGATGTGATACACGACTGCGGGGTTGCCGCGGACGAAACGCGTGACGGGAATGCCTTTTTTGGAGAGTAGGACGATCTTCTTTCCTGCGTCCTTGGCGACGACAAGCTCCCCGCCGACTCCGAGCGAGGGATAGGAAACCTCCGCGACAATCACATCATAGTTTTTCACGAGCTTGATATCCATCTCGTAGACTTCGCGCGGTGAGATCTTTGGATGCACAATGGGGTCGCTGTGATGATGCGGCACATACGCAGTGAGACCGAGCTCCTCGGCCGCGCCGGCAAGCTTTTCATACAATCCCTTCTGTAGACCACGAATCTGTTCGGACAAATTCGTAAGTCCGCCTGCAATATAAACGGTTTTGCACTTTGGTTTGAGCGTTTCGGCGTAGACATGATCGCGCGAAAACACCTCGTGAGCGTTTTCGAGAAGGTACACGTCGCGCACACCCGCATCGAGCATGGATTTCCAACACGGCTCGCAACACCACCAGTGGCCGTACATGTAACCGTCAGCGCCTTTTGGATCAACGCCTGCCTTCCGCGCGGTCTCAATGACCATTGGCTCGGCGTGCCCGGGAGCGTCGTGGAGGTGACAAAGGTCATAGCCGGTTCCACTCGGAGACTCAAGAACGATGCGAGGACAGACGTGCACCGCGCCGCCGCCTTTGTTGAATCCGTTTCCGGCACGCGCAATAATCTTCCCGTCTTTCACGAGCACCATGCCGACCGGAAAGAGCGGATCGCCCGAAAGCGTCTCGCGCGCCTTTTTTGCTTCGGCCATAAACGGATCGTTCTCGGGTACGAACTTAAACACGCGCCCCTCCGGCATGTAGGGGTATTTCACCTCGCTTACTTTTTGAGCGATTGATTCAGCCATAGTGCCCCCCTCCTTTTCAAGGAGGGGTTAGGGGAGGTTACCGAAGCTACGGTAACCCCCTGTAGTCCCCCTTGAAAAGGGGGACGTTAGAGAACACGAAAATGCAGGAGGATGCCAGGGCCAAGAGGGCTCGACGCGAGAAGTTCGAGTTTTTTTGCAGAGCCGTGATCAACCAGCGGCATACCGGAGCCGAAGAGGATAGGTTCAATCGTCAAAAACATCTCATCGACAAGGTTGGCGTCCAAAAAAGTGCGGTACACCTGCGCCCCGCCCGCAATCGCGACCGCCTTCACTCCTTCTTTCTCGAGCCGTAAGAGAAGTGCTTGCGGCTCCTCGGCTGTAAATTCCACGCCAATCATCTGCGAAATGGCTGGCTTATGCGTCATGACGATGATGCGCCGGTCCTTGAGCGGCTTGCCGATCGTTTCAAACGTCTTCCGCCCCATCACAACCGTGCCGATCTCTTTGGTTTTGGAAACAAAAAACTTCGTGTCTTCTTTGGAAGTCCACGTGAGCGACGATTGGCCTTCGTCGGAGGCAATTTTGCCATCCGCGGAGACTGCCGCGATGAGAATGACGTTCATACGGCGATCTGCATCTTTTTCATGGGCGCAAGCGGTTGGTACTGGCCCTTGAACATCTCGATCAATTCGTGGACAAGTTCCGCGTCGGCCTGAAGCGCGCGTTGAAAAGTGTTCTCCGGGAGCCGACAGACAATTTCAGGATGTACAGGAACGTCACGTGAGAGAATATCATTCACCGCATCAAACTGGTTTTCATAAATGTGCGCGTGGGAGATCGAGATCGTGAGTTTTCCAATACCGAGCCCGAGCTCCTGGGCAAGGATTGCTTGCAAGAGAGCAAAATCCGCGACATCGTTCGGGTTGCCGAGAACCATGTCGTTCGAACGGATGACAAGATGGAGGTTTAATTTGCCGCCGATGACGTTCGCGGTCCAGCAAAACGGACAGGGGACATTTTTCTTTTTCGGGGCGCGCAGGCCGTCGGAAGCCGGGTCCCACATAAGAACGACCCCTTGACGGGAGGTCGGCTCCTCCCGCAGGTGTTCAACGAGATCCACGAGCTGATCGCGGCCGAAGTGATGCCGCCAACGATAACCGTAAGCGGTCTCAACCGTGCCATCCGGCTCAAGAAATTCATCCCACCCTTTTGTAAATTGCTGGAGGAAACCCGCGTGTTTGTGCCCGGCGATGAACCAGACCATCTCCGCGCAAAAAAACTTCGGGAACATCTTCCGGACGGTCAAAAGAGGGAACCCTTTAGCCGGTTCAAGTTCATACGTAACCCCTGGCAACGCTTTTGTCGCGTAGCCGGTCCGATGGCTGTACACCATTTCCCCTTCCGTATAAATTCGACGCAGGGTGTCGAGATAAAGGCGGTCAAATATCGTCATAGCTGCCGCCATCTTACCAAACCTCGCTGGCATTCCAAATGGCAAAGATTTGGGCTAACATATCGAAGTTATGGACTTGGCTGTGCATATCAAGCGGATGGGGTCCGACGTCCCCCTGCCGGAGTATAAAACAAAAGGAGCCGTTGGATTCGACATCGCGGTCAGCGAATCCGTCACGGTTGCGCCCGGCGAACGCGCATTCGTCAAAACCGGACTCGTTGTGTGCGTCCCCGAAGGATATGTGTTGATCATTGCCTCACGCTCATCGAACGCAAAAAAGGGCATCCGGCTTACGAACAGCATCGGCATCATCGATCCTGATTATTGCGGGCCGGGGGATGAGCTCCATCTCGCCCTCCTGAACGAGGGGACCGCACCCTACACGATCGAAAAGGGCGAACGGCTCGCCCAAGGGCTCTTCCTCCCTGTCGCACACGCAAAATTCATCGAAGCCGAGACGCTCACGGCGCCCTCACGGGGCGGCTGGGGTACGACGGGCTAATCTGCTATAATCTTTCCTATGGTTCGGCGCGGGAAACTCATCGTGATTGACGGCACAGACGGATCTGGCAAAGCCACCCAGACCAAGCTCCTTATTAACCGAATGAAGTTCGAGCACGGGCCGGTCGAGACCATCGCTTTCCCGCAGTACGGCAAAAAGAGTGCCGGGCCTGTGGAAGAATATCTCTCGGGTGCCTACGGTTCGGCCAAAACGGTGGGACCGTATCGGGCCTCCCTCCTCTACGCCGTGGACCGGTTCGACGCCTCGTTCCAAATTCGGGACTGGCTCGAGAGCGGCAAGCATGTCGTGGCTGATCGGTATGTGAGCGCGAACATGGGACACCAAGGGTCTCACATCGAGGATCCGGCAGAGCGAGGAAAATTTTTCACCTGGGACAGGGAGATCGAGCACGAACTTCTCCAAACCCCAAAGCCCGACATCAATATCATTCTGCATGTGCCGGCTGCGATTGCGATGGAGCTCACCAAACAGCGTGGGGGCTGGAAAGCGAAGATCGCCCGCGATATCCTCGAAACGGATGTGAAGCATATCGAGGCCGCGGAAAAAACGTACCTCGAAATGGCCGAGCGCTTCCCAAACGATTTCCGGGTGGTGGAATGTGTCGAGAACGGACAGCTCCTCTCGATTGAAAGCATTCATGAGCGCGTCTGGGGACTCGTCCTCCCCATCCTATCCGTATGAAATCCGAAATTCGAAAAATAGAAAATCCGAAAAAATTCAAAATTCGAATTTTAAAATTTGTTTCTCCTTCTTCGGATTTCGAATTTTCAACATTTCGAATTTAGTCCCCTATGTCCAAACTCATTTCGATCGGCGAGCTCATTGATCAAAGCTGGGAGCGGTATCGTGCCGCCTGGCCCCTTTACCTCGGCATTTCCGGTTGGATCGCGGCCGTCATCCTCCTTGATATCGTTGCGATCGCCTTTTACCCAAATGCCCGGACCCTCGTCTCCGGAGCCGGCCTCACGGCTTCCGAAACCTTCGGACTGGTCCTCTACATTGTCGCGACGTATATGGTGGGCCCGCTCCTCGGTTTCTGGATTTTCGTCTCCCTGCTCCGCGCCGCAAAGGCGCAGGACGAAGGCCACCGGGTCACGGCCGGCCGCGCCATGCGGGAAGCGAAATCCCAATTCCTCCCTTCGCTCGGAGCTGCGATCCTCGTCGGTGCCCTTGTCCTCCTCGCGCTCGTCGTGAGCGGAGGGCCGGTGGCCATTCTTCTCGTCCTTGGAAATTGGCTTCAATGGAACCCCCTCCTCATTCTTGGAAACGTCCTTATCGCAGTCGCAATCATTGTGGCCTTTGTGTTAACGATCCGGTGGAGCATTGAATACTTTTTTGCCCCCTACCTCCCGATCTTTGAAAACCGGAAGAGCGTTGAATCCATGCACCGAAGCCGCACGCTTGTGCACGGCCGTTTCTGGGCCGTATTTTGGCGCTTGGTCATCCCAAAGCTCGTCTTCGCCTTGTTCGGCCTTATCGCCCTCACGGTCGTGGGTTACGTCATGAATGTCTTCATCGCGGCAGCCGCGGGTTTAAACCTGGACGTGTATGCCAGGCTTTCTTCGGTTTCCATCACCGTGTTCCCGCTCGCGATCGCCGCCATCATAAATCCCCTCTTCGTCATCGCAGACACGCTCCTCTATCGCAGTTTAAATAATTCTTGAATCTATGCCTGGAATCTTCGCCCTCCTTGGGATGGCCTGGCGCCTCTGGCGCGCCCACGCCGCTCTCCTCTCCGGTTTATTTGCATGGTTCCTCATCCCCTTTGCCGGAAACGTCCTTTTCGCGTTTGTTCCGAACGAAACCATGAAAGGGACTGGGCAATTGCTCCTCGTGATCGCAATGACCGTGCTCTCAATCTGGATCGTCTGTATTGCTATTCTAGCAATTCATGCTCTTCTTAAGGGAAACCAAAAATTGAGCCTGGAGCAGATCCGCGCCCAGGTCCGACCGCTCCTCTGGCCATTCGTCATTGTCGCCATCCTCCAGTCGGCCGTGACGCTCGGCGGGCTTCTTCTCCTTATTATCCCCGGTATTCTCTTCATGGTCTGGTACGCCTTTGCGGAGTTCGCCGTGTTGCTCGACCAAAAGCGTGGTCTTGAAGCCTTGTCGTACAGCCGATCGCTCGTGCGCGGACGCTTCTGGCCCGTGCTCTGGCGTCTGGTTGGCGGCCCTGTCCTTGTCGGAATTGCTTATGCGATTGTGATGGGAATTCTCGCGGCCATCTGGTGGGCGCTCACCGACACGCCTCTGCCGGATCTTGGCAGCGGATCGGGTGTGTATCCGCTTGAAAGGTCGCTTCTCTGGCTTGATGTCCTTGACACAATCGTTCAAACGCTCATCATTTCGCCTGTTTTTCTCGTGTACGGGCTTTCTCTCTACGAGGAGTTGAAAAAGACGCGATAATTTGTTTAAATAAAAATCGTTGAAAAACTCCAGATGCTAGGCGCGGGGAAGCTGGCGACGGAGGCCTACTTCATCCGTAGGACGACGAGCCGGCGGGGCCCCGCAACGACGCAGATGGAGGAATTTCAACGATTTTTAATATGCTTGAACCTGTCATTGGGCTGGAGATCCACATCCAGCTCAAAACGAAGTCGAAAATGTTTTGCGGCTGCAGTGCCTACGAAACGTCGAGTGCCCCGAACACGAACATTTGTCCGATCTGCACTGGCCAGCCAGGGACGCTGCCGGTCCCGAATGCCCAGGCCATCCGTTTTGGCATCTTGCTCGGTCTCGCATTGAATTGCGAGATCACCCCGCATTCCAAATTTGACCGGAAGAATTATTTTTATCCCGATCTTCCCAAGGCCTATCAAATTTCGCAATACGATCTGCCGATTGCCCACAATGGCCATCTCCATGTGGAAATCCCCGGCGGGAAGGTGCGGACCGAAGCGAAGATCGGCATCACGCGAGCGCACCTAGAGGAAGACGCGGCGAAGTCGTTCCATGATGCAAGCGGAAAGACGTTTGTGGATTTCAACCGTTGCGGCACGCCGCTTGTCGAGACCGTAACCGAGCCGGATTTCCGCTCGCCGCAGGAGGCCAAAGCGTTCTTGCAGGAGCTCCGACTCATTGCCCGCACCCTCGGCATCTCGGACGCGGACATGGAAAAAGGCCATCTTCGCTGCGACGCGAACATTTCGCTGCGTGAGCGAGACAAGGACGGCCAGATCGTCGGCACGAAATTCCACCCGAAGACCGAGGTGAAAAACCTGAACTCCTTCCGCCACGTTGAACGGGCGCTCGAGTACGAAATCCGGCGACAGACAAAACTGTGGGAGGCCGGATCTCCGCCTGCGGAGTCCACGACGCGCGGATGGAATGACGCGAAGCAGGTCACCGAGGACCAGCGCTCAAAAGAAGAGGCTGCGGATTACCGCTACTTTCCCGAGCCGGACGTTCCGACCCTCGAGCTCCGCGATCTTGCGGATGAACTGCGCGGAAAACTCTCCGAACTTCCGGCCGCCCGCCGCGCGCGCATGGCCGAGGAATATTTCCTGAAGCCGGAAGATGCGCGTCAGCTCTGCGAGGATCCGGCGCTCGCTGATTTTGCGGAAAAAACCTTCTCCGAACTGTTTGCGTGGCTCAATTCCCTGCCGGAACTCGACGGTGCGCAAGAAAAACAATGGGAAACAGAAAAGAAAAGGCTCGCAAAACTGGTTTCGAGCTGGCTTTTGAATAAACTTGCAGGACTTTTGATCGAACGTGGGCTCGATTGGCGGTTGATGTCCGGCGGAGCCGCCCGCCTGCCGGTCGGGCAGGGATCCGGCTTTGCCGGAAAAATCACGCCGGAAAATTTTGCGGAATTTCTCACTCTGATTACCACCGGAAAACTTTCATCCGCGAATGGTCTTCTCGTCTTGAACGCCATGCTCGACACCGGTATTGATCCCTCACAGGTGATGGAAGAGAAGCGGCTTGGGAAGATGGCAGATGCCGGAGCGCTTGCCGAAGTCGTGGACCGCGTGATCGCGGGCAATCCGAAAGAAGTGGAGCGCTACAAAGCTGGCAAAAAAGAATTGCTGCAATTTTTCATCGGCATGGTCATGAAAGAAACGAGCGGCAACGCCGACGCCGCCGAGACGCGAAACATTTTGCTCGTAAAATTAGAACGATAATCATGTTATTTCATCGGAGACGGCGTCGTCCGGCTCCGGCGGCCGGCCGCGCCTTACCTCTCGCCCCGCCATCCCGCACCTTTATCCCCTGAGCTTGTCGAAGGGTGAAAGGTGCGGGAATCAAGCCCCGTTAGAGGCATCGCCTCTAACGGGGCAAGCTGGCGGGGCTCCGAGATACTCCTCTGAAATAACAAGATTATCGTTCAGTAATAAAACGCGCAACGATCGGGAGCGCGGCGTCATTCGTCGCGACCCAGCGAATTCTTGAATCACGTTTGAACCAGGTCCCCTGCCGCTTCGCGTACTGCCGCGTGGCTTTTTTTGTTTCCTCGACCGCGTCCGGGAGGCTCATCGCTCCATCTAAAAACTGACAGAGCTGGCGGTAGCCAATGCCGCTCATCGACGGAACGCTGCCGCCGTATTTCTCTTTGAGGTGCCGGACCTCGTCCACAAGCCCCCGTTCGATCATGGCGTCCACGCGCGCTTCAATCCGACGGTTCAGTTCAGCGCGCGGAACGTCAAGACCGATCTGGAGCGCTTCATATTTCGGCTCCCCTTTCCGCTGGAGTTCTGAAAACGGCGTGCCGGCCGATTTTGTAACTTCCAGGGCGCGAATCAAACGCCGCGGATTATCCCGATCAATAATCTCCGCGCCCCGAGGATCAACTTTCTCGTACTCACGGACGAGGTCCTCGAGCGATTTCTTTTCAAGTTCTGCTCGAAGCGCTGGGTTTGGCGGGACCTCCGGAATCTCTAAATTATCCACGACCGCGCTTACCCAAAGCCCGGTTCCGCCGACCAAGATCGGGAGCTTCTTCCGACGCAAGATGTCCGCGATCTTTTCTTCCGCATAACTTTTAAATTCCGCGACCGAATACTCCTGATCCGGATCCACGAGATCAATGCCCCAATGCGATACGCCTTCTACGTCCAAAGGTTCGCAGGCGGACAAGGGTCGCAGGTGCGCAGCGACCGGTTTTGCTGTTCCAATATTCATCCCTCGATATACCTGTCGTGAGTCAACAGAAATGACTTCTCCATTAAAACGCCGTGCAAGTTCAACGCCCAGCGCGGTCTTGCCAGACGCCGTGGGCCCCACGACCGCAACGATTTTCGGGCGATTCATACTCTCTCGCCTTCCAAGATCCACCGCTCTGCTTTTTTGATGCGGACGTTCACGATCTGCCCCACCAAACTTTTCGCGCCGGGGAAGTTCACGAGCTTGAGCTCCCGCGAATTGCCAAAACACGTCCCAGGCTGAGCGGCCAGGATCTTCTGGATGTTCCCGGGCATCACAAGCATTTCGTCCGTGAGCTTTGGCGGTTCATGACGCTCCACCAAGACACTCACGGTCTTCCCGGCATACGCCTGGTTCTTTTCGTACACGATTTTTTCCATAAGTTCCTGCAACACCCGCCAGCGCCGCTTCTTTTCCTCGCGCGGCACATCGTCCTTGAACGCCCGCCACGCAGCCGTGCCGGAGCGCTGGGAATATTGAGCGGTGTACGAAATATCAAACCCAACTTCTTTATAGAGGCTCACGGTCCGGTCGAATTGCTCCGCGGATTCGCCGGAAAATCCGACAATGATGTCCGTCCCGATCGCGAGCGCAGGAATTTTCTCCCGAATTCGGCGCACGACATCAAGATACTGTTCGCGGGTGTGCCGGCGGTTCATGCGCCGGAGCATATCGTTGTCCCCGCACTGCACGGGCAGATGGATGAAATTCACGTGCGCCGGAAGTTTCATCGCTTCGATGACTTCATCCGTCATATGAAGCGGATGCGGGGCCGTAAAATGCAGGCGCGAAATGCCTGAAACCTGGTTGACCTCCCAAAGTAGCGCCGCAAAATGATCTTTGAACGGGTTTTGTTCCGAGAAATGTTCGGGGTCTGGCGCGCGGTAACTATTTACGGTCTGGCCGAGGAGTGTTACCTCAACACACCCACGATCCGCGAGGCCGCGCACTTCATCCAGAATATCCCTGACCGGCCGGTTCTTTTCGAGCCCGCGAGCAAATGGCACCACACAATACGTGCAGAATTTATTACAGCCGGTTTGAATCGTCACAAACGCCTGACGCGCGGTTTTGCGCTCGGGCACGATCTTCAAATAATCCTCCGCAAGGTCCGCGCTGTTTACGAGCTCGGGACGCAGTTCCCCGATCCAACGCGGAAGCTGGGGCAGGTCCGCGATTGGAAAATACAGGTCTACAATTGGCAATTTTTTCCGAAGCGTCCCATCACGATCGCGCCCAGGCATACAGCCCGTAACCCCAATGATCAAATTCGGCCGGCGTTCCTTGAGCACATTCCATCCGCGCACCTGCCCATACACGCGATCCTCGGCCGTTTGGCGCACGGAACATGTGTTCACCAAAATCAAATCGGCTTCCCCCTCCTGCGTGGTCGGCTCAAACCCAACGCCAGAAAGAAGCGCGGCGATCCGCTCCGAATCGCTCTTGTTCATCTGGCAGCCGTAGGTGACAAGATGATACTTCGGGGTAGCCATAATTCTCATCGAGACTAACAGAGACTGCTGAAAAACTCCAGAGGAATTTCAGCGGTCTCCAAAAGAAAAGACCGGCACTCTGCAAAGAGTCCGGTCACGAGGTGGACGAGGTAGAGGAGAGAAACAAGATGAGGAAGGCGAGCCGGAGGAACTCGAGGCGTGGGGGGAAGAGATCTTCCCCAACGCGAGCGGCATACCGCTCAAGATCCCGTTCGAGCCTTCGGAGCGGCATGTGCGGCGGGAGCTGCACGTGGCGCGAGCGGTCGATCATGCTCGCGATCGCGACGCTCATGATGCCCTCGGACACCGTTTCGGGGTTCAATGTGGCCAGGAGTTTCCCGGCCGCTTCTAAACGCTCCGGCGTCCAGGTCCTAGAGCAGCGCATGGCAAGCTCCAGAACCTCTCTCTCCTCTGGTAAAAACACGCACGACGCGGGAGACGGATGATCCGCCCTCCAGGTCAAATGCTCTAGGAACGCTGCAAAAGCGTCCGAATCGTGCGATGTGGCTTGGGTGGGCTCCGTGAGGCCCGCTGATTCGATCAGACACAGCCCCATGGGGCCTCCTTTCTGTCGCCCGAGGGCGACCTTAGACCCTAGACAATTTTGGGGATCTTGTCAAGAGCCGGTTTTTCTGCTAAACTGGGAACTAATCAATACCCTAAAAATTATCTCTTCTATGTCCGCAGAACGAGCCGAAAGGCAGTCAACGATGGAGGAAGTCGGGCGGGCACGGGCCCGCAAAATGGCCGAGGGGGTGCGTGAGGGAGGCCGGTTTGTTAAAGAAAAAGTCAAGGCCGGGGCCGAGTATCTGGAGGGAGACTGGACGGAGACCAAAGACCATGCCCGCCGCGGGGGGGAAAGCTTGAAGGACGGAGTTTCAAAAGGAGGGCGTTGGCTTGGAGAAAACCTGATGAAGGGTGCCTTTAAGCTTCTTGGCGGAGCCGAGGTTGGCGGAAAGAAGGGGGCGGCGTTCGCGGCAAAGGATGCCGCAAAGACATGGGAGCACGCAAAATTTGGCGCCAACAAGGCCTACGAGTGGAATGACAAATTCCTGACCGCGACAGGATGGGCAGGAACGAAGGCGCTCGAAGGGACGGCTATTTTTCTTGAATATACGGTCGGCGGAAAGGGAGCAGATATTGTGCAAGATGCGCTCGTGGCCGGCGGAAAGGCCGGAGCCGAGTACATGAAGAAAGACTGGGCGAAGACCAAGGAACGCGCGGCGGCGGCAGGGATGAAGATCGCCGAAAGCGCAAAGAAGGATTGGCAGGAAACAAAGAAGGACCTTGGAGAGAAAAAAACGAAAGCCGTAGAATTTTTTGTCCGTGATGCACAAGAGACGGTCGCGGATTATACGAAAGCGAAAGAGGCCATTCTCGGAAAGGGTCGCGAAGCTTACGCGGCTCTGTCTGGACGTGTGAACAAAGCCGTGGACAGCTTCAACGCCTGGCGCAATAAGGAGCGCCTGGCCATGGCATCAGAACTCGGCAAGCGGGATGCGGAGATTGCCGAACTGAAGAAAACGATCGCCAAGCAAGGAGAGGCGCTGAAAGCGATTGAATCCATGCTGAAGGCGCGCATGGAGCAGCCTGAAGAAGAACTGGTGACAGCGGAAGAATTTGAAGCGGGTCCAGAAGATGTCACGCGGATCGTTGAAGCGAAACAGGAGCTCTCAAAAGCAAAGGCCCTGGATTTCTTTAAGTCCATGCTCAAAGCGGGACGCACGGAAGCGTTCCGCAACGCGAAAGAGGAATTGCATGATTTCATTCTCGAAAAAGGGAGCTCGAAGACTCGACGTGAACGGTATCCCAACTGGTCAAGGAGCGATCTCATCGATCTTATGACAGAAGTAAAAAAACTCGAGAAGGGAGCCAGAACGACTCAAGCGGCTTAATTTATTACATCGCTTATGACGCAAGCAGACCTCATCAAAATGATCCAGGATTCCTCGCTCGAGCCCACGACGAAACAGCACCTCGTCTCGAATCTCGAAAAGAACGGGCTCACGGAAGAGACGGCGGATCAGATCCGCGGCGTGTTCCAAAAAGAAATTGACGCTCAATTTGCCAAGATGGGCGTGGAACAAGATGAAAAGAGCGCGGAATACAAAAAACAACAGAAAAAAATGCTGGAGGAAATTGCGGATGCGACAAAGGGTTACGACAAGACCATGGCTGGCCTGAACCAACAGGCAGCGAAGCTCCAGGCCGATACGGCGAAAGAGCTCGACAAGGCCCAAGCCACGGCCATCAAGAGCGCCATGTAATCAAAACACCCCGCAACGCGGGGTGTTTTAAGTTGATGTTACGCAAGAGGGATGCGGGCCGCCTCTCTCGCCTGCGCAGTAAGTTCTTTGGCTTTGATATTCAAATCCTCTTCCTGTCCAAAGACGTTCACGACAAAGTCGCCGCCCTTGGCTTCTTTTTCGCCAATGACGACCGACCATGGGATTTTCATCATGGCGGCATTGCGAATTTTCTTGCCGAGTTTTTCGTCCGAATCGTCGAGTTCCACACGTACACCGGCCTCGACAAGCTCGGCCAATAATTTTTTTGCAAACGACACGTAATCCGCGCTGACGGTCGCGAGCCGGATCTGGACCGGTGCGAGCCACATCGGGAACGCCCCGTTATAGTGCTCAATCAGGAAACCAATAAAACGTTCGTGGGTGCCGAGCGGCGCACGGTGAATAACGAGCGGCGTTTTTTCCGTCCCGTCCTTATCCGTGTAGACCAAACCGAACCGTCCTGGCACGGCAAAATCCACCTGATTAGTCGCGATCGTAAACTCATGGCCAATGGAACTCCAGACCTGCACGTCAATCTTGGGCCCATAAAACGCGGCCTCGTTCGGAACCTCCACGTAATTGATTCCGCTCTCAATCAAGGCTTGCCGAGCCATCTCCTCCGTTTTCTTCCAGAGCTCTGCATTATCAATATATTTCTTGCCTAATTCTCTCGGATCATGCGTGGAAAAACGCATCACGTACTTCGTGAATCCGAACAATTTGAAATAATTGAGATACATGTCGTTCACGGCCTTGAATTCCTCGGCAAACTGTTCCGGTGTGCAGTAAATGTGCGCATCATTCATGGACAACATCCGAACACGCATGAGACCGAACAGCTCCCCGCTTTTTTCATAGCGATAGACGGTTCCGTATTCGGCGAGACGCAGCGGGAGATTGCGATAGCTGCGAGGTTCGGCCGCATAAATCTGGTGATGGTGCGGGCAGTTCATCGCCTTCAGATAGTACGTCTCCTTCTGTCCACCCCCTTCATCCATCATCATTGGAGGAAACATGCTGGCCGCATAGTACGGAATGTGACCGGACGTCTTAAAGAGGATCTCCTTGGCGACGTGCGGAGTTCGGACGCGCTGATAACCCGCTTTTGTTTCCCTGTCTTTGGCAAGATTTTCCAGCTGATCCGCAATGACCGCGCCGTTCGGTAGCCACAAGGGCAGTCCAGGGCCCACGAGGTCGCTGAACGTGAAAAGTTTGAGCTCTTTCCCAAGTTTTCGGTGGTCGCGTTTCTTGGCCTCCTCGAGCATTTTGAGATGGGCGTCGAGTTCTTTCTCTGTCTTGAAACAAAGTCCGTACACGCGCTGGAGCTGGGGATTTTTTTCATCCCCGCGCCAATACGCGCCCGCGATTTTCGTGAGCTTGAAGGCGCCGATTTCTTTGGAATTTTTTACATGCGGGCCGCGGCAGAGGTCCACAAATTTCCCGGTGTAATAGACGGACGCTTTGTCCGCTGATCCTCCAACATCCCCGGCTTCTTCCGGCCGGATGTACGTGGTCCCCTTTTCTTTCAGGGCCGTGAGCAACTCGACTTTGAAATCTTGTTTGAGCTTTTTGAAAAACTTAATGGCCTCGTCAATGGGCATCTCCTCCCGCGTGAAATCATCGCCGCGCTTCACAATCTCGGCCATCTTCTTTTCGATTTTCCCCAAATCCTCTTCCGTCAGCGGCTGCTTCAAGAGCATGTCGTAAAAAAATCCGTCCTCCACGACCGGACCCACCCCGAGCTTCACGTCCGGGTACAATTCGGTGACGGCCGCGGCGAGAACGTGGGCGGCCGAATGCCGCATGGCATGCAATTTTTCATCCATAGTCAGAAAGAATCTAGAAGCTAGAATCTAGAAAATAGAGCGAGAATAACGCCATGTAGCATAATGGACGGACGACTGATCGTCAAACAAATCGTCCCCCTTTTCAAGGGGGACTACAGGGGGGGACTACAGGGGGTTACCGGTGCAGGGGAGGAACGTTACTCAATCTCCACGTAAATATGATCCTTGAGGCGCGGCACCTTGCGCACCCAAAAGGGCGAGAGATCCACTTGAACGTCGAGCGCCACCCCTTCGAGGACGAGCATACTCTTCACTTCCGCTGGTGATTTCCCGACAAACCGGCCCGGATCGAGGGCCGCGCTCGCGGCCGAGGGCACGGCGCGGCCATCAAGATACACGTTGATGCTCGCCTGTTCTCCCTCGAGATCCGCTTTATCAATGGAGGCCTGCAGACTTTGGGTGTTGATGCCCGCAAACCGGCGGCCGGCGCCAAGAGACTGGTAAAGCCGGGCAACCGCGAGATCCTCGACCGTCTTACGGTCAAAGAAGACGCCGGTGACCTTCACGGACATCTCCACGGAAAACTCGTCGGCTTCGACGCCCGGCTCCACGCTTGGGGTTACCTCAACTACTTCGGTTCCAAAGGCCTCGCCGCTGTAGAGATTGCTCACGGTCTCTCGCAACATCTCTTTGGCCTCGCCCTCGAGCGCAGCTTTCAATGTCGCGGCAGCCCCGTCAATATCCGCTTGACTGATGACTTTGATGCTCCGAACCCCGCCGGAAAACGCCTCCGTGCTTTCCGCAAACACCTGCTTTTGTTTCGCCTCATTCAAACCCGGAATTGTAAACGTGGTCGGACCACTATCGCCCGCAACTCCAGGTTTGTCCGCATGCACCTTTGCCTGAACACTTCCATTCGCCGGCACGCTCACATCCGCATCCAGACGGAACAGCACGCCTTCTTTTGAAAGGAGCCGCGTGTTCACGACAAGCGCCTGGGCGCTCCCGGATGTGTTCTTGATCGTGACGGTTCCGCGTGCGGTTCCTTCAGCTTGTTTCGTTCCCTCGCCGCTCGGCTTGAACGTCTCACTCTTCCCGAGCGTGCCGGACACCACACGGCCGCGCACTTCATTCGGCTGGGTCGGAATCTCCACCACATCGAGGAGGAGCTCGGCCTTCACCACCTCTGACACGGGCTTCACGCGGATGGTGGCCTGGACGGTGGAGACGTACAAGACCGCGAGCAAAATGAGCGCGACCAGCACGACGAAACTCACCGCAATGCGGCGATAGAGGGTCGTCGGCGGGCGGGCCGCCACCTCCATGGCTTCCTCGGGCAGGGTTTCCGGCTCGGGAGGCGGGGTGCGCACCGGCACTTTTCTCGCCGGAATCTTTTTGGGGGGCATGAAATCCTCCTGGTTAATTGCCCCCAGTATAGCAAATGGCACGTATTTTGGGAAAAAGACCCGCCGTCGCTTCAGACTTTTCCGCCAAAGGCGGACCAGCCTCTGGCTGGGGCGGATTCTTTGTTTTTGTTTGGTGAATTGTGGTGAAAGAAAAAGCGACTCCTGTGTTCAGGAACCGCTCGAGAACTCCTCCCTCAGGGCGAACGAGTCCGGATCGTGCTCGAACTCTTGGACGCCGTGCCCCTCCCAATCGACCAGGAAACGGAAGCCGTTCTTCGCGAGGACGCGGCCCTTCGTCCCGGGCCGAATCCTTGCGAGAAGTCTCCTCGTGCGAGCATCGCGGACCAGAAGGTTCTGTTCTGCGACAACGATCTGTGTCATGTCCATCCTCCTTTGGGAACGACGAGGAACCCTACCTAAATCCTTTTCCCTTGTCAAGCCCCTACCGGAGGAGCACCACGGTTTTCTTCCGCCGCTTCTCCTGCTCCTCCTCATACCACCTTTGGACCTCGGGGCTGTAGGCGGTCGCGCGATTGCGCCCGTCCGCTTTGGAGCGATACACGCTCATGTCCGCTTTTTGGAGCAAAGCGTTCACGGAGAGAGGCTCGTCCGGGTCAAAGTCAGAGGTGGAGGCCACCCCGACCGAAAGCGTCTGGCGATGTTCGCGCCCACCTGGAAGGTCCATCTTCGTTCCCTCAAACTCGGATCGCAAACGTTCTGCGACCTTCATGGCGTCGGATTTCTTTGTGGCAGGCAAAATGACCACAAACTCTTCACCACCCGAGCGGCCGGTGGACGCGATGATATCCTTATTCTCCTTCGTAAAGTCCCGGAGAATCTTGCCCGCGTCTCGAAGAACGCCGTCGGCAATTTTGTTTCCGTACGTATCATTCACTTTCTTGAAAAAATCAAGATCTACCAAGAGAACGCTCACCTCGCGCGGCTCCCCTTCTTTCTTCTCGCGGCGCTCTTGTTGTGCAATCTGGAGCTCCTGCTCCAGGCGATCCATGAGCGTTGATCGGTTCTCCACCCCGGTCAAGGCATCCTCGGAACTTAACCGCTCCAAATGCTTCGCGCGTTCCTCGACGATCCGTTGGTAAAAAAGGAGCGCCTCCATCTTTTCCCCATCCGTCGGCTTCTTCAACATGGCGAGAAACGCGTCCGGATCTGGAAATGACGGATAAAACGCCTGTTCCCGAATGGCCGTAATCGCGTTCCGGATCGACGCGGGCGGCTCCTCATCAGAGCGGAACACGGGGAGGGCCTCCTCTTCACGTTCCGTTTCCTCCATGATCGCTTCCGGATCAAAACCGGCCTCGCGGGGCGGTTCCACTTTTCCTTCTGCCCACGCGTCAATCTTTTCGGAAAAATCTGCCACGGCATTCCGGCCAAGCTCTTCTTTTGCGTACTTCGCGGCCCGCTCGATCTTCCCAAGAAATCGATCCAGTGTATCGTCGTCCCCCACCTCCGCGAGCCCGATGCTCATAGTAACGGCCTCTTTAACCCGACGACCCATATCTTTTCCGCCAGAGGCGGATCCGCCTCCGGCGGACACGACAAGCTCTGAAAGCCGCTGACGAATTTTTTCAATAACACCCCGGACGCGTGCGGCCTCCGTTCCTGGGAAAATCCCGACCAGTTCCTCGCCGCGGTCGTATCGGCGCGCGGCGTACGCTCCTTTCGCGACTTTCCCTTCTTTCACTGCGCGCTCGATCTCCTCCCGGAGGATCCGACCCGTCGAAGCAAGAACTTCGTCCCCCGTCTCATGGCCGTATTGGTCGTTGAAAATTTTGAAATGATCAATGTCCGCGTAAAATCCTGACATCGCCCCTCGCTGATAGGCCGGATCCCGGCGTTTCTCGAATTCGTACTTCAAATCCCCTTCAAGAATGTGGTTTCGCCGAAGGCCGGTGAGACCATCGAATCGCGCCTTTGCCTCCGCTTTCGTCGCACGTTGAAACAGCTCGAGCGCCGCATGGCGCGCGGCCTCGAACCGTTCTTCTGGCGGCATCTCTCGTCGTTCTCCACGCATTCTTGACATACATTATCGCGGTTCAGCGGCCCCTATCATACCCCGTTAGAAGCATAACATTTTGTCGGCCGACGATCGCAGCAAGGTCATCAATGATTCTGGGGGAAGACGTAATCGTATAATCGGTTTCGACTCGGCGCAAGCGGCCGCCGGATTCCACGAGGAAACAGACGCGCTCGGAGCCCGGATGCGTCTGGAAGAGTTCGCGAAGCTGTTCGATGGTCTCGGGCGACGGACGGCCGCGGAGGGCAATGGAAATGCCGGAGGGTGGATCGTGGATCGTGGATCGTGGATCGTCTGTGCCCTCTGAACGTTCTCCGTTCCACGTTCCACGTTCCACTTGTTCTCCCGCCACCCATCTCCCTTCCCGCAGCATTGCCTCCAGCTCGTCGAGTTCGTCTTCCTCCACCGCGATAACGCTATTCGCAAGCAGCTTTGCCTCCTCTCCTTCCCGCTTCGACACCTTGGCGGAAACAAACACAATCTGGTCCGGCACGAGCAGGTCCTTGTAATCGGCAAACGCCCGCGGGAACACGATCACCTCCACTTTTCCGATCGTGTCGTCGAGCCCGACGAACGCCATCATCTCTCCTTTTTTCGTGGTGATGGTTTTGACCGAAGCAATGAGTCCGCCGCAGCGCACGAACGCGCCCTCCGCGCACGTTGCGACCTTCGCACATGGTGTCAGGTGCGCCTTCAATTTTTCCGCCACTTTGAGATAAGGATTCGCGGACACATAGAGCCCAAGCAATTCTTTTTCCCACGCAAGAAGCTCGCGCATATCGGCCGGAGGAGAGGGGTTGAGCGCGAGTTTCTCCTGCATGACCCCGGGTGAGAGTTCGAATAACGTCTTTTGGTTCTGTTCCCGCTCGCGCTCGGCATGCTTATTGTACAGGAGGATGCGCTCCATGTTTTCGAGGAGTTGTTTGCGTTCGCCGAAGCGGTCGAGCGCCCCAGATTTTATGAGCGACTCCAGCGCCTTTTTGTTAAAAGCCCGGTGCGTGACGCGATGCGCGAAATCGGCCAAATCCTGAAACGGTCCGCGTACACGGCGTTCTTCGATAATGGAGTTGATCACTTCCTCCCCAAGATTTTTGATCGCAATCAGTCCGAAACGGATCGTGTGATCGTTGATGTAGGTGAAGTTCGCGAGCGACTCATTGATGTCCGGCGGGAGAACATTGATCTCGATGCGCTTGCACTCGGTCACGGCCTCCGCAATCTTTTCCAAATCCGCGGACTCGGCCGTCATGAGAGCCGTCATATATTCGGCCGGAAAATTCGCCTTCAGGTATGCCGTCTGATAGGCCACCATGCCATAGGAGGCCGCATGCGCCTTGTTGAAGCCATAGGCCGCGAACGGTTCGATGAGCTTCCAAAGCTCGTGGGCCTGCACATCCGAGAGCCCGTGCTGGACGAACCCGTAGAGCAGCTTCTCCTTTTGCTTTGCCATCTCCGCGGGAATTTTCTTTCCCATGGCCTTGCGGAGTTTGTCCGCCTCGAGCCACGAATACCCGCCGAGTTTGATGGCAATCAGCATGACGTCATCTTGGTACACGATGACGCCGTAGGATTTGTCGAGAATGTCCTTCATGCGCGGATCGAGATAGCGAATGAGGGATGCATTGTGTTTACGTTTGATGTACTCCGGGATGGACTCGATCGGCCCCGGGCGATAGAGCGCGACCATGGCCATGATGTCTTCCACGCGTTCGGGTTTGAGGTCCATGAGGTATTTCGTCATCCCCTCTCCGCCGAGCTGAAACACCCCCATGGTGTGCCCATTCGCGAGCAGTTCGAACGTTTTTTTGTCATCAAGCGGAAGGCGCTGGAGGTCGATATCGACCCCTTTAATTTTTTTTACAAATGCCACGGCGTCTCCGAGAATCGAGAGGTTGCGGATTCCAAGAAAATCCATTTTCACGAGTCCGGCTGCCTCGACGGTTTTCATTTCGTATTGGGTAATGACCTTGCCTTCGCGCGTATCCACCTGCAGGGGGGTAAAATCCGTGAGCGCGGTCGGCGCGATCACGACGCCCGCCGCGTGGATCGACACATGACGGGCGCAACCCTCGATCTGCATCGCAAGCTCGATGATGCGGCGCACCTGAGCTTCGGTGTCGTAGAGTTTTTTGAGCTCCGGCGTCTCCTGGAGCGCTCGGGTGAGCGTCATCGCAAACCCCTGGCTCCCGAAGGGGATCATCTTTGCGACCCGGTCCACGAATCCATACGGCAGTCCGAGACCGCGACCAACATCGCGCACGCTGCCGCGGGCCATCATGGTGCCAAACGTACAAATCTGCGCCACTTTGTCGTGGCCATATTTCTCCGTGACATACGCAAGCACCTCGTCACGGCGGTTATCCGCAAAATCCGCGTCGATATCCGGCGCGGATGGGCGCTCTGGGTTCAAAAAACGCTCAAATGGGAGCTGAAAGGTAAGCGGGTTGATGTCCGAAATTCCGACCGCATAACTCACAAGCGATCCGGCCGCGGATCCGCGCGTGGTTGTGACGATCCCGTGGTCCCGAGCCCACTGAATGTAATCCGCGACAATCAGGATGTAGGGGCAGAATCCCTTTTGATCAATGATCGCGAGCTCGTACTCCACGCGCCGGCGCATCTCCTCCGTCGTCTCCGGCACTTTTTTCGGGAGCTCGGCGTACACCTTCTCTGTCAACACATCACGGAACGTTTTTCCTGCCGGAATTTTGTAATCCGCAAAATTCCACTTCCCGAGTTCAAGCGTGATGTTACAGCGATCCGCGATCTTGCGCGTATTCTCGATCGCCGCCGGCACATCCTTGAACCGGTTCTCCATGTACTCGCCGCTCACGAGCGAAGCGTCGTACTCGTAGGCCTGCAGGCGCTCGAAATCCTCAAGCGTTTTCCCACCTTTGATACAGTTCAAAATCTTCCACGCCTCCATGTCTGTCGGCTTTAGATAAAATGTGTTCTTGGTCGCGACGACCGGAACCCCGAGGCGGCCTCCGAGCTCAATCAATTTGGCGTTGATACTCTCCTGCTCCGCAATCTCGGGCCGATCCACGAGTTCCAAAAAGAAATTTCCCTTTCCAAAGATCTCGACATACTCCTGGATGAGCTTCTCGGCGCCGGCCTCGTTCCCGTGCGAAAGAGCCGTCTCGATTTCGCCTTGATGACCGCCGGAGAGCGCGATCAACCCCTTCGCGTACTGACGCAGGACCTCCTTGTCGATACGCGGCTTATAATAAAATCCCTCCAAAAATCCAATGGAGGAAAGTTTGACCAAATTTTTGTAGCCTTCGTTGGTCTCCGCGAGAAGCACGAGGCGGTTGGGCTTTGCGTCAATCCGAGCGCGTTTGTTCAGGCGGCCGGCGGGTGCAAGATACGCATCCATGCCAATGATCGGTTTTATATCGGCCTCGCGCGCCTTTTCGTAAAAATCAATGACTCCATACAGCACACCGTTGTCGGTGAGTGCGAGCGCGTCCATCTCGTGTTTTTTGGCCGCGCCAATAAGCGCCTTCACCTTCGGCAAGGCCTCAAGAAGGGAAAAATGGCTGTGCACGTGGAGGTGGACAAAACGCGAGGCCATAACTATGTAATAACTTGACAAGAATAACGGAAGCTGCTACATTATTGGTGTATCACGATGAAAAGTCCCCTGCCGGGTTTCGTCCCGACGGGGTCCTTTTCTTTTCGGATAGGCGATAGCCGAGTTTCTCTTTCGAATGATCTAAAAAAATAATCCGCTTCCCAAGTAATTTCTTGAGTAGCGAAGAGCAACCTTGATGACTTGGGGCAATTAATGTTTCGAGTTTTTTCTTTCCATCAAGATATTTTACTAAACAATGAAAATCTCCGTCACCGGTAATAATGACCGCGCGTTCGTAATCTGCCAAATCAATCATAGCCCGCAAAACGAGTTCTGCATCACAATTCCCCTTCACCTTCCCATCCGGGAGTTGTAAAACTGGTTTAAACTCAACAATGTATCCAAACTCCTGAAGAGCCCTATATAAATCTGCTTGCACGGGTTGATAACCAATAAAGATGTAAGCTTTTTGGACGGCAAATCGCTCCCGTAACCAAACCCTAAAACGGCGATAATCTAATTTCCATCCAAGATTTTGTACGCCTAAATGAAGATTTGCGGCATCAATGAAAGCAAAATTGTTGCCGGATCTGCTTGGCATATACCATCGATAATCGCCCCAAGCGTACCATCGCGGGAATGGCTTGACAATTTTGATTTTTTAGGCTATCCTAAGGCGTTGTTCTTTAAACCTTTTTACCCTTGAAAGGGGGTGAGTCATGAGCATTTTCTGGTTTTTGTGGGGGATCGCCACGGGCTACTACCTGGATAGTCTCCGGTGGAGAAGAACGGGTCGAAAAAATCTCTCAAAGATGTGGCAAAAACGTTTCTGGTGGAATAAGGATGCCAGCAAGATTCCAGACCTCTTCATCGGGCTTGTGGGCGTTATCGATTTTGTCGGTGCGGCCTATATGTCCACCTGGGGCTTGTTGTTTGATACGTCGGATGCCGTCTCTCATCTCATCGGAGCCGGAATCTACTTCGCTGTCGTCTACGGCCTCATCGAGAACCCGGAGAGACAGGAGCGACTTCGCGACTGGACCATGAACAGACTCTGGCCGTGGCTCCGGACAAGCCCCCAGAGTGTCT
>CAZNKO010000002.1:0-44810 GCA_964573855.1 uncultured Gammaproteobacteria bacterium | reverse complement strand
CTTAACAGAGAACTAAAACGCAATAATCACCAACCACGTTTTGGTACGGCGCCTTGGTTGGAACCATTGACAAAACCGTCAAAAATGGTATGGTGCGCGCGGGTCAAGCGAGTGTTTGATCAGCTTCTTCAAACCTGAAACTGGCACAGACCTGTGCCAACGAAAGAAGAAAGGGAGGATGCACGAATGAAGATTTTGGGAACGGTTATTTCCCTCTTCGCTGCGACGATCACGGGCGGAGGCGGGTGCGGGCCGGAGCCGACCCCCAAGTCCTGCGACAAGCCGACGGAGTCGTTCGACTACCTCGGCATTTGTTGCGATGAGCGCCAGAAGAAGAAGGACGAACATGGCGAACGCATCTGCGACTCGACGATCCAGATTCCGGATGGTGGCGAGACGCCCGATGGTGGGGTCCAGTGTCCGACGCCGGACGCAGGGCCCTCCTGCGAGGAGGACAAGATCGAAGTCTGCGTTCCGCGCGCGCTCGATGGCGGAACGGAAGACGGCGGGATCGATGGCGGAGTCGACGGCGGGGTGGACGTGAACCCGCCGGACGCGGGGAATCCCTACACGGCTCTCGGGTGTAACGAAACCGCCCGTGAAGTGATCGGACCGGCAGGGACGTGCGAAGCGCGCAACCCGTGCACCGGAGCGAGCGTCGTCTACACGCAGGCAAACACCTGCGAGCCGCGGCGTCACTGCCCTGACAACAAGCTCGAGGACGTGAACGGCAACTGCTACGACTCGGAGACGGAGTGTGTCTGGCCGTGTCCGCTCGGCATGGTTGCGGTGAAGCCGTTTGAGGGTCCGCCCCAGTGTAAGAATCCGCCGTTCGCCTGGGAATTCGCGTGCGATCCGGAGCGCGAAGGCATCAACACGAAGGGAACGTGCCATCGTCTCTTCGACTGTCCTTCGGGACAGGTGATGGAGAACGGATCGTGCAAGACGGCGCCGTTCCTCTGGAACAATCCCTGCGCGGACGTAACGAAGGGATATGACACTCGTGACCAACAGTGCAGGCCCCTGTTCGACTGCTCTCCAGGACAGGTGATGGAGAACGGAACGTGTCGAGCGAAACCTTTCGCCTGGACGAATCCGTGCAACGCGAACCAGTGCCTGGCACCGGACGGGGTGAGCTGTCAAACACCCTCTACGTCACCGGCTGCAGAGATCCGGGCCGAGTTCCTGCTCACTCCCTCCGTCGCGGGACCCTTCAACGTGTCCCCCGGAGATACGAACGTGAAGCTCGGGACGATCTATCTCGACAGCACGGACCCAACCGCGAGCACACAGGTGTCGAACCTGACGCTCGCAGTCATGGTGTCCGACGCGGGATCCGTGTTCGCCCAAGGAGCGGATGGAAACGTCCGAGCCCAGGATCGCCTCACGAACTGTCGTCTCAAGGCCTGGCCGCCTTCGATGGTCGTGGCTGGCCCGGTGCCGATCGCTGCTGACGGAAGCTTGGTGTTCCCGGGTCCGTTCACGGTCGGAGACTACGGCTTTTACGACGTGGTCTGCGACTTTGTTGCTATCGGTAGCGTCGGAGCGTCGGACTCGTTCGCGATCGAGATCGTCGGGGGTCAGGCGCAAAGCCCGACGATTTTCCGTGTCTCGCAGATGAACGGAAATCCGCCGCGCGTGGTGGCCAACGTGGGCTGCGGGTACACCGTGACCCTGATGGATGGAAGTGCCCGGCTCTTCCCGACGCGTCCGTTCTTCAGTCTCGCGGCAGGAAGTCCGTCAGGACAGGCAACGCCTGGCATGATCGAGGTCTATCGTCTGCAGATCGAAGCGGGTCTGTGTGATGATGTCTCGATCCAGTGGCTTCGGTTCAAGGCCGCGTATACGGACAAGACCTTAAACGGCTGGGGTTCCCGCTTGTACGACGACGTTGTGCAAAAAACGCGCGTATCAGAAACCGGACAGACGACGCCCATTGCGATCATCATGAAGACGGGAGACGATCCACTGGCCTTTCACTTCAAGGCCACGTTCAACGGCACGCTCGTTGTCGCGAAAGGCACGACACGTACGATCAGCGTATGGATGGACACGACTGGTGCATCCACAACCCAGCACGATACGTTCACAATCACCCCCCACGAGGAGGTGAGCTGGGTGGGTGTCACCAACCCATCGCTCTACCCGAGCTCCGTCAAGGCTTCGGACGCGGCGGCTGCGGTCGGAGGCACCATCACGTTCTGATACGGACGTGACTCCAACGGCGCGGCATTGCGCAAGCAATGCCCCGCCGTTTTTTTCTTTCTCCAAAATTTCAAAAGAAACAACAAAGAACCCGCCGACTTGTCCGCCAAAGCCTTGGCGTCGGCGGAAGCTTTTGCGGAGGCGGGTTTTTGCGAAAAAGCCAAAAATCGGCTATACTCGAGCCGATATGGCAACACGATTCATTGCCTTTTTTCTTCTGGTGAGCCTCGGACTCACGGCCATCCCCTCCCCTGGCCAGGCGGAATCCATTTCTTTCAACACGCTTCTTTCGGACGAGGAATTAACAAACACGGCCGCGATAAGTCGAGAGGAATTGCAAACATTTTTGTCACGTGGCTCACTCGCGACTTATACAACAGCAGACGCGGAAGGAGTTCTGCGCCCAGCCATCGATATTCTCTGGCGTGCCGCGCAGGAATTTCGTTTGAATCCGCGCGCGCTCCTGGTTCTTCTTCAACGCGAACAAAGTCTCGTCGAAGACAATCATCCAACCCAAGACCAACTTGATTGGGCCATGGGATATGCGATCTGCGACGATTGCTCTAAAAATGATCCAGCGCTTCAAAAATATCGCGGCTTTGGGGCACAGGTGTATTATGCAGCCAAACGAATCCGCGAATCCTATCTTGGTGACTTGCACGAAAACGGCCAAACGATCTCTGGAGTCGGTCCCGGGATCCCGACCATGATCGACGGGGTCACCGTGATCCCAACGAACAAAGCCACCGCGGCCCTCTACACGTACACTCCGCATCTTCACGGCAATGAAAATTTCGTCCGCATTTGGCGCCGGTGGTTCGTCCCCGACTATCCAAATGGGACCCTGCTCCAAAACAACCGCACGGGCGGAGTCTGGCTCATCCGAAATGGCATCCGCCGCCCCATCACCTCGCGCACAGCCTTCTCTTCCCGCTACAACGAACGCAACATCGTCTCCGTGGATCCCTCAACCCTCGAGGCGTATCCGACCGGCGACGCGATCCGTTTTCCCAACTATTCTCTTCTCAAGACGTCGAGCGGCAACATTTATCTTCTCGTGGACCACACGCTCCGGCTCATCCCTTCGCCGGAAGCATTCCGATCTCTCGGTTTCATGTGGGATGACGTGATGGACATCACGGACGAGGAACTCGAAGCTTTTGACTTTGGAACGTCGCTCGAGAAAGAGACCTCCGCGGGTCCAGGCCGCCTCCTCCAAAATAATAAGACAGGTGGGGTCTACTACGTAGACGGCAACAAAAAATCCCCCCTCATCTCTCGGGAAATTTTCACAACTCGTTTCCCCGATACGAGACCAACCCCTGTCACTCCGGCAGCATTGGACGCTTACGCGAGAAGCCCGGCGCTCGGGTTCCCGGACGGGACTCTGGTCGGAGTTCGGGGAGCGCCGGAAGTGTATGTGATTTCCGATGGTCTGCGCCGCCACATTAAAGACGAAGAAACCTTTCGCCATTTCCACTGGCGCTGGGATCGCATCGTCTGGACGGATGCGCGGTCGCTTGAACTCCATCCCCCCGGCCCCGACGTGAACGCCCCAACCGTGGAAGACCTCTCCCCGATCGATACGGCCTCTTTATGATCGTCTTTGCCGCCTTCATGCCGCACAGTCCGCTCCTCCTGCCCGTGATCGGCAAGGAGCATCGCAAACGCCTGAAGCTTACGCTCGAGGCAATGAAAACGCTTGCCGAGCATTTATATACTGCGATGCCCGAGACGGTCGTCATCTTATCTTCCCATAGCACCATGCATGAAACAGCTTTTTCCATAAATCTCCATGACGAATATGTCACGGATCTTTCGCGATTCGGCGACCTTGGGACCAAAGGAGAGTTTCTGCCAGACCTCGCCCTCATGGATGCGATCCAGCGCAGTCTCCGCCGGGCGGACCAGCCCATGACCCTTGATTCCGATGCGGCACTCGATCACGGAACGGCCGTCCCGCTCCTCCTGCTCACGGAACGGTTACCGGAGATCCGTATCGTCCCAATCTCCTACAGCGGACTTGATGCCAAGGCCCACGCCGCTTTTGGTCGCGCCCTCCGCGACGTGCTCGAGGCGAGCCCGCGGCGGATCGCAGTCATTGCCTCTGGGGACCTTTCCCACGCCCTCTCAAACAAAGCGCCCGCGGGATTCCATAAAGAAGGCAAAATCTTTGATGATAGCGTGCGTGAGGCAATCGTGGATTCTTCCCTCTCACGACTGCTGTCCCTCGAACCCGAGAGTGTGAAAACCGCCGCCGAATGCGCCTGGCGGCCCCTCCTCATATTTCTCGGGCTTCTCGAGGAAAAGCACGGCCGGCCGGAAATCCTTTCCTACGAAGCGCCGTTCGGAGTCGGGCTCTTGGTCGCTCAAATTCATCTCGCCTGACGTATGATCGCTGAAGTCTATCCGGTGCGGAGGATGCCCCGGCGGTTTCATGTTTTTGATTACGCGGTACCCGAGGGAATGGAGATCCGCCGCGGTTCAGCCGTGCGCGTGCCGTTTCGGACCTCATCCGCTTTTGCTTACGTTGGAAAGGTAAAAGAAAAAAGTGATGCTCCGGGTGCCGTCAAAATAATTCTGGAACGTGTCCCGAAATGGGATCTTGCGGATCAGGAACTCGAATATTTTGAAAAAATCTCGCAGGACCTGGTCCAATCCGTCAGCTCTATCCTCCACGCCGCGATCCCGCGACCGTTGAGACGTCCACGGACAAACACGGCTCCTGCCCTCCATCAGCCGCTCATGGTCCCATCCAACGAAGCTCAGGGAATGAGGCTCCTGGTTCAACGTCTGCGGGAAACAACAGGAATCGTCTTCACACAAGTCCCTGATCTCCGGCGCTCGGCTGCAATTATTGCGGGACTCGCTCGGGATCGAAAAGGGGGCATGATCATTTTGGCCCCGAACGTCCGCGACGCGAAAACGCTTTTTGCCCATCTCGGTGAAACACATCCTCTTCTTCTCACCGGCGAAGAAAGTGCGAGCACACGCGCCGCGGCGTGGCAATCGTTCCGAGCCCAAAAAAACGGTGTGCTCATTGCCACCCGCCTCGGGGTTCTCTTCCCGCATCCGAACCTCGGGGTGATTGTCGTCGTACGCGCCGGTCATCCAAACCACAAACAGGCCGACCAAAATCCCCGTTACGATACCCTGCGGCTCGCGCCCATCCTTGCCTCCGCCTCCAGGGCACGCTGCATTTTTTTGGACGTTCTCCCGCGCGCAGATCTTCTAACAACAGCAACTTCCATTCCGAACGCCTTTCCCTATTCGCCGCCGATCATCATCTCCTTTCTCGCAGACCGAAAACTCGCCTCGCACCCGGCGATCATGCCTGCGGCTCTTGATGCAATTCAAGCCGCTCTCGAACGCAAAAAACAAGTCCTGTGCATCTACAACCGAAAAGGCATGTCCCATCACCTCGCTTGCCGCGACTGTGGCCACGCGTTCCCCTGCCCCAAGTGCGGCGGCCCCCTCGTCGTCTATGAACGTGATCTGCGTTGCCACCGCTGTCGTCACTCCGAATCCGTTCCGCTCGCATGCCCCAGTTGCCGGAGCACAGAATTTTCGCGTCGTGGATTCGGTAATCGCCAAATCGCCATGGCTCTTGAGCACCTGTGTCCCGGCTCTCGAGTCCACGTGATCGAAAAAGATCGTCCCGGCTCTGATGACACTGCCCCGATCCTTCTCGTTACTCGTTATTATCTGGAACAACTTTTTGATCCATTTCATCCCCCTCCATTCGGATGCGTCGTTGAACTCAACGCCGACGCGCCTCTTTTCCAACCCACGTTCCGTTCGACCGAGGAGGCGCTCCTTTCCGCCTACGAATGGACCGGGATTGCGAACGCCTCCGGCGCGCCGTTTTTTCTCCAAACTCAATTTCCCGACCTGTTTCGAGACGCCTTTCGCGACCCTCTGACTGTGCTTAAAAACGAGTTGGAACTCCGTCGGACATACCGTCAACCGCCTTTCGTGCGCTGGGTCCGTGTTGAAGCGCGTGGGGCCGGAGCCACAAACGCCATCCAAGAACTCGCTCACGATCTCCGCACCCATGTCACCGGGGTTGAATTACAAATATCCAACAGCTCCCTTCTGTGCATCCTTGCGGAACAGAACGTTGAGGAGCTCCTTGCTCGCTTCTCAAACCTCGACGACCGCTATATCATTGACACGCACGCCGATATATGAAAAAAACGAAAATCCAAAATGAAGAAAATCCGAAAAAACGACTGAAAATACAAAATTCAAATTTTCAAATTTTGAATTTAGTATTTTTTCGGATTTCGGATTTCGGATTTCGAATTTTCTAACCCTATGGCTCTGCGCCCCATCCTCAAAGAACCCGACGCCTTTCTCCGCCAAAAAGCGGATCTGTTTGATGTTGCAGATATTCCCAAGCCCGAAACGCGCGAGCTTCTCGCGGACATGATCGAGACGATGTATGGCGCGGATGGGATCGGCCTCGCGGGTCCGCAGATTGGGATCGGAAAACGTATCATCGTTGTGCACATGAATAATCAACCGCACATCTTTTTCAATCCGGAAATCGTCTCGCGCTCGCTCCGGAAAGTTGAAAGTGATGAGGGATGCCTCTCGGTTCCAGGGATTTTTGGAAAAGTGAAACGCCATCGGGGGGTAAAAGTGAAGGCGCTGGATCAGGATGGAAAACCGGTCAGGATCACCGCGACCGAGCTCACGGCCATCATTTTCCAGCACGAAATCGATCATCTGAACGGGACGCTTTTCATCGACAAGATGGTGCCGGGCGACAAAGCGGCTGCCTTATGATTCGTCTAGCCTTTTTTGGGACGCCGGAGCTCGCGGTGCCCTTTTTGGATGCTCTCGCAAAAGATCCGGATCTCGAGATAACGGCTGTTGTAACCATGCCGGACAAGCCCAGCGGCCGTGGACAAAAAATTATTGAATCTCCCGTGAAGCGCCTCGCGCTCGAGCGCCATCTTCCTATTCTCCAACCCGCAAAGTTGAAAGACACCCCAACCCTCGAGGCTCTCCGCGGCTTGAAGGTCGATATTTTTGTCGTGGTTGCCTACGGGAAGATCATCCCTCCGTCCGTGCTCTCCATTCCAAGGCTCGGATGCATCAACGTCCACCCTTCCCTTCTTCCGCGCTGGCGCGGGCCGTCGCCTCGACAAGCCGCGATCGAAGCGGGTGAGCGTGAGAGCGGCATCACCATCATGCTCCTCGACGAGGGAATAGACACGGGCCCGATACTCGCGGCAAAAATTATTCCCCTTGCCTCCGACGAGACCACAGCATCCTTCACGGAAAAAGTCTGCACCGCCGGGCCTCCGCTTCTGGTTCAAACCCTCAAGGGCTACGCCGCTGGCCGTATCAAACCAAAACCCCAGGACGACGTAAATGCAACCTTGAGTCGGATGCTCGCCCGCGAAGACGGCAACGTGCATTGGCAAGAATCGGCAGACGTGATCGAGCGGAAATTCCGCGCCTACTGGCCGTGGCCCGGGCTTTGGAGTGAATGGACACGACGCAAAAAACCTTTGCGCCTCAAATGGATCGGGATGAAAATGTCCGACCAAAAAAACCTCCCCGCGGGACAAGTTTTGGCCGACGGAAAACATCTGTTCATCGGCACAGGATCGGGCGCGCTCGAAATCCTCGAACTTCAACCGGAAGGAAAATCTTCCATGAGCGCCGAGGAATTCCTGCGCGGTTACTCCGATATCAACGGGGCCACGCTCGGTTGAGCGAGGGGACGCCTCACAGATTCTGACGCCTCGACCAATCGCGCGGCCGGGGTTTTTTGTTTCCAAAACGGAAGAAGGAAAAGAAGGAGTCCGAGACCGAGCGGATGATTGAGATAGGGCGAAAAGGCGTGCGCGACGTAGACAAAAACAAGGGCCATAAGGCCAAACATGCCGACCCACGGTTCCTTGCCCCGAAGGTGCTCCGCCATCCCCTTCCACAGACGCACCAATATCCATCCGAACGCCGCAAGCCCGAAAAGCCCCATCTTGAGCCAGATGTCGAGCCAGCCCCATTCAAAAGCGTATGTCGTCCAGGTCCCATCTGGAGAGAGAGCTCGCGCCCGAGGATCATCGGTCTGAAACGTCACTTCCTCGCCGAATCCTTTGCCAAGGATTGGGCTCTCTAAATTTTCGGTGAAAAGCGGGGGGAGGAGATTCCAGCGACTCGAGATGGAAACATCATCCAGATCCGTCGCGCGCGAAGACAAAAGACTTCCGAGATCATCCCAATCTACCGTACTTTTTGGAAACGGGAATACGACGATCCCCACGAGAAGAAAAAATCCTATCAGGGCCGAGCCTATCCCAACTCCGATCTTTCGCAGTACAAACAACGGTCGAGGGATACGATGCGCGAGCGCATGGGTCAGGACTGCCAGAAGCGCCGCAACAAGCCCGATCCAGAAACTGCGCGAAAGGCTGATGAGGAGGGTGGCAAGAAACAGGGTTGAAAGGGCAAGCCACGATCTGGAAAACCAAACCATTTCCTTCTGCGTCCATCCCCAGGCGGCCAGGGCAAGCCACGCAACGGCCACGGAGAATTGTGCCTGCAGGAAGATGCGGAAGATGCCAGCGCCCATGCGCGTCAGTTCCCCCGTACGTGTATCGCGGATAAACGTATACGTCGCGGCAAGTGCTTCTACAGGTAAGTGCGTGAAGATAAACAGGAGAGCGAGACTGATGAGGGACACCCAAACCGCTGAAGCACACAGGACCTGCAGCATCAGACGTCGCGTCGTTGCGGTCCAGGAAACGGAAAGGACTGGGAAGATGTACAGGACGTACAGGTATCCGTTCGCGTCATCAAAGGCGTTCCGGATGGGATGGTCCCGGACGCCGATGAAAAAACCGATGATCACAGCCGCAAACAGCAGCAAAAACGGAGGGAGGCGCGCGTCCTTCCATAATGGCAATGGACTCTGTCGAAAGAGAAGTCTGAGTCCATACACGCCCATGACGGAAACAAACACGGCCATGCGCAGGGAGAACGAGAAGCCGCCAAGATCCGCATCCACAAGATGGCCATGGGAATTCGCAAACAGCTCGGCAAACGCAGCCGCGATCCCCCACTCGAGACGATGCCAGGTGAGTATCACCGTCCCGATCATGACAAGGATAAGGACCGGCCAAACAAACGCTTCCGAAAACGCGAGCATCGCGAGGACGAACACGGCCGCAAGCGCGCCGAGCGTAGTCCAAAACGGTTTTCCGACGAATGGTTCCATCATATGGGCTTCACGAGGCTGGCGAGAAACGCGAGCGTCACATACAGCGGCTCAAGGATTGTGAACAGGAGCCACGCGCCAAATCCAAAATGCTTTCTCATGTACCTGCGCAAGCTCCGACGGAGCATGGCCTGTTTTTTCAATGTCGTAAGAGTTTCAAAACTGCTTCCTTTCTTGTGCCGCGCGGAAATGTCGGCATAGTATCGCACTTTCCATCCGGCTTTGGTTGCACGACGGCAAAAATCTACTTCCTCGTACCACATAAAGAACTCCTGATCGAGGGGGCCGATCTCCTGGATCACCTCGCGTCGGATGCAAAAGAAGGCACCCATGACTTGATCCACATCTGCGGTCTTCGTGTAATCAAAATCCTTCATGAGCCAACGATCAATCGGGCGGGCGTTCAGAAACACATGTGGCACCTTGAGAAGAAGCAACAGCTGATCAAAAGGGGTGGGAAATCGCCAAACACAAGCCTGCTGGGTCCCGTCGAGGTTCTTGAGTGAAATCCCGCCAACCCCAACATCCTGATCCGCATTCATCCTCTCTTCGATCGCGGCAATGGCGTCACTCTCAAAAACAATGTCTGGATTCACGAGGACGATGTAGTCCCCTTTTGCCCGGGCGATCCCAAGATTGCATCCGCCGGCAAAGCCGAGATTCTTCTCGCTCACGATCAACTCAATCGCGGGAAATTGTTGCTTCAAACTGCTCAAATCCTCGCCGGATCCATTCTCAATCACAAAAACTTCACACTCCCCTTTGGCGTGCTGAAAGAGGCTCTCGAGCATCTTTTCAAGATACGCCTTGGTGCGGAAATTAACGGTCACGATGCTGACCATAACTAATGGAGGTGAGGGGTTGGAGGTGAGGGGTTGGAGACAAAAATACCGTGCTTGGCTAGGATCGTTTCGCGCGCCTCATCAAACTTTCTGATCGACGATGGCCTCCACCCGAGGCGCTGCCACGGAATAGTGTACCAAAGTGTCGGACGCCACTGCGAAATCCCCTTCCGGCCGTGCGCATCCACAATCCGGAACAGCTCTTCATCCACCCAAACGCCCGTGTGTCCCTGCTCCAGCATGGTGAGCCACAAATCCCAATCCTGCAGGCGATGGATCGCGGGATCAAAACCCGGAAAATGTTCGCGGCGGATGAGCGCGGAGGTGTGGATGTGGTTCATATTTCGGAGTTTCATGGGATTGAATGAGAAACTCCGGAATTTTTTCCAACCAAATTTAAAACCACTGTAGGCATAACTCGCCTCGATGTTTCGGTCGAGGGCTGCGGACAAACGCTCGAGCATGATAGGTCTCAAGACGGCGTCTGCGTCGCAAAAAATCACACGCTCGCCGTGGGAGACGGCAAAGCCGGCATTCCGTGTCGTGTTTGCGCCTTGATTGAATTGATGCATGATTTTGACACGACCTTCGTACGGCTTCAAAATCTCGGCCGTGTTGTCTGTGGACCCATCGTCAACCACAATGATCTCGCTCGGCTGAAGCGTCTGTGCCAAAACGCTTTCGAGGCAACGCGCGATGGTCGAGGCATGCTGAAAGGTCGGAATGATGACGGAGATGCGGTTCATACTCTTTATCATTCTGAGCGTAGCGAAGAATCTTCATGGGGATCCTTCACTGCGTTCAGGATGACGGCTAACTTGCCAAATTGTCGGTCGTATGTGAACTCACGTTCCACGCGCGCGCGGGCTGCTGCGCCCAGGCGCGTGCGAAGCGCATGGTCTATAAGCAGACGATGGATCGCATCCGCGAGCGCAGAAATATCACCATCCGGCACCAAGATCCCCGTTTCTCCGTCAAGAACAGCTTCGTTCACCCCCGGCTGGTTGGTCGCAATGGACGGCGCGCCAAAAAGCGCGGCCTCGAGATAGACCATACCGAACCCTTCCCGATCTGCGGCGTCACGCACGGTTGGCATCACAAAAAGATGCGCACTGGCGTAAATCGGAGACAATTGATCGCGCGGAATCCCGGGTTCAAGCCGTACGATCTCCTGGAGACCGAGCCGCTCTACATCCATCAGAATAGCGTCGCGCTCCGGCCCGTCCCCCACGATCCGATAGCGCAGGTCCGGCAGACGACCGCTCGCTTTCAAGTGTGCCAAAGCCTCAAGTACGCGCCGGTGGCCTTTGCGCGGCACGAGCCGCGCGACGGTCAAGAGAGTCAAGGGAGAGGAGGGTTTGGAAGGCTGAAAGGACTGTAAAGAAACGCACGGATAGACGACAAGCGTTTTCTTCACTCCAAAAACTTTTCGCACATCTTGCTCGAGCGCCCGTGAATTCGCGGCTACCAGATGCGCGCCGCGCAAAACAAACCCCGCGAGCATCCGTTTGATCGCGGTTCGTTTCGCCATCCCCACATCCATCCCGTGCACGATCACAATATATTTTCGATGCGTAAAAAACCGTGCGAACCACGCGGCCGTCCCGATCGGAAGGAGATGGCTCACGATGACTGTTTCATACGACGACCGGCGTTTCACAAGCTCCACGACCGCTTTCCCCCACCGCGGCCACAGGCGGCGCCAAAGAAGCGCTTCGGATTCCACCACTTCGATCTCACCCTCAAAAAATCTCGCCAAGGCCGCGAGCTATTCCGCAATCCCGCCGATCTGCGGCGGAAACTCAAGCGTGGGAAGGAGGAGTTTCGACATAACCCTGCGGAGAACGATTGAGCATCCGTTTCATATTTTCCCAGTGCGATTTCCGGAGCACGCGGAAAAGAATCAACAAGCCAAAATATACCGTCACGGACACCGCGATGGTGAGAAGAACGGCAACCAAATCCCCTGCCGCATCAAACCAGGGGCGCGCGGACACGGCCACAAACGCCATGATGGCCCCAGAAGCCGCCATCGGGATCGCAAAGCGTAAGAGAGACAGAGGATGGAACGCCGGAAGAATCTTGCGGACAAACCAAAGCCCGGACAGGAACAGAACTGTGAGACTCACGATCGAGCCCCACGCGGCACCCAGCATCCCAAAGCGCGGAATCAAAAACAGATTCAGAATAAAATTTACGACCATGGCAATCCCGAACAGGATCGTTTTCGTCCCCTGCCGGCCCGACGCATTGAGGAGCGAGCCCACGGGAAAATCCAAAAAGTTTGGAATGAGGGCAAACACTAATATTTGCAAAACCGGAATCGCGGCAGCATATTCAAGGCCCGTAAGCGCCACGGCGTCCTCCGCAAGCGACCAAAGGCCGAAGGCAAGCGGCATCACGAGAAGGAACATGTACCAAAGGGCTTGATCAAATAGCTTCGCGAGTGCCGCATGGTCGCGGTGGGCGAGCCGGCTCATGCCCGGATAGAGGGCCGCGATAAACGAAAGCGGCAAAAACTGGAAGGCATAGGTATATTTGTATGCGACGCCATAGAGCCCCACCGTGGCCTTGCCGAGGTACATGTACAAAAGCTGAACATCGATGTAATTGTAAAGTTTCACGAAAATGGCTGCAAGAAAAAATGGCAGAGCGGTTTTCAAAAGAACCGCAATCAATTTCCGGTTCCAAAGGGGGAGGAGTATGCCCCAGCCGAGCCGCCGCGCGGTCTGATAGATTGAAAGGAGAAAATTAAACGTACTGCCCGCGATCAGTGCCGCGATAAGGACTGGGAGCGAACGGGTGGTAAGGAGCACGGCGCCGCCAATGATCAGAGTAATAAACTGCCCTGCAAACATGCCAACGGACTCATAGGCAAGCACGTGATGGCCGCGGAGAACGCCGTAGAAAAAAATGGAGAAAGAATCGGCGATCAAAATAAACGTGGCAAGAAGAATGAGTCCGCGTACGATCGGGTCGTAACCCAAAAGAATGGACGCGGCGATCGCAGCCAGAATCGCAAGCGCGGTTGCCGGGATTTTCACGGCCATCGCAAGCCGCACGCTCCGTTTTGCCTCTTCCGGCCTCTGCGCCACGTCACGGATCACGACCGAGGTTGTCCCGACGTCTGCCACGACTAAAAAAATCACGATGAATGAGAGCGTCAAAAAATACGCGCCGGTCTGCTCGGGGAGCAAGCTGCGGGCGATCAAAAGAAAATAGACGAACGAGAGGAGCTTTTGCCCCACGGACGCAGCCGTGAGATAGAGCGTATTTTTGGCGAGCTGTAGCGAAGACACAGTGGCCTAAGATTAGCACCGCGCCGCCCAAAAATCCAGCGTTTACCGCCATCTGTCATTGCGAGCCCCGCAACGCGGGGCGAAGCAATCCCTTATGCGTGTTTCCCGAGGGCTGTGACATGGCAACGCCAGGTCACTTCATGAAAGAAATCGACTCAACGAGCGCCCGGAGTTCATCTTGGTATCGGGCGTAGCCATTTTCGAGCAACCGTTCGTCGGAAAGGATAATCCCGGAAAGCGGGTGCCCATCGTGATAGAGCTGGTATTCATTAACACCGGTCAGCTCAAGATCGCTGAATGGAACGGAGTATTTCGGGAAACGATAGTGCCAAACCAACTCGCCGTTTTTCGTCTTTAACGTCTCACACACGTCCGCACCTCCGTCTTCGCACACGGACATATACGCCTGGTATGGAACGATGGTACTGCCATTATCACCCCAATAGCCACCGCGACCTGGGGCTATGCAGGTCGTGGTATTCACGGCCGCGAGAACGATCATACTGTTGCCCCCAAGATCGGGAAGATCGGGAAAACTCACCGCACGCTGGTAGACGCAGCCGCCGGACTTCCCGTCTGTCTGACCTTGTTCCTCGATGATGACTGGCTCACCCCAGGCGTTGGGGTAATAAAAGCCGAGGCCGAGATCGGCGCTCTCATAGTACGTCGTCTTTGGCGTTTCCGATGTCTCCCTGCTTGCTGGCGCCGTGACGCAACCCGCACCAAAAAGAAGTATGCCAAGAAGTGGGATGATTTTTTTCATAGAACCTATCATATAACGAAACGCCACCCGGTTCAAGAGGCGCCTTTCTCTATACGTATTTGTCTCGCGTCTCGACGTAACTGCAGTAGTCGCAATCCTTACCCGCTTTCGGAATCTTATCGCCATTCAAACACTTGTGCGCCTTCTCGAGCGTCTTATCCACCCACGCATCATCGCCCGCGTATGCAATGAGCGTCACGTCGAATTCAAGCTTGCCGTCGAACGCCTTGCGGTCCGTCTTCCCGTTGCAGTACACGAAATACCCCATGTCCGATACCTTGTAGCCATTCTGGCGCAGGAGCCACTGATACACCTCCATCTGCCGTTTGTATCCTTCATGCCAATCCTTATTCAACTCCGTGATCTCCTCATCCTTGGCCGTCGCCTTGTAATCCACGACGATATATTCCTTTTTCGAATTCTGCCACAGGTCATCAATCGCGCCTGTCACCAAAAAATTTGTCGGCTTGTGGAGATACTGAACACCTGTAAAATTTTCGCGCCATTTGTTCAGATCTTTGTGCGGTACCGGACGCGCATCCACGCCGTACTTTTTGATCAATGGATGCTGAGTGCCGTTCGCCCGATGGATGTCGAATTCGAGCTTCAAAAGATGGTCCACTGCCGAGTTCAACGCAAACGGAAACCCGGGCGGCCGCCCGACCCCGAGCCGGCGGTCAAAATAAAAACACCGCGGGCATTCGAGAAAGAGATCAATCTTCGACCGCGACACCTTAAACGGCTCCGTGGCCGCCTGCCCCGAGCCATGTCGACGGGGATCATACAAATTCTTCGTCCTCTGCGGCGTGTAATACTCGGACATACTATTCGCCTATTCGAGCGAATTAGAGAAGGTAGAAGAGTGTGGATACAAAAATCAATGGCTATCGTTCCCATTGTTTAATATAAGGGACGAAATCGACCTGATACGACGGGATGCCAAGAGAAATACCGTACTCGGTCGCAGCAAGGTATTCTTGGTTATTCGCGCGATGTATTTTAAAAATTTTACCAGGGTAAATGATGTAGCGGAAATTTTCGTTCTTAAAGTCAGCATACCAAGAGCTCGGTTGATCATTGATAACTCCGCTTAATTCTTTCGCCACTTCGTCTACCCTCTCATCTGATATCTCCACAGAATGCAAGGTCCATTGTTTCAGCCATGGAGTCTTGTGCTCATCCGTTACCTTTTCAATCTTGGTCTTCAAAATTTTTACGTCTTGAAGAATGTTATTATTTTTCAAACTTTCTTCAATGATGACACCACGGAAGGACATAGGACACTCGAACTATTCGCCTATTCGAGCGAATTAGAGATATGTTTTGCAACGGGATGAAGATTGGGGACGAGACGATACCACATCTGCAAGCTTCGCTGTTCCCGATCCACGATATCTGCGGCATAAAGGACGCCGAGATGTTTCGACGTCGCTTTGAACGAAAGCCTAATCTCGTCCGCGATATCCCCCACCGTCGCCTCTCTGGTGCGTTTCAAATATCTCACAATGGCGAGACGCCGTCGATTGGCCAGGGCCTTGAGGACCCGCTCCATTTCCTTCTCTTTCATATCCTTCAAGACTACTACAACCCGGCCAACTATTCCACCATTCGCGCGAATTAGAGAATATGCCTTACGATGCCAAATGTTTTCCACGTTTGAATGGAAGACGCCTCACGCCTCTGCGCAGTTTATCCGCCTTTACCAAAACTTCGAGCAATTCATCCTCATCGGTATCGGCAGGCCTTACGTTATAAGCCTTTTTAAGATTTTCGATCATCCGGTCAGTCACTAATTTCATCCGTTCCGCCAAAACCTGTGGAGTGATCTTTTGTTTTTTCACAAGTTCGTGTCCTCGTTTGGAACCGCAGTAAAAACATTTCGGTGTGTGTATATCCGACACCCCAAAATCCATACCGCATTTCTGGCAAAGATAGGTCAATAAATATTTAGACATTCCTTTCTTTCGTTTTGTAGCCATAATAAATGCGCATCCGTAACTATTCTACCATTCGCGCGAATTAGAGAATACCTTTATAAATTACATCTTCTTTGCCACTTCTTCAAATGCGGTAATAATGAAAGGCATTTGCGGTATGATAGTCCTCATCTCTACGTTGGTTAGTGGATTATGTGCAGCCGCGTCTCCTAAAAATTTAATGCCTTGAATTTCTTTTGCCGTTTTGGAGGTCAAAAATGGCACACCGCTAATCTTTTCCGAAACGGCAATGCTCATCATGGATTCGAGACCAACTAGACGACCAGCCCGTGTCTTATCCTCTAATTTTGATCCAACACCGTGCTTGGCAAAAGCAAGATAAATCAGCTTCTCCAGAATCTTCCGCAGAAGAAATGCCGTACACGTTCCGCTTCTATCGAAATTGTATTGTAAATCAGTAAACTCAACACCAAAGTCCTTTCCAAATTTTTTGAGCAGGCCATCTGAAAAAAGGTCGTGCTCTATTTCTTGAACTTTCTTGCTTTTGCCAATAAGCTGTGCCGCTTTCGATTTATCCATACTGGCTAGTATTCAAAAATTACCCCTGCTCTGCTTATCGTGAACAGCCCGTATAATGGCCGCCTCCATGAACTTTTTCATGTAAGTTTGTATCTCATTTGATCGCAACCTCTTTCCGAAAGTTTGACAAACCTCCAAAATAAGCTCACCTGTCATTTTGGGTGTGTCAAAAAATCCGTTGACAATGAGCTTTTGTATCAATTCGTGTTTACTGCCGCCTTGAAGCGAGAGCTGGCTTGCCTTGTCTTTCAGACTTTTTGCCGACATAATTCGTTATAACTATTTTCGAATAACGTATTTCCAATTTTTATCTCCTTTGTCGTGGAATCGCGTCAAAACCCTTTCGCGCACCAAGTTCAATAACCCCATCGAGATGGTTGGTCGAGAATAGTGTCTGCCTTCTTGCCGCAAAAATTCCATAATTTCGGATAACTGTTCTGGTGAATCCAGCTTTCCTTCCTCAACCAACCAACGAATACCTCCAGTGGCGCCGGACATATCTCTTTTCTCACTCGCAGGTGATTTGTGCGGCTTTGCTGACCTATGAACTATGGGTACACCCACGAGTGTGACAAGTTCTGATACAAGTTCCATAATTTGTGCGGCGATTTTTTGTGGGTCTTTTTTCATATTATTGATTTACTTGAAAATATTTGTAATGACCTTTTCCGTCGGGTTTCTCGCGCTCAATAATTCTTTTGCGTATGAGCAGACGCAAGGGTCTCATTAGAGATGTTGTGGGCTTATTCACTGCTCTTTGATGCAATTTTTTTTTAATTTCTGAAATGGTTCTCGGTTCTTTGAAGTAGCCCTCCTGAACTAAATCAAAAATCTCCTTGGTTAAGCCTAAAAAATTTATCCGGCTTATCCCATCCAATCCTTTCGCTCCATGCTTCTTTTCAGAAGAAGTCTTTGTCCCCAATGATTGTTTAAGGTGTCCAAGTAGGACCTCAATTTTGAGTATTATTTCGGCGTTTTTGTCCATACGATTTAATGCTTAATTTATTACTTTATTAAATATCATAACGTTTTTCACCTAAAAATACAATGCAAGAGGCCATTTACTGTCGAGGTAGTTATAGAATAAACAAACTCGTTAAAAAGTTAAGAGTCAAAAAATGCCTTATTTTAAGGCATTTTTTGACATGGATATAAATTATTTATCTGACTTTTATATGACACTGGTTGCTTTTTCATACAACATCGGCAAACAATCCTGCCGCATGCGGAATTTTGTGCCGTGGTTGTGTCCGGTGCGAGCATCGAAGTCCACCAAAATTTTTCCCTCCTCCAACGCTTTCAAAAATACATCAAAGCTGAATTTTTGCAACATCATTACTTTTTTGTAATGATAGGATTCTTTTCTCCGTTCAACTTTCACATCAGCTTGAACATAGAAAGTATTGAGAAGTTTTGTTCCAGCTTTATGTTCCAAATCATCAAAACCCCAATAGGGTTGCGGGTTAAGTTCGCCAAGTCCCACACGCTTTTTGACGGATTCAAGCCATGCCTTATGTCGAATATCAACACTTCCTGCATCAAATGAAACCAAAATCTTCTGCGCCTTACGGTCAATCACAACCATAAAACCGCGATCACTCCGTGATCGGCCATGGATCGTCTGCCGAAAGCTCATCTCACTCTTTGGGTATCTGTGCCCAGCTTCCTCGTGTGACCAACTATATTTGGGTAAAAATACTTGCGGCACAAACCCAACGGCGCGCGGGGATGGCTCCATGTGAAAAAGCGTTGTGAGAGACATTGTGTTGATTCGTTGTGTTTTTAGTTCCCATTCCGCGGCGTTCGGTATCGGCAAATTATTTTCCTCGATACCAAGAAGGTCCTCAAGCGTGTTGCCGATACCTCCCGCGTTTCCACGACGCGCATTCGGTACAAATCCCATCATCGAAATCTCTTTGAGTTTCGCGATGAGCTCCGGTTTTGTATAAATAACAGGTTTTTTTTCCACAAGACTACCAAAGTTTAGATTGAGATTGATGTTGTTTGATCCTTTTCCGAGCCATTTCGCAGTACTCAGGCGAAATATCAATCCCGATATAATCTCGCTTGAAATTTATCGCAGAAATTGCCGTTGTACCGGAGCCCATAAATGGGTCCAAAATGATTTTAGCGTCTGTAGCCGAGACGATTCTGTCAATCAAGTCTACCGGAAAGGCAGCTGGATGTTCATTATTCATCTCTTGTGTAAAATCCCAAATATCGCCGTATGCGTTGGCTTTCGATGTTAATTTAAATTTCGGCTTGGCGATAAGATAAATCACTTCATAAGTGGGTAAGAAATACCCTGGATTGAAGTTAAGGCCGCCTTTCCGTCTCCAAATAATAATCTGACGAACGGGAAATTCATTCACAATATCTTGCCGGTCTTGCAATAAACCACCTTGCACCCGCCATTTGTGGTTGTAAAAAATCGCGCCATCTTCCGGAATAACACGCATCATTTCATTGAGGCAATCCCTCTGCCAGCTCACATATTCATCGTGCGGCATGCAATCACTATGGTGCGTATAGCCATTTTGCAGAGCGGCATTTGCCCATTTTCCGCCACGGCCATCTTTCATACCATTGCCGGTGGAATTTTTCAGATTGTAAGGTGGCGAAGTAATTACCAAATCGACAGATCCGTTCGGTATCTGTTTCATCACATCTACGGCATTACCGCAAATAATCCTGTTTAAAAAATCCTTAGTATATTTCAACTTTTTCATATCTTCTCCCGCCAAATGGTACCTAAAATCTTTACGAGATTCCACAATCATATAACAGACCGTCGATTAATTAAACCCTAACAAATACAACTCCCTGCGGGGGAGTTGTATTTCAACTTTGTTATGATCTATTCAATCAGATTTCCGGTGATCTGTCAAGAATTTTTATCCACATTTCAAAACTAAAACCGCCCGGGTGGGCGGTTTGCGGTAACCCCCTCTAACTCCCCCTTGCCAGCCAGAGGCTGGTCCGCCTCTGGCGGAAAAAGGGGGAGAAAATTTAACGTTTGGCCCACTGAGGAGAACGGCGGGCGGATTTCTTTCCGTACTTTTTGCGTTCGCGAACGCGGGCGTCGCGTTTCAAGTGCCCAAGTTTTTTGAGTGAGGTGCGATAATCTGGATTGAAGGCGACGAGAGCGCGAGCGATGCCGAGGCGCACACTGTCAGCCTGGCCGTGGATGCCGCCGCCCATGACTTTGACGCTCACATCAAACTTCCCTTCTGCTCCTGTGGCCGCAAGCGGCGCCTTCACGACCTGCTGAAGCGAATACACGGGAAAATACGCGGCCATCTCGCGGTCATTGATCGTAATCTTGCCGCTGCCGTTTGGAATCAAACGAACCTGGGCGGTCGCTTCTTTTCGCCGGCCAAGACCTGGAATGTAGCGTGTCGTTGCTTCAGCCATATTAGTTCTTGATAATCAAACGGTTGAGCCGCGGAGTGCGCAGCTTGTTCTTCGGCAGCATTCGCGACACGGCGCGGCGCAAGGCCTCGCCCGCGTCTTTTTCCCAAAGGGTTTTCATCTGTTTGGTTCGGAGTCCACCCGGATGCGTCGTGTGATGATAATACATCTTCTGTTCCATCTTTTTTCCGGTCACGATGATCTTGCCGGCATTGGTGACCTCCACGACATCTCCCGCATCGATGTTCGGCGTATAGCCCGCGGTTTTCTTCCCCATGAGAAGCGGGGCGATCTCGGACGCCAAACGTCCGAGCACTTTGCCCGCCGCATCAATCGTGTGGGTTTTCGGAGTGATCTTGATCATACGAGTTCAATCTGCACCACTTGCGCCCCGTCGCCTTGCCGCGTCCCGAGCTTCACAATGCGAGTGTAACCGCCCGGACGCGTGGCATAGCGGGGGCCCAAAACTTCCAAAATTTTCTTCACCGGGTGCTCGGTATAAAAAATCCTCATGAGATTCCGACGCGCCGCAAGACTGGGCTTCTTGCCAGTGGTAATCGCACGCTCCACCATCGGCTTCACGGCTTTGGCCTTGGCCTCAGTCGTCTTTACCTTTTCGTACAAAATGACGCTCGCGGCCAAATTCCGAAGCAAGGCCTCGCGCGGGGCCTTTGCTCGATCCAAGACTTTTCCTTTCTTCCGATGGCGCATAGGTTATTCTGCCGCAGCTTCGGCCGGCACTTCTGCGGGGGCGGACGGCTGCAGAAAAAGCGAGAAGTGGTCAATCAAAACCTTCGCAGCCTCTTTTACCGCCTCCTCAGGTGTGATGGTGCCATCGGTTTCAATCGTCATGAGGAGTTTATCGTAGTTCGTGATCTCCCCGACGCGCGTGTTTTCGACACGGTAGCCCACGTTTCGAACCGGCGAGTACAAAGAATCGATCGCGATGACGCCGAGTTCATTGTTTTCCTTGAGACGCTCCTCGGTCGGCTTGTATCCGCGACCGCGGGCGACCGTGAGTTCCATCTCGAGCGTTGCCTTCGGGTCCGTCAGGGTCGCGATCTTGAGTTCCGGATTCACAATCTCCACTTCCGCATTCGGCTCAATGTCCCCGGCTTTCACGGTCTTCTCCCCTGTCACTTTGAGCGTGAGCTTCACCGGCTCCTCGCTGAACACTTTAAGCCGGAGAGTCTTCAAATTCAAAATGATTTCCAAGACGTCTTCTTTTACGTTGTCCATGGCCTGAAAATCGTGCGTCACCCCCTTGATCTTGACGGCCGTGACCGCGGCGCCCGGAAGGGACGACAACAGCACGCGCCGAATGGCGTTTCCAAGCGTGGTACCGTACCCGTGGAAACAAGGCTCAATGACCATCAGGCCCTCGTTCGGGCGGGTCCCGGGTTCAAAACGGATCGAGGATGGGAGGAGAATATTTTCCATAATCCCGTGAAAAAATTAACGGGAATAAAATTCGACAATGAGGGTGGGGTCAAACACCTGCCGGAGGTCCTCCCCTTCCGGCAGGGCCGTAACCTTGCCCGTCAGGTTCACTGCCTCGAGGGAAAGCCATTTCGGAGCCTCCACTTTTGCAAGACGCTCCTGAATGTTGCCGAGGAGGCCCTTGGCGCGCTTCGATTCCTTTACAGCGACGATGTCGCCTGGGTGTGTTTGGTAGGACGGGATGTTGACCGGCTTGCCATTCACGGTAAAGAAACCGTGGCTTACCATTTGGCGGGCCTGGCGGCGAGTGAGGGCGAGCCCCAAGCGGTACACGACATTGTCGAGCCGGGTTTCAAGGAGCTGGATCAAATACGTCGCGGTGTTGCCTTTCTTTTTGGACGCGTTCTCGAAATAGCGGCGGAACTGGCGCTCCATGATGTTGTAGAGGCGCTTGGCCTTCTGCTTTTCCCGGAGCTGTGTGCCGTAGGATGACAAACGAGGCCGGCGCTTCATCTGCGCGGGCCCATGCACGCCTGGCGGGAACGGCCGGCGCTTAACCGCGCAATTCTCGCGGCCGCAGAGCGACACGCCTTCCCGGCGGCAAAGTTTGCAAGTGGATTTGAGGGAGACTCCCATAGGATTTTTACACGCGACGCGGCCGTGACGGGCGACAGCCGTTATGCGGCAAAGCCGTGACGTCCTTCATGGTCAGCACGTTAAAGCCCTGGGTGTTCAAGGCCCGAACCGCGGAATCGCGCCCCTGCCCTACTCCTTTTACAAATACGTTCAAATCTTTCACTCCGAAATCTTTCACCCGATCCGCAATCGTCTTCACAATAATGCTCGCGGCATACGGGGTGGCCTTTTTGGGGCCCGTGAATCCGCAGTTGCCGGCCGAGGCCCATCCGAGCGTATTGCCGTTTAAGTCCGTGATCGTGATGATCGTGTTGTTGTAGGTTGCCTGAACGTAGGCACAGCCGTGCGGAACCTGCCGCACGGCTTTGGTCTTCTTGCGTGGTTTCACGACCGGGGAGGCAGCGGCTTCGGCGGTCGTTTTTGCTGCCGGTTTGACGGTTGCCGTTGCCATATTAGGGTGTGAAATGCATATAGCATCGAATTGAGAAGCTCAAATGTGTGATGATTTCAAGGCGCGACGACGAAGGAGGAGCTTAAGCTCCTTCAAGGAGGAGCAACGCAGAAATCAGCCAGATTTGAGCTTCCCCTTGGGCGGGCCAGTTTCATCCATCTGCTGCGTTGCTCGTCGCTCGCGATGCTTTGGCATCGCGTCGCTCCTCGACGCCTTGCAGCTGAACAAAACTGGCTCCGCTCAATTGATGCTATATGCATCCCACACCCTTAGGTCTTTGTGAGGACACGGCGGCCGCTCGTCATCGTGCGGCGCACATTGCCGCGCACGGTGCGGGAATTCGTCTTGGTCCGCTGGCCGCGCACCGGAAGTTTTTTGACGTGGCGGATACCGCGATAGCTCCCAATGTCTTTCAGCCGCTTGATGTTCGAAAGCACCTGGCGCTTCAACTCCCCTTCCAGACGATAATTCTTTTCCAAAATGTTCCGAATCGCGGCGGCCTGCGTCTCGGTCAGATCTTTCGCATGGATATCCTCGCTGACCTTCGCTTCCTTCAAAACTTTCCGCGCGGTTGATGTCCCGACACCATAAATATAGGTGAGGGCCACCACAATGCGTTTTTCGTTCGGGAGTGTGACGCCGGCAATGCGTGCCATAGATATTCGTTGGTCGTGAATCGTAGATCGTAGATCGTGGATCGTATAACGTTAGACGTTCCACGTTACACGTTCCACAATCCACGTATTTATCCTTGTCGCTGTTTATGTCTTGGGTCCTTGCAGATCACAACCACCCGACCGCGGCGTCGGATCACTTTGCAGTCGCGGCACATGGCCTTGGCGGAGGATCGCACCTTCATAAATAATAGAAATTGGGGGTTGGAGATGAGATGTTGGACGAAACACGTCCCACCTCCAATTTCCAACTCCCAATGTCTCACTGTTAAAATCGATACACGACACGCCCTTTTGTGAGATCGTACGGACTCATCTCGACCTTTACCTCGTCGCCCGGAAGAAGACGGATGCGATTGAGACGCATCTTGCCGGACAAGTGTCCGATGATGTTCTGCCCGTTCTCAAGGGTGATTTTGAATTGAGCGGACGGCAGAAGTTCATCCACCGTTCCTCGCATTTCGATAAACTGCTTTGTCGCTGAGTTCCCTTGATCACTCATAAAGAGTGCCGAAAGTCTATCATCTGAGCCAAAAAATCGCAAGGGATCTGTGGACAATCGCAGGCGCGCATATTGTAGGGAAATCGCATGTGGGTGTCAAGTTTGTCTATTTGCGCTAATTTAAGGCACGTTTTGACCATTCACGACTGCCTTGATCCGGCGGACGCCAGAGGAGACGGCCTCTTCTTTTGTGATCTTGAGGGTGCCAATCTCGCTAGAACGCTTCACGTGCGGCCCGCCGCAAACTTCCTTGCTGAAATAACCATCAATCGCCTGCCCTGAGCCTGTCGAAGGGTCGCCCACGAAATACACTTTGATCTTGCCGCCGAGCTGGGCGTACTTGTCCTCGAAGAGCCCAATCGCCCCGCGCCTCTTTGCTTCCTCAATGTTGAGAATCTCATAATGCACGGGGAGATCTTTTTTGATTTGTTCGTTCACCAATTTTTCAACCGCTTTAATTTGATCCTGGGTCATTTTTTCTGGATGGGAAAAATCAAAGCGCAAGCGTTCGCGCGTGATGTTCGATCCTTTCTGGAACACATGGGACCCAAGCACAGAGCGAAGGGCTTGATGGAGAAGATGGGTGGCGGTGTGGAGACGCACGGTTTCCTCCGCATGATCCGCGAGCCCGCCAGCAAATTTTTGTCCCGCGCCCGCGCGCGACAGGTCTTGGTGCTTTTTGAAATGTTTGTTGAATTCTTCCTTGAATTCTTTCTCGTCAACGACCAACGCTTTTTTTGCAAGCTCTTCTTGAATCAACTCAAGTGGGAAACCGTACGTCTGATAAATATCAAAGGCCTTCTTTGAATCTACTCGATTATAAATCTTTGGTTCCGCTCCCTCGGAAATCAGTTCAATCTTCCCGATACGTACAAGTCTTTCTACTTCTTTGAGTCCCTTTGCAAACTTGGCTTCTTCATCCTTAATCGTCTTCACGATATTATCTCCACGCTCAACAAGTACAGGATACGCATCTTTTAACGTATCGGCGGCGGCGACCGCGACGGCTCCAATAGCTTCCATTGCTTCCAACTGTTTGAGATATCGAACAGACCGACGAATCAATTTACGCAAAACGTACCCTTGGTCCTTGTTGGATGGTACGACACCATCAGAGACCAACATCACAGCCGAGCGCACATGATCCGCGACGACACGCATGAGACGTTCATTGCTCCTATACAATTTTTTTGTTTCTTTCTCAATCGCTTGAATGATCGGTACGAATCCGTCTGTTTCAAAAACACTCTTCTTCCCTTGCAATACGGCCACCGTGCGCTCAAGGCCCATGCCAGTATCAACATTCTTTTGCTTCAATGGCGCGAGCGTGCCATCTGGCAGACGATTGAACTGCATGAACACGTTGTTCCAAATTTCTACCCAAGACTTATCGGTCGGATCAAATTTCTTTGGTGGCTTTATGGCTCCGGTCCAATAAAAAATCTCCGTGTCTGGCCCTTGCGGCCCTGGATGTTTTCCGCCAGCCGGCCACCAGTTATCTTCCTTGCCGAGATAGGCGATCCGGTCTTTCGGGATTCCCTGGCCGAGCCAAAGGGCAACGGATTCCTCATCCCGTGGCGCGCTTTCATCGCCGGCAAAGACGGAGATCGCGAGATGCGACGGATCCACGCCCAGCCATTTCTTGTCCGTCAGGAATTCAAAGCTCCATGCGATCGCTTCCTTCTTGAAGTAATCCCCGAGCGACCAATTGCCGAGCATTTCAAAAAACGTGAGGTGCGTATCGTCCCCGACCTCGTCAATATCGCCGGTGCGTATGCACTTCTGCACGTTCGTGAGCCGCTTTCCGCCTGGATGTTTTTCTCCAAGCAAAAACGGCACGAGCGGATGCATACCCGCGGTCGTAAAAAGCACGGTCGGATCATTTTCCGGAATAAGCGAAGCGGACGGGATCACGGTGTGTCCGCGGCTCGCAAAAAACTTGAGGAATTGTGCCCGTAATTCTTTGGAAGTCATGTGTGTGTCATTCTGAACGAAGTGAAGAATCTCTAGGGATCCTTCCCCCGCCGTCGGCGGGGTCAGGATGACATAAAAATCGCTTCTTTGGCAACGATCAGACGGTCGGCGATTCCGGCGTGATCGTCTCTTCCGGATGATAGCGCTTGAGGAAGCGACGGCGGGCGCCGTGGACCAAATCAAGAAGCTCTTGGTTGCGGAACGCGTAGGCAACGCCAACATAGACGAGAAGACCGATGCCGCCCGCGATCAATCCCTGATCAAAGACGCCCCAAAATGTGTTGAGTGAAATGAAGGTCACGACCCAGGATTTAAGGAGCTGCATCACAACCCCCGCGGCCATTCCAGCGACCGACATCACAAAGAGCGGCCGGATCATGGTGGACTCGCCAAGCGTGCCAATCCGTTGGCGGAGCGGGACCCAGAGAAGAACGAGGTGAACCGTCGCCGCGAGCGAAAAAGCCATGCCGAACCCAACCACTCCCCAGATTGAGGTAAAAAAGAGAGCACTCACGACGCCGAGAATCGCTGAAACCAATCCAGCGATGAATGGGGTCCATGTGTCATGCAAAGCAAAAAATGCGCGGATGACGATAAAGACGAGCGCCTGGGCCGTCATGCTTAAAGTAAAAAAAGCGAGGGTGTCGGCTGTCAAAATCGTGGCGGTCCAGTCAAACGCGCCGGCGCCAACAACAACACGGACAATCTGTGCGCGCAGAATCAAAAATAACATCGTGAGCGGGATCATGAAAAACAAAACCTGCCGCACCGTCCCCGCAAACACCTCCACAAATTTCTTCGTCTCCCCACGGCTCAAGTGCTCCGCAAAGGACGGAAACGCCGCGACCGCATACGAGATGCCGATGATGCCGATCGGAAAAAGCTGAATGTTGTCCGCGAACTGATAAATCGTGACGCTCCCGACGGCAAGGGTAGAAGCAATCATCGTAAAGACGAGAAAAAGCACGCGATAGATCCCGAGCGTCAGGACACGTGGGCCCATGAGGCGCAGAATCTGCCGACTGTCAGGGTCTAACAACCGCAGCCGCCAGATATACCGGTATCCTGCGGCAGAGGCCCCGATGATTTGCGTCGCGGCGTGCAGGGTGGCTCCGAGCACCACTCCCCAGGCGAGCCCGATCGGCCCAAGCCATTGGGTGAGCCAGAGCGCCCCTATAATAATACCAGCATTGTAAAAGATCGGAGCAAAAGAATAGAGAAAGAATCGCTTCATCCCTTGCAAGGCGCTTCCAAACACCATGGAAACAGCCAAGACCACTTGTGCGATAAGCATGACACGGGTAAAGGCAGCAACATCCGTTTGTTTAGCTTCTGAAAAGCCGGGTGCCAGGACGTGTGCCAAGGGCTCGGAAAAAAATGCGGCCGCGATCGCCAAAACGCTAAACACAATGAGAAGTAAATGGAGAATGTTGTTCGCGAGATCCCAAGCGCGTTTTTGCTCGTGGTTGTAATAATATTTCGTGAAAAGCGGGATGAAACTCGCGGACAAGGCCCCGACGACGAGCAAATTAAAAAGAAGGTCCGGCACTTTGAATGCCGTATAGTAAATGTCGAGGACATCACCCGCGCCATAGAGCCCGGCGAGCACGCGGTCGCGGATGAGACCGACGAGGCGACTCGCAAAGGAAAGAACGCCGACGATGGCCGCGGCGCTCATGATGGTTTTTGACTCCGTGTTTAAGAAGCTGAACATTATTCCTCCTCCCCCTTCTTGCGGCTCGTGCGCACGATCGCCCCTATCCCGACCAAGAACAAAAGTCCCAGAACAGAAATGAGTCCGAGCACGAGCGGATTATGCAAGGTAAAAAATGGAACATAGACGCGGGTTTGATCTTCGGTGGTCTCCCCCGCGGCATCGGTCGAAGAGAACCGGGCCGTATATTCTCCCGGTGCACGATACACATGAGTCACCGTGTGACGATTTGAAGTAACACCATCGCCGAAGTCCCATGTGAACCGAGAGGAAGCCGTGTCTGGGGCAAGTGCAGAAAATTCGTACGTATTCCAGGAAGTGCGACGGAATGTAAATGTCGCCTTGGAAGAGATGGGGGAGGAAGAGTTGGAAGGGGCGGAAGGGGTTTCAGAAGTTGTAGGAGTTTCAGGAGAAGAAGGCGCGGGAGCGGGAGATGGCGCCGGGGTCGGGGCCGGGGCAGGTTTTGGTGCCGGAGCTGGAGCAGGTTCCGGTTCTGGAGCAGGCGGAGGAGGCGGAGGCGGCACCTTGGATTTTGAGGGATCAGTCGGATAGGCGTCGTCTTTGTCATTCACCCCATCGCCGTCCGTGTCAGCCTTGGTCGGACTCGTGCCCTTGTTTGCTTCCTCTGCATCGGTCAGCCCGTCATTATCATCATCCGGATCACACGCGTCTCCCAATTTATCTCCATCCGTGTCCGTCTGGCTGGCGTTCGCAGTGGACGGACAATTATCCTTAGAGTTTTCCACCCCATCCCGATCATCATCCACGACGGGCGTAAAAAGCCCTGTGAGCGCGCTGTCGTTTGCGGAGTTCATGTCCTGGGGGTCCGTTCCGCGGATGTCCGCCCGGATGTTGAAGGTATTCGGTGGCACCGTGAAATCTACATACACCTCCTCGGGGACGCCGCCCGCGCGGACCGAAATCACCTGCGAATCTCCGATCGCCGCGGCTCCCTGATAAAATGTCACGTAGCCGGAGACATCTTCGGTCCCAACGTTTCGAACCGTCGCATAGAGGCGAATACGGTCACCGGCGATGAGGGTTGTTTTTGAAAAGAAAATTCCATCGCTGGAAATAGAAAGGTCAACCGAAGCGGCGTGGGCGAAATACAAAGGGACCAGGAACCAGAGACTAGTAACCAGGATAAAAAATAAAACGAAAAAATTTTGTCCTCGTCCCTCGTCCCGGGTCACTGGTCGCTGAGTCGTGTAAAATTTCATATAACAATGGTCACGTGATCGCCGGTGTGAAGCCAGTATTCGGCGGCTTCGTCCGCGGCAAGGTGAAAGGCGGGGCGGAAGGTGGGATGGATCCGGACCGTCAGATGTTCGATCTCGGTGCCGTCGGGGGTTTTTAAAGATAGGATCTGACCTTGCACAAGCCCGAGTTTTTTCGATTCGGCAGAAGGACAATGCAGATGGCGAGCCGGGATAATGACGGCACTCTTCACCTTGAGCTTCCCCGCCGGCCCCACGAGCTCGCAGCTGCCGCTCTTCGTGAGATCTCCTGAAAGCCGGACGGGAGCGTCGATCCCGAGGGCAGAGGCGTCGGTCGCGGCGACTTCCACCTGGGTTTTCTCCCGCGCGGGCCCGAGCACGCGGACGCGCTCGAGACGGCCGGATTTTCCGACCAGGTCCACGGTCTCGCGATACACGACCTGACCTTGGTGCTCGAGCTGACGGACTGGGGTCGGCGCCGCATCCTCTCCGAACAATTTTGCTTGATCTTCCTCCGACAAATGCACGTGCCGATGTTGAACGACCACAGGAAAATTCATATCCTCCTTATCCCTGTCACTTGTCTCTTGTCACTTGTCCCCTCTCCCCATGCCCGAACGTATATCGGAACATTTCGTGGCGGATGGGGCCCAGGGTCGCGGTGTGGAGTTCGGCGAGGGCATACTTGAGCGCAATCATGAGCCGCCCGTCGCGCTCGAGACGGCGGGTCGAAACTGGGATCCGGACCGAGAGAAAACCGAACGACCCGTTCAATGCCGCCCGACGGGCGTAATCGTGGTCCTCACAGAAACGGACCGTCTCATCAAAGCCGCCGATTTGATCGTGAAGTTCTTTCCGAACAAAAATGCAGAAGCCCGGCGCATGCGGAAACACGTGTCCCACCGTCCGCACATACTTATTGTACGCTTCGTGGAGTAGGCGATCGATCATGGCGGCCGACAAGGGCTCGACGTCGCAGGTTGCGACATCAATCTCGCGCTCGAGCATCTCCCCGACCGCATGTTCCAGAAGTTCTGGATCCGTGAGCTCTACGTCCGCATCCAAAAAAAGCAGAAGCGGGGTTTGCGCCAGCGCAGCCCCTTGGTTCCGCCCGACTCCAGGAAGCCCGCCTGCGACCACGCGCACACCGTAGGCGTGGGCAACCTCGCGCGTGCGATCTGTCGAAGCCGCATCCGAGACGATAATTTCGCGCGGTTGATAGGTCTGGCGACGGATAGATGCCAAAAGATTCGGCAACAGGGCCTCCTCGTTTTTCGTCGGAATGACGATGGTAAGCACAAGGGTAGAAGGTTCTACTTTCTACAAATATTACATCTATTTTGATCTCAATGCAAACATCGCAATCCCGGAGGCAACCGAGACATTGAGCGAGCGTTTTTGCCCTGGTATGGGGATCATCACGGTCGCGTCGCACGCCGCAAGAACCTCGGGTTCGAGGCCCACAACCTCGTTTCCGAGCACCAAGACGATCTCGGCTGGATTGAAACGATCTCGGGCGTCCGAGACGGACAATGCGTTCTCACTGATCTCGAGGGCCAGGACTTTTTTCCCTTCTTTTTTTAGCCGATGGAACAACTCGAGAACATCTTCTGCTTTTTCCCACGCGACCCGCATTTCCGACCCAAGCGCGGTCTTCGCAATCTCGCGGCGCGGCGGAATAGGCGTGTATCCTGTCAAATACAATTTCTCAACCCCAAACGCATCGGCGCTCCGAAACATGGCCCCGACATTATGGAGAGATCGAATATTATGCGCGATCACGAGCATACGTCTGTCATTCTGAACCGAAGGTGAAGAATCTTCAAGGATGACAATAGATCCTCATTATGGTGAGCTGTCTCTCTCACCATTTCCAAAGAGAGGAGGTGAGACAGATGCCGCTCATTATCGGATACAACATCTCTCCGACGGCCAGCCGGAAATGGCGGGCCGTGCTCGCAGGAGTGATCGAATCCGTAACAAAAGAGTTCTGGGAGTTCAAGGGGGAGGAGGTGGACGTCTTCTTCCCGCATGATCCAAGCGTCCCGACCAGGCCTTACCCCCCAGCGTTCTTCATCGTCGAGGGCCTGTTCGAAAAGCCGGATCGGACGGACGAGAAGCGACAAGTGTTCGCCGAACAACTCGGGATCGCAATCCGTGGATGTCTCAATCGCTTCCGGCGCCGGAAGGACTCCAGAGTCAAGGTCCTCGTCAAGCGTTTCGACCCGGACAAAGACGGCTTCGCCGACACACTCGACGCACGATAACCGGTTGGTCGCAAGATCTGCCGGTTTTTTCTTTCTCCATTGACCGCAAGGCTTTTTCATGGTTTCATCTGCGACATGTTAGAGGAAACGACACAAAAAAAGAAATCTGGATTTGCGGTTCTGGTCGGGCGGTCGAACGTTGGAAAATCAACGCTCTTGAATGCGCTCGTTGGCACGAAGATTGCGATCACCTCCCCAAAACCGCAAACGACCCGGCTCCCGATCCACGGCATTCTCACGACCGAGCAAGGCCAGATTGTGTTTGTGGACACGCCAGGTGTGTTCCAGGAGCGGCGCGATTCGCTCGGCGGCCGCCTGCTTGCCTCCATCAAACAGTCGCTCAAAGGCGTGGACGTGATCGTCTATATCGTGGACCCGACGCGCTCGATCGGAGACGAGGAAAAATCCGTGATGCGGCTCATTGAAAAAATTGAAAAGCCAAAAATCCTGGTCATCAACAAAATCGACCTGCACGAAAAACCCTTCATCGACTTTTACCGCGACCTCGCGCCGAAATTTTCAACCGTGCTCGAGGTATCGGCGCTCAACGGCGCGCATGTAAAAACCGTTGCCCAAACCATTTACGACCTTCTTCCGATCGGCGACCCCTATTATCCCGACTATCAATTCACCAACCAGCCGAACAAGGAATGGATCGCGGAGATCATCCGTGAAAAACTATTTTTGCGCCTGCACCAAGAGCTTCCCTACAAAGTCCATGTTGAGGTGGATGATATTCAGGAGCGCGAAAACGGCATGGTGTATATTGCGGCGACCGTCTACACGACGAGCGACCGGACCCAGCGTATTGTGATCGGCGCCGGCGCCCGCGGCATCAAAGAAATCGGCCAGTCCGCGCGCTACGAGCTCGAGGGCGTTATGAACAAAAAAGTCTACCTGGACCTGAACGTCAAAGTAGACCCGCATTGGGTGGAACGACTTGGGTGATGTGATATACTGGTTGAATGATTCATCACTCAATTATCTATGCCGCAGACCAAACCCTCCCTTCTCGTCTCTATTCATAAACTCGACAAGAAGGCCATCGCTCTCCGAAAACAGATCCGATCATTCCGTGAACGCGTCAGAAAACTCAAACAGCCTGCCGAAAAGAAAAAACGGGCGTAATCAACGTCCGTTTTTTCTTTTCGATCTCATCGCCTCGTCGTAATCGTATCCATACATTCGTAAAAATTCCTTATCATTTCCTATAGAAACCGTTTCCGTGTGGCCTTTTTCACCGTAGTGAGAATGAACATTCACAAAAGGAAATTCCTTCTTCAGTCTTTCCTTGTCACTAAGATGATAGAATCGAGTGAGATCCTTTTGGATCAGACCCAGCAACCGATAATATGATGCACGTATATCTTCCTGGATTTTTTGCAAAGCTTCCAGTTGCCGTTCTATGGGTTTCTCTTGATCTTCCAAACTTCGCAATTGACGCTCCAGCTTTCCTGTCCCGATCTTCAACAAAGTGTTTCGTTTTTCGTGGAGATCTCCACTGATACGACGTTTCTTGTCAGTAATTTCATGTAACTTCGCTACGAGAGCGTGGTTTTCTAACAAATATCCTGAATCGTCTCCTCCTATCGTCAGCGCCCAGCCCGCATCCTTCCGCCACACATCCGCAAATTCTTTCCCAAACAAATCAATGTCTTTTTTGATTTCCCGTAGGTTTAATTCCCGAATTTCGTCCTGCGTCGGTTCCTTCACCTCCACCCCCAGCTCTTCCAGTTGTTTCCAAATCGCTTTCCGGTCGTCTTCTAATTTTTCTCCCTTCTCCTTTATTTCCTTGAGTACCACCTGCGTTTCTTCCCGCGTGTCTTCATCCAAATCCTCCAAAGACCCAGCCTCCTGTTCGGCCGTCTGAAGCTCCGCCTGCGCGAGCCAAACCTCGCGGGTCGCCCGAAGGAAGGATTCTTGCAGTCCCTCCGTTTTCTCTTTTTTCTCTTTCTCTTCCCCCTCCTTCTTAGCTTGTGACTCCATCTTCAAAGCACGAATACGTTCCAAAGATGACTCCCTTTCACCTGGCATAGTATAAAATAGAGAGAAATAATAGCTAAACCTTATCCCCTTTCGCCCATTTTCGCAACTCCTTTTCATCTGCCTCGCCGCAGATGTAATCTTTCGTGTCGGTGTTGTAGAAAAACGGCACACCGCCGCAGAGGCCACGGTCGTATTCTTCCATCTTTTTGGCGTTTTCCGCATTGTGCCAAACTTCAAACTTTTCGATCTTTGTGCCTTCGGCAATCAATTTGTCCACAAGCGGCATCATTTTAATGCAATGCGGACATTCACGCCCGTAAAATTCGAGGAGAGCCATAGTTCATTCATTCTATCACACCCCCGCCCAGCATTTCGTCGTCTTGATAAAACACAATGGACTGGCCGGGGGTGACGGCGCGCTGGGGGCCGTCAAAATGGACGTGGACACGATCACCGGCAACCCCCTCTGGCTCCCCCTTGTCCCGCAGAGCGGGATCCGCCTCTGGCGGAAAAAGGGGGAGAATGGTCACGGTACATGGCGCAACAGGCTGGCGATAACGAATCCGCGCCTGACAGCGGAATGTACTTCCTCCCCTTTCCAAGGGGAGGTGAGGAGGGGTTGCCGATGCACCGGTAACCCCCTGTAGTCCCCCTTGAAAAGGGGGACGCGAAAGATCGCGGAACCAGTTGCATTGGATCGCCGTTAACTCTTTTTTGAACAGGGCTGGATGAAAATTGCTTGAGACGACCAACTGTTTTGTCGCTGGTTTTTTCTCCACAACATAATAGGGCGTGCCGCCACCGACGTTGAGCCCGTGGCGCTGGCCGATCGTATAAAACGCGACCCCAGAATGCTGGCCGACAATCTCTCCCTCGGTCGTCACAATCCCGCCTGGATCTTCCGGAATGCCCCCCTGCAAAAATTCACGCCTGTCCACTTCCCCAACAAAACAAATGCCGGTGCTGTCTTTTTTGTCAGCAGTGGAAAGCTCAAGCTCACGCGCTTTCTTTCGCACATCCGCCTTTATCATGCCGCCAACCGGAAACAACACGCGCGACAAAACGGCGGGCGGCATGGCCCAGAGGAAATAGGTTTGGTCTTTGTTTGGGTCAGAGCCCATGAGGATACGAAAATTATTGCCTGAGCTTGTCGAAGGCCCCTCGACAGGCTCGGGGAATATGCGGGCATAATGTCCTGTCGCGACAAATTGACATCCAAGCCCATCTGCCGCCTTCACGAATCGATCAAATTTGATGAACTTGTTGCACATCACGTCCGGATTCGGCGTGCGGCCCGCTTCAAACTCACGGAACATGTTCTCAACCACATCGCGCCGATACTGTTCCTCAAAATCGAGCGTCACAAACGGAATCCCGAGTGTGGATGCCACGCGCATGGCATCCCGCCGCTCGTCGCGCCACCCACATTCTTTAAACGACCCATCCGCACATTTCTGTCCGGACCAATTTTTCATGAACGCGCCAATCACCTCATACCCAACCTCCAACAACAATGCCGCGGACACGGACGAATCCACGCCGCCGGACATGCCGACAAGAACCCTTTGACTTCGCTCAGGGCTAGCTTTTGGCTTCTGGCTTTTGGCTTTTGGCATAGTGTTTTATGTTGCCAGAAAATATTCGTGGTGGCAAGATGATCATGCCTTTTTGGAGGAGGCGGGTTATGAGCAGTAAAACAGTGCTGATCGTGGATGATGACGCGGATCACCGGGACACGGCGGGAGCCATGCTTCGCACGCTCGTCGAGGAGAACGTCATCATCAAGGAGGCTGTGGACGGTCAAGACGCTCTGAACAAGTTCGACGCGAATGTGGCGCTCGTGATCTCGGACCTCAACATGCCGAAGGTGCGCGGGATCGATCTCCTGCGCCGGTTGCGTGAGCAAGGGTTCCAAGTTCCCTTCATTCTCCGTTCCTCCATGATGGAGGAAGGAGCGCGGGTGGAAGCGGAAAAACTGGGAGCACACTGTTTCTGGAAGCTGCAGGAGGACGACGAGATGTTCGCCGACGCGGCCAAGATTCTCGGGTCCTAGTTTTCAAATTTTTCTGCGTCCTCGCGGAGCACAAAAAAATCCGTGAACTGAAGTTTCTCGTGATATTTTTGAAGAAGATCCGAGTACTGAAACACCGGCACATAGCGAACACCGTCGATGGTTTTCTTGGCAACCTGAATGCTGTCTGCGCTTGATCCTTCCCCGAGAAATGTTAATTCCTTTGACGCGGCGTGGGTAAAAAAACGGATATTGTTCTTTTGACAAATCTCTTCGAGCTTTTTTAATGTCTCTCGATCTTCCGCCTTCGCGGTCTGGAACCGCAAAATCCGCTTCGCCGGAATCCGCCGCATCAAATGGTGCGACCAGTAATTCTTTTCGTCTTTCGCCGCCGCGAAAAGTTTCTCGATCACCTGCCCGTCCCGAAGGCCTGCATAGGCGTAGGGATCGGTCGGAATGGTGAGATCCGCTTCCTTTGTCCGAATCGCCTCCTCAAGGTAATGCGTAAAGCCGGCTTTGGTTTTGTGGAAATAAACCTGATCGATCATGTGGTAGCGCGCGAGGAGCGTGTCCTCAAAGGCACGCACGCCGTTTTCCGAAAGCGTGAGAAGAAACTTCCCGTCTTGTTCTGCAAGGCCGAGACTGGAAATGAGCCAATCGAGATCGAACGTGCCATAGGCGACGCCGCAGTAATAGCTGTCACGCAGAAGATAATCCATCCGGTCGCAATCTACTTCGCCCGAGACGAGGGATTTCAAAATTTTTTGGAGAGTCGGCGCTTGTCTTTCCAACCCCGTAAATGTCGCGGACGGCACGACATCTCCGTGAATAAGCGACGCCACGTCTTGGGCAAGATCTTCGGCAAGCACGCCTTCCTTCGCGAGCGTTTGGATCAAAAGCACGCTGTAATCTTCATGCTTAGACTGTCTATTATTCCCTGAGCGGAGGCCGGTTAGCCCTTCGACGTTGCTCAGGGGATAACCGGCCGGAGTCGAAGGGTTCCACCACGACCAATCCATCGGAAGATCGCGAAATTTCGGAAAAATCGTCTCGGACGCGTGGGAGAATGGGCCATGGCCTATGTCGTGGAGCAACCCCGCAAGCCGCATGCGGCGGCGGAGGGCTTCAATTTCTTCCGGAGAAAATCTGGAGGAAAGAAGCGGTGAGCTCGCGAGAAGTCGCCCGAACAAGCGTCCAGCGACATGCATCGCTCCGAGACCGTGCGAAAATCGGTCATGCACGCCGCCCGGGTAGACGTAGGACATCAAGAAAGAAAGCTGGGAGATGAAACGCAAGCGCTGAAAAAACGGGTGATCAATCACCCGTCGCTCAAATTCGTCAAAGGGAATGCGCCGATGGATCGGATCGCGAACTTCGATCATTTCTGCCATAGACGGCGGGTAGAAGGTAGAAAGTAGAAGGTAGAAAGAGCCGAGACAGTCACAATCACGATGGATCCGATGATATCAACCATGTGATGGACGCCGGCCGCGACTCGAAAGAATCCGACCAAAAGCGCGCCGATCGCGAGGATCGTTCCGAGCCGCCGGTCATACGGCATCACAAGCGCTGCGAGCCAAGCGGCAAGAAGCGTGTGATCCGATGGGAATCCGTTATCCGGCGCGTGCGGAATCGGCGGCGTAAACCCTTCAACGACAAACGGCCGAGGATTGTTGTAGAGAAGCCCGGCGAGACGAGACAGGGCAAAAGCGAGGACTCCGCTCACGATCGCGTAGGCAAAAAACGTCGCGCGAATGATCCGGCGCTGAAGCCAAGCAAAAACCAGCGTTGCAAGCGCTTGGACATACACCAGATATTCGGCCCCAAAGACGAGAACGGCTTCTTTCCAAGACATAGGCTTTTGTCATCCTGAGCGTCAGCGAAGGATCTCATAAGATTCTTCGCCTGCGGCTCAGAATGACAGATAGTTAATCATCTCATCCATCAATTTCGGATCCCGCTCGAACATGGTCGTGCCGTGCCCGAGACCATTCTTTTCAATCAAAACCGTCTGCACCTCATTTAATCTATGAAGCTCGCGGCAACTCGCGGCCGAATCACGATCATCGTCGTCGCTCGCGACCAAAACGATTTTCTGTCCCGAATGGAGCTTCGTGATTTTATCATCGGTCGTCACCCCGCGGTAATTCAATCCAGGCGAAAGCGCAACGCCGACGGCCACGCCTGGATGCATGGTCAAAAATTGGATCGTGAGATTCGCGCCAATCGACGCGCCGACCAAAACCGTGTTCTTCTCCGTCGCCCCCCTTGGCCCTGAGCTTGTCGAAGGGTTCCCTTTTAGAAACTCAAATGCAGCCTCAACGTCTAAAATTTTTGCCTGCTGTTCAGCCTCGCCAAATTTTTTGTAATCCAATGTGCCACCCATAGTGCTCTCCCCATGCCCGCGCTCGTCGATCGCGAGCACATCGTAACCCTTTGCGACAAGTTTCGCGGCAAACGGCTTCCAGCTCTCCTTCGTTGCCGGCATCATGTGGAGAAGAATTGCAAACTTGCCGTTAGGCCCTGAGCTTGTCGAAGGGCCCGAAGCGTAATAATCACCAACGATTTCGATACCATCAGATGTTTTGAATATAATATGTTCTTGCATATCTATCGACTGGAATCTATGAAAAACTCCAGCTGCTAGGCGCGGGGAAACTGACGAGGAGACGTACTTTATCCGTACGTTGACGAGTCAGCGGGGCCCCGCAACGCAGCAGATGAAGAAATTTCAAAGATTCCAGCTCATCCACGCTCTTCAAGATACCTCAAATAGCAGAGCTGACAATAGATGATTCGCTTCGGATACGCCTGATTATCCGCGACCCGAATCCCCTTCCCGCACTTCGCGCATGTCGTTTCGTGAAAAATCGGCCGATTCATTTCGCGATAGAGATCATGGATGCATCCCGTCGGATGCCGCCTCAGCGGGGCAACCCCCAATTTCTGATACAGCTCAAGCTCTGGTTTAAGATACGAAAACCGCCGACCCATCTTTGGGTCCAAAAACGGAACCCTAACAAGACTGTCAATGCTCTCATTTGCCACACGGTCTGGCATGCTTTCCACGTTGCGAATTTTTGTTTGGTCTACTGGTGGACCTTCCGCGTCGTCGTCCGACGCCTGAAATTGCGCCGCACGCAATCTTCGCGCGTCCTCTTCCGTTGCCTCATAGATCGTCGTGGCTCCTGATCCTGGCCAATGTTGCGTTGAAAAATAGGCTGGCGCCGCTTCACCATATTCCCCCCGATCGAGCATCGCACACTTCAAGGCATCGACGGTCTTCCAATACTCCGCCTCCGTGTATTGCTTGTTCAGAATGCAAAACGACTTCCTTTGTAATCCAACACGTCCAAAACAATACGAACAATCATAACAGCTCTCGCAATACTCCACCCCGAGGCACCGTTGGGTAATCGAAAGGGAAAATTTGCTTTGACTCGTATAGTGAAAACCGACCCCGTAATAACAATCGGAGGCGTCCGCATTTCCGCTTGCATAATACAGATCGTGCGATGGGCCAATGGAATAGCAAATGTATTCCGCGTCTCTCGCCCCCCGAGCATTGTAGCTCTCCTTCACGTCCACGCAATCCGTCAAATACTCCCCCGTACACCCGGGACTGTTGATGTTAAAATTTTCAGGCCAAATAGCCTTGCTCACCAGTTCATGGAATTTCCTTTCATACTCCTGACGGACGGCAAACGAAGCAAGGTCGACGGCAGCAACGCGACGTTCCCATTCCTCTCTTGAGAGTTGCTCGTTGAACCAGAGATATTTTTTATTGCGTTGGTTCGTGGCGCCAAAGCAATATTCGCAATTGCGACAATCGAACAAGAAGGAAGAGAATTGAACGTCCCGCGACTCTCGGATGAATTTACATTGATAGACACGATCGGAATAAATAACGTTATAAGAACGTCGGGCAGAATTTACGGCATCCAACTCCGCGCTATCCTCAACATCGAACCCGTTGATGCAGTAGACGCTGCGCTTGGAACGACACGCGAGAACAAAATAACTATCTTCGTCTCCGAAAGAAATGAACGCAATGGAACGTTCCGGCTTCACCGGATTGTATCCGGCCGCGCGGGGAACCATCCGGCTTAAACGGTACAATTGTTGAAAAAATGGTTTCTGGAGATCCAAAGCAAGAGAAAGGTCAGAAAAGTCTCGTCCAAACCAGTCTTCATCCGGAAGGACGCGGATACCGGTCGCGGGATGGATATTGCTGATGATCGGTTTTCCTGTTTCCGCATGTTTGTTGTACCAGATGTCAAACAAAATAAAATACGCGGCCATTGCTTTAATGCGCGTAAAGGGACTGTACTTCGACGGCGGGACGTTAAATTTTTTGTACCAACCAATTTCGCGCTCATCCATCATCCACTTCTCTCCCGTGAGCGCGCAAACCCGCTCCCCCGGGTGCGTGGCGTCGAGGATGGCTTTTACTTTTGCGTCGTAGTTCGAGGTTTTGCTCATATCTTCTTATTCTACCATTCGCGCGAATTAGAGATGGAGATCAACCGCGCGATTCAAGATACGCGAGATAACATGCCTCACACAAGACCCGGCGCGTGGAAAACGTGTTATTCCGGTAAACTTTGATCCCCTTGCCGCAGGAAGCACACGCCCTATCTATCGTCTCGGGAACATTGGAAAGAAGATTCAGCTCTTGCAATCGGGAGAGGAAATGCTTTCGCGGGAGGGGAAGATGATGACGCTCCGCAAAATCAAAATCGCGCGGCATGATCGGATACGAACGGCCAGCCGCGGGATCCCAGACCGCCCGATTCACAAGCCCCGTCGCGTCCTCAAGACGGTCCGGGAGAGCCTCGGGCGTTAACCGGTGACCAGGGTCGACTTCGGCCGGCATATACGACATACCGCGTTTCGCGTCATAGATTTCACCGCCAAATAATTCAATCTCCTCTTTGGAGATTCCTAGCAGTAGTGCGGCGGCGGAAAACGGCATACCAACAATGCTCATCTTACCGGGAACGGATTTACCGTATTCCCCGCGCTCCAGCATGACGCATTTAAGATCGTCCAACGTCCGCCAATAATCCTGTTCCGTATACTGCTTGTTCAAAATGCAATACTGTTTCCGATTCAAATTCACGCAACCAAAACAATGGGAGCAGTTCATGCACGCCACACAGTATTCAACGTCTTCGCATCTGGTGAGATTGTGTGAGAACTTTACGTTTTGGGAATAGGCGGCCCCGCTCGTCTGCCAAATTTCCGACCCGAATCCGGAACCGGTCTGATAGGCACAATCTGAACTGCCGACCGCGAACCACACACGAAAGCAGTCCGTAACTTTCTGCAATTGGTATCCTTCCAGGACACGGACGGTTTCCTCGAGATATTCCCCAGTGGATGCGCCCGCGGCGATATTAAACGTTTCCGGCCAGACGGATCCAGCAACCAGATCGAAAAAACGTTTGCGTTCGCGTTCAAAAATCGCATAGGACGAAAGGCCGACGGCCTCTCGCCGCCGCTCCCATTCTTCTTTCGTCAGTTGCTCATTGAACCAAAGGTACTTTTTGTTCCTCTGATTCGTCGCGCCGAAACAGTACTCGCAATTTCGACAATCAAACAAAAACCAGGAATTGAGACAGTCATGGCACTCAAACGCAACATGACAGTTATAGAGAGAACGACAACGATTAATACTGGAACTCTCCGCGATACCACCAAGGGAATTCGTCACATCAACCGAATCCCTGACAGAGGTCGAGGCCTCCACGTATGAGGAACGTTCGATATCCAAAGAAGCAAAAATCATGAAACTATCGAGACACTTGTGCATTCCAAATCCGATCGTATTCACGGAATCCCCGGGGGTCGCGAGCGCGCGAAAGCTGGTGTCAAGGTAACGCTGATACAACTGATCAAAAAACGGCTGGCTCACATCCACCGACCGCCCTTGAGAAGATTGATCGAGACTCATCCACTCTGCATCTGTTACCACCTTTACTTGGTTGTCTGGATGAATATAAGAAAGGATAGGTTCGCCCGTGATCGCATGCGGCTTGCGCCAGAGTGAAAGGGCCGAATTATAAGCAAAAAGTATTTTCATCCGGACGAACGGATGGATCGTTGAAGGAGGAACGAGAAATCGCCAGCACCATTCGAGCTCCCCGGCCGTAAGTTCCCATTTCTGACCGGTGAGCGCGCACGTCCGCTCCCCCGGCCGCGTGGCGTCGAGGATGGCTTTGATTTTTGCATCGTAGTTCGGAGTTTTGGACATACTGAATTATGATCGACTATTGGATTCACCTGAATAAAATCGAACGTGATCCTCACGGACAATCACGAGACGATTTTGGATCTTCTGCTCAAACGTCTCATCGATCAATGCATTTAAATGACGAATGACATTTGCGGGTGACTGATCTTTGAATCGCATGAGCAGAATGCCGCGATGGGCATGCAAGGGGTAGCGAAGCACATTTCCGAAATCCTGATCATGCGTCAAAATAATACGCGCCTCCTGATAGGCGCGCTGAAGCACGTCTTTATCGCTTGCCCCAGGCATGACATCAAAAACGCGAAGCACATCGTGTCCGGCTTCGGCAAGGGCATGCACAACCTCCGCGGCCACGTTTTCGTCCGCGAGGAAACGCATACGATTTACCTCGGGAGCCGGATCGAGTCAATTTCGGAACGCCGGATATCCGTAGCCGCGTACGCCAAGGCCTCACGGATAAATTCCTCGGTTAATTGAGGATACTGCTTCACGATATCTTTCGCAGACATGCCTGAAGAAAGGAACTCCAAAATCATATCCACTGAAATACGCGTGTCGGCAATCACTGGTTTTCCGCCCAATATGCCTGGGTCGCGAGAAATATGCGGATACGTCATATAGCTCAAATTAGCAGACCTAATTGTTTTTTTCAAGATATTTCAGATAGCACGGGCGGCACATGAGGTTGCGCTTTGGGAACGTTGCGTTTTTGTAAGTAGTAATTTCTGTGCCGCAAGAGGAACAAGAGGCGGCCATTTTGACCGGTGAGTTTGAGGTGCGGACGATATTCCGGAGGCGGCTCAAGAAGTGCTCGCTCGGGATGGCAAGCTTGTGGCGCTGGTAAAACGCCCACTCGAGGGGCGCGATGCTGTAATTTCTCCCGAGTTTCTTGTCAAAAATCGGCTTGCCGACCAGAGATTCTGAAGCGTCCGCGAGACGATCCGGAAGCGTATCCGTGGTGAGTGCTGCCTCGCCATCCTGCATGGAGGCGTGCACCGCGGCACGATTCGGATCAAATTTCGGGGCCGCAAACAAACGGTATTCCTCGGGTGTATATTCAGCAAACAAATCTCCCATCGAGAATTGGAAACCGCTCTGGGAAAATTTTGCTGGGAAAAATTCGCCATACTCGCCGCGATCCAACATCGCACATTTTATTTCATCCAGCTTCTTCCAGTACGCCTCCGGCGTGTATTGGACATTGAAAATGCAGTACTTTTTTCGCTTTAATCCCGCGCATCCGAAACAGTGTTCACAGTTGCGGCAATCCATGGAGTACTCCATGTCCGTGCAGTCCCACGTGCGGAAACAAAATTTTACCGGGCCGCCGACATGGTCGCACGTATAATACACGTCACTTCCCCACCCGATCCAAATGGAAAAAGCGCTCTGCTGGAACTCCACGGCCATGAAGCAGGAATATAAATCCACACCTAGATTGACCCAGTACGAATCATGGCACCGCACAGACTCCTGAAGATATTCTCCCGTGCAATCTTCGGAACCAATGATGTAAGAAGGCGGCCACGCAGCCTTCGCAATAAGATCGTAAAATCTCTTATAATATTCCTCGAGTACCGCGCGAGATGAGAGGTCCACCGTGGCGCGGCGTTTTTCCCATTCCTCTTTCGTGAGCTGTTCATTGAACCACAAGTATTTCTTGTTGACCTTGTTTGTTGCACCGAAACAATAATCAAGATTTTTGCAGTCAAAGAGAAACGCGCTTTGCTGGCATTGGGCAGATTCAAAAACGAACTGACATTGATGAAGCTGTTTGGATCGGTTGATCGCGTAACAATCCTGGGTGAGTCGCGTGTTGGCAATATCCACGCAATCCTCACATTGATACGAAGTATAAAGATAAAAACATCGTTTGTTTTCCGCGCACCCGAACACCATTTGGGAATCCTCGATCTTTAGGGTATCGACACCGATCGTATTCACGTCCGCGGGGTCCGCGCGCAAAGCGGAAACCGGAACGGCGTGTGCGAGAGACTCGAATTGATCAAAAAATGGGCGCGAAGCGTCGAGCTCCGGACCTTCCCGAAGATATTCCCCAACCGCCCATTCCTTATCTGTCACGACTTGATACGGACTGTCTGGATGCACGAAACTCAAGATTGGCTCTTTCGTAGTCATATGCGGCTTCCGCCAAATCGCGACCCCCGAAGGAAATCCAAACAATAATCGCCGGCGCATTTCCGGATGGAACTTCGACGGCGGGACATTGAATTTTTTGTACCACCCAATTTCTTCATCTGTCATGTTCCATTTCTCTCCCGTGAGCGCGCACGTGCGCTCGCCGGGTTTGGTGGCGTCGAGGATGGCTTTTACTTTCGCATCAAATTTCGGTGTTTTGGACATAATTTCCTTATTCTCCTATTCGCGCGAATTAGAGAATGGAGAATTAATTGTGTGTCTCGAGATATTGCAAATAACACGGGCGGCAGTAGATCGTCCGTTCCGGATATCCGAAGCATTTTCCAACCCGAATGGCCTTTGAACATTTTGAACATTTTTCTGCAACAAAAATTGCAGAGTTCATCTGCTGTGTCAGCTCATAAATCCGGGTAAATAAAATGCTTGTTCGGGGCAGCAATCCGCTTTTGATGATAAAACTCAAGTTCCGGCTTCAGATAGGAATATTGTCTATTTTTTTCTGCATCAAAAATCGGCACCCCTGCCCACTCATCCACGGACATGTCGTCTATGGCGTCTGGAACATCGGACGTTCGCTTGACGTCTTTCGCGACCTCCATGTACCCAGAAGCCCCATTCATGTTCGGATCATACTCAACAATGCCCAACTGTTCGGCGTCCTCCTTTCCGCACCCGAAAAGCGCGACCGCTCCTGATTCATAAAAATAAGAGGCGGAAAAACGGGTCGGGAACGATTCCCCATATTCCCCACGCTCCAGCATGGCGCATTTCAATTCATCTACCATCTTCCAATATTCATCCTCTGGATACGCGACATTAAAAATATGAAACTTTTTGTTCTGAAGACCAATACAGCCAAAACAATTTTCACAGTTAAAACAATTCATGGAGTATTCCATGTTCTGGCAACCGACCATGGCATAACAATACCTGCAATTTGAAGATCGACTGTTAACGACGGAGCCGATCATGTCGTTGCAAACGAGGGAACCGCCGCAAAACGCGAGTCGCTCTGCCTCATGAAAACACATGAAGCAATAAAAAAGATCGCGGGCGTGGTCGAAGGATTGATAGCTTTCGCGGACATCGGTCACATCCCAGAGGTATTCCCCGGAAGAATTGTTTGCATTTTCGTTAAAATTCTCCGGCCAGATCCCCTGCTCGCGCACCAAGGATTCAAACTTCGAACGATAATCCTCAAGGGGAATATCTAACTTCTGCCACCAAATTCCGTTAGGAGCTTGTAGAGTCG
>CAZNKO010000001.1:42435-74737 GCA_964573855.1 uncultured Gammaproteobacteria bacterium | reverse complement strand
CCGAGGCGGAAAAATTCATTCCCCGCGAAGAGGAAAATATCACTCCCGTGTTACAATGACAAACAATTCATTGACAAAAGGCCAGAAATAAGCTATACTTTTATGTCTTTGAGTGTGGTGGGATAAGCCCAAAACACTTGAAAACACCGCGCATGGCGGCATCCGTGCATCAAAAAAAGGAGGCTTGTCATGACGACTCCGGTTGTCTCCGACGAGCAACTCGGCCAACTCGGCCGAAAGTACAACGACTTGTTCCGCCGCGTCCGCGAAGGGACGCTCCCGATCGAGCGGGTTCTCGGCAGCCTGCAGGATCTCATCGAGGGCAACTTCGACGCGATCCCCGTGGGTCTGCGTCGGCTCATCGACTGCGACGCGAAGCCGTTCGTCCCGGACGGCTGGAGCATCCACCCGGAGGACCAGCTCCCGAACGTGGTTCACGGCGAGCTGTCGTTCGATCCCGCGAAGATCGCGTTCCACCTCGACGAGGGGCAGAAGGAGGGCCGAACCATCGTTGGGAACAAGCTGAAGGAGAGGCTCGCGGGCAAGACGGTCTATGGGGCGCAGGTGCTCGACCACCTCCTCGCTAACACGAACCTCATTCCGGATTCGTGGAAGATCGACGAGAAGGGGGGAACGCGGTACCTGTACTTCTGGGGCACCATCTACCGCGATTCGGGCGGCGGCCTCTGCGTCCGCTACCTGTGCTTCGAGGACGGACAGTGGCGCTGGGGCAGCCGCTGGCTCGACGGTAGGTTCGGCGGCCAGAACCCGGCCGCGGTTCCCGCAAGTTAAGCGCTTAGGGCTTGGAACCTTGGGCAGTTCTTTGCCCTTTTCCGCCGAAGGCGGATCAGCCTCTGGCTGAGATCCTTAGCCCTTTGCCACCCACGTACGACGGAGCCTTGCACGAGTTTGTGCGGGGCTCCTTTTTCTTTTGCTGCGATTTTGAATATAATATATTCAGGTGAGGCGAATATGTGGGCGGTTACGGCTTCCCGCTGCCGAACCCGATTGGCGTTTGTCCAGAATGTTTCAGGTTACGGCTTGAAACAGCGTGTCATGCGTCGGATCTAAAAATGAATATACTTGGCGTGAAGCGCTAGGCAATTGCAGATTGCGAATACGATTCAGTCCTGAGAGTAATCAAGGGATGGTGTTCCGGACGACGCTTTGCGTGAGACCGCGATTCGGACGGCAACCTCTACGTCCGCTACCTGTACTTCGAGAACGGACAGTGGAACTGGGACAACAACTGGCTCGACAATAAGTTCGACGACCAGAACCCGGCCGCGGTTCCCGCCAGTCTCTTCATTTCTCCCCGACCGTTTGGTTCGGGGAGTTTTGTTTAACGAGCTGGCCGTGCCATCCACCCAACATCTTGCCTATTTCTTCAATTTTTTCTGATAGGGCAATATACTTTTTGTTGTCGAGCGACTTCGTCTCCCAGAGAATAAGAAGTAATACTTTGGCCGTGTCTCCTTTTCGGATGGCAAACCGAACAGACGGCAGCTTTTCTTGCCTGGGCGTGAAACTTGCGACACTGATTGCCTCGATCATTTCAACGAGGAGGTTGTCGATGCGCGACCCGAGCGTGTAACGATGGATTTTCGGAAGAGTTTGATAATATTCAAACCACAACAGATACGCGCTCTTTAGTTTTTGCAGCAATGGTAAGAGCTTCGGGGGGGGGGTTACTTATATTGGTATGAGTAGAATTTTGTTCAGACATAGTTACGATGAAATTATTTCTCTTGAGAATCTTCTTGAGGCGTGGCGAGAGTTTGTGCGCGGGAAACGATCCCGGAGCGACGTGCAGGAGTTCGAGCTTCATCTTATGGAAAATTTGTTTTCATTGCACGAACGTCTTACGAAGATGACGTATCGGCATTCTCCTTATCAGGCGTTTATAATTTCAGATCCCAAGACGCGCAGTATCCATAAGGCGTCCGTGACCGACAGAGTTTTACACCGCGCTCTCTATCGCAAATTATATCCGTTTTTCGACCGAACGTTTATTTCAGATTCGTTTTCGTGTCGGATAGGAAAGGGGACACATCGAGCGCTTGAACGATTCACGCGTTTTGCACGCCAAGTTTCGATGAACCACCGTAAAACCGTGTGGGTGCTGAAATGCGATGTCAGGAAATTTTTTGCCTCTATCGACCAGCGCGTCTTGATACGGATCGTTGACGGATCCATTCCTGATAAGCGCATCGTCCGGCTTCTCGAGACGATCGTGCGAAGTTTTTCGTCCGGCACGGAAGGCATTGGGCTCCCACTCGGCAACCTGACTTCACAGCTTTTTGCCAATGTTTACCTGAACATTTTCGATCAATTTGTGAAACACCGGCTTCATCTGAAGCATTATATTCGCTATGCCGACGATTTTGTCATCTTTTCCCGAGACAAAGAACACCTCAAAAAGCTTATTCCAAGGATCGGACATTTTTTATCGAACGAACTTCACCTTGAGCTCCATCCGGAAAAGATAGAACTCCGGACCATTTCTTCCGGAATCGATTTTCTTGGCTGGATCCACTTTCCCGACCACAAAATTTTGAGGACCACGACAAGACGGAGGATGTTGAAGGCGATACGAAATGGAGCTGGGGAGCAATCCCTCGCCGCTTATCGTGGGTTTTTGAAACATGGGAATACATTCCGTCTGGCGGGCCTCATTGAAGACAAAGTGCTGGATTGACACGGCCCGTTTTTTCTTTTATCATAGCCCCACTTCTATGAATGTCACCGAGCTCGCACGACGACTGCGTGTCACCCCCGAGGAACTGCGCGACAAGCTCCCGCAGCTTGGATTTGCGATTGGGCGGCGCGCCGTGAAGGTTGATAATCGCGTTGCGCAACAAGTGATCGAGGCGTGGAGCGAAATGCGGCGCCGCGAGCGGCTCACGAACAAAATCGAGGAACAAAAGGCGGCTGCCGAGGCGCGCGAGAAGCGGCGCGAGGAAGCCGCGAGTCGTCCGGTCGAGCTTCCACCCGTCATCACGGTGCGCGAATTTGCCGGACGTCTTGACCTTCCGATTCCGCGCGTCATGCAGGAGCTCATGCACAGCGGCATTCTTGCGGCCGTGAACGAGCGGATTGATTTCGACACCGCGTCCATCATTGCGGAAGATTTGGGATTCAAAGCCGTGCACGAAGCGAAGACCGCACCGGTTGAGGATGCGCCGTCGCTCGACCGCGTGCGCGAGGCCGTGGAGAAGGAAGAGAAATCCGAGCTGAAGCCGCGGGCGCCGGTTATTGTGATCATGGGACACGTGGATCACGGCAAGACGCGTCTCCTCGACGCGATTCGTTCGACGAATGTGATGGAGTCCGAGGCCGGCGGCATCACTCAACACATCGGTGCCTACCAAGTGGAGCGCAAAAATAAAAAGATGACGTTCATCGATACGCCGGGCCATGAGGCCTTCACGGTGATGCGTTCGCGCGGCGCCAAGGTTGCCGACATCGCGATCCTTGTCGTCGCGGCCGACGACGGCGTCCAGCCGCAGACGAAGGAAGCGATCGACATCATTCATTCCGCGAAGCTTCCGTTTATCGTGGCGCTCAATAAAATCGACCGTGCGGAAGCGAACATTGATCGCGTCAAAGGCCAACTCGCGGAAGCGAACGTAACGCCGGAGGATTGGGGAGGGAAAATCCCTGTGGTTCCGATTTCCGCCAAAGAGAAAAAGGGAATTGACCAGCTTCTCGACGTACTTCTTCTCGTGAATGACATGGAGCAGGAGCGGATTGTCGCAAATCCAAATCGCACCGCAATCGGAACCGTGATTGAGTCGCACATGGATCCGGGCACGGGCGCGGTCGCAACCGTCCTCGTGCAAAGCGGCACCCTCCGAGTCGGAGATGTGCTTGGCATCCGCGACGCGTTTTACGGCCGGGTCCGCGCCATGCAGGATTGGAAAGGCGATCAGGTGAAAGAAGCCCCGCCTTCCACCCCCGTTCAAATCATCGGCTGGAAAATTGCCCCAGCCATGGGAGATGTGCTTGAAGTGGCAGAGGATGAAAAAGTGCTGAAGAAAATGAAAGTAACGGCAAAGCCCAATCGCGCCACGGAAGAGATGACCGCGATCACCCAACCGAAGGCGCCGGAAGAAGGAGAAGAAAAGAAGCTCATGCTGAATCTCATTGTCCGGGCGGATGCGCTTGGTTCGCTTGAAGCCATTCTTGGTATGCTCGACACCATCAAACATGATGACGTGGGCGTAAAGGTGGTAGGGAAAGGGCTCGGCAATATCATGGACTCGGACGTTTTGAGCGCCGAGGCGGGACAGGCCAAGATTTTTGGCTTCAACGTGAACGCGATTTCTATGGCCGAACAGCTCGCGCGCGACAAAGGCGTGGATGTGCGCACTTACAAAATCATTTATCGCTTGTTTGACGACGTACTTTCGGAACTTCGGAAGATGCTGCCTTCCGAAACCATGCTCTCCGAACTTGGCACGTGCGAGGTCATCGCGACCTTCCGGAAAGTGGAGGGCGGAATGGTCGTCGGTTGCAAGGGGCGTGAGGGGAAAATCATCCCGAAAGCAAAGATCCGTGTCTCACGCGGCGGACAATATGTGGGCGAAGGGGAAGTCGCGGCTCTCCAGATTGGGCGCTCGGAGGCAAAGGAGACGCGCGGCGGACAAGAGTTCGGGTTGCAATACAAGGGCCGCACAAAATTGGAAATTGGTGATATCCTTGAGGCCTACACCGAGGAGCGCGTGGTGCGCGACCTCGTGATCGAGGGCGTCACGAAACGTTAATTTCCTTGTCACCTGTCTCTTGTCACTTATTCCTATGTCCGAAATCGTTCTCACAAAAGATTCTTTTGACGCCGCGGTTCTTCAATCAAAGAAACCCGTGTTTATTGATTTTTGGGCGCCATGGTGCGGGCCATGCCGGATCATGGAGCCGATCATCGAGGAGCTTGCCTCGGAAATGAAGGATATCGTGGTGGCAAAGGTGAATGTGGATGACGAGCCCGAGCTCGCCCAGCAATACAACATCCTTTCCATTCCAACCTTCATGGTGTTCAAGGGCGGACAGGTCGCGGATCAGTTTTCCGGCACCATGAACAAGCAGGCCCTGCGCTCGCGCCTTGAACGGCACCTATGAAAATTCCAAGCACGAAATTCGAAGAAATTCAAAATACAAAATTTTAAATTTCGAATTTATCATTTGAGTTTTTTTCGGATTTTCCCCATTTCGAATTTCGTATTTATCGATGTATGTCAGAAAAGTTAGTGATTGTCGGCTCTGGGCCGGCCGGATATACGGCGGCTTTGTATGCGGCTCGCGCCGAGCTCGCCCCGGTTTTGTTTGAAGGGCTCACCCCGGGCGGCCAGCTTATGCTGACGACTGACGTGGAAAATTACCCCGGGTTCCCAAAGGGCATTTTGGGGCCAGAGATGATGCAGCTCTTCAAGGATCAAGCGGTGCGGTTCGGGACACGGATTGTGGGCGATGACGTGACGGCCGTGGATTTTTCCAAACATCCATTCACGGTAAAAACCGGGAAAGAGACGCTGCAGGCCGAGGCCGTGATCATTTCAACCGGCGCTTCCGCGATGTGGCTTGATGTTCCAGGAGAAAAACAATATCAAGGGCATGGGGTTTCGGCGTGCGCAACGTGCGACGGATTTTTCTTCAAGGGGAAACACGTGGTGGTCGTGGGCGGCGGCGATGCCGCGATGGAGGAGGCGACGTTTCTCACAAAATTTGCGACGAAGGTCACGGTGATGGTGCGCCGCGATGCGCTTCGGGCTTCGAAGATTATGCAGGAACGGGCCCGGAAGAATCCCAAAATTGAATTTGCCTGGAATACAGAAGTGAAAGAGATTCTTGGCGACCCTTCGACCCATTCGATTGACTCAGGGTCGTCCCGAGGAACTCGAGGGGCGACAGGCTCAGGGCAGGTGGGTAAAATGACGGGTGCCAAAATTTTCAACAACAAGACGAACAAGACAAGCGAATTCGCGGCGGATGGGTTATTTGTCGCGATCGGGCACAAGCCGAACACGGATTTGTTCAAGGGGCAGATTGAGCTGGATCAAAAAGGGTACATCGTGACGAAGTCCGGCTCGACCGCGACGAACATCGAAGGCGTCTTTGCCGCCGGCGACGTGGCAGATCACGTTTATCGTCAGGCCGTTTCAGCCGCTGGCACTGGCTGCATGGCCGCGCTTGACGCCGAGCGGTGGCTGGCGGCGAGGGAATAGCAGTAGGCAGTAAGTAGAAAGTAGAAGGTAGAAAGTAAAAAAAGCCGGCGCGTGTCACTCGCGTCGGCCGTTTCGTTCAGGCCACGCAGTGGCCGTTTTTTTCCGGGTCGTCGTCTCCCCACTCTTTGAGCGGGATGGCCTCGAAGCCGTAGTCGACGCCGTAGTCGACGTCGGGGGAGTTGCTGAGCACCCACGCGCGGTCCCGATCGTCCTGGCCGTAGGGGAACACCCGTACGTCGTCTTCGATCCCGACGATGAGGAGAATGCAGGTTGGTGTACCCGCATGCTCATCAGACGGGTGTGGTGGGGCGGGCTGGAGATCCTCCACCTCCAACAGGCGAGAGCCAGCCGTACCGTGGAGATCCACTTGGAACTTCGGGCGGCCAGCCCATTGGAACGCGACGAGTTGTTCGACTTCATCACCACCATCCCGCAGCGTATACCATCGCACGTCCGGAATGTCGACGCCGCCCCGTATCTCCTGTTCCGGAACGAAGTACCCGAACTCGGCGCGGTGAACGTGTCCGTCCCGGACCTCTGGCGGATCTTCCCTTGAGAGCAGGAGATAGTGCTTGGGATCGTTCCTTGTCCCACTTATAACCCTGACTGGAATGACCCGCCTGCCGTCCGAGAGCTCCCAAACGGCGATACCCTCGACGAGCTTTCCGTCCTCAAACGTCCAGAGTTTCACGTTCTCACCTCCTTTAAGGTGCGATATCTGCCGTGACCGTCACGGCAAGGAAATCAGCCATCGTTCCCCTTCGCCCAGCGCCGGAGCGCTTCGAGCTTCTCCCGTGTCGCTTCGTTGAAGCGGCGCAAGGGCCTGGACGAGTCCTGAATCCAGAGGACTTGGGAGAGAAGCCAGTAGATGAGCGGTGCGAGCTCCGACTTTCTGACGGAGACGGCGCCGATCGAGAGGACCGCTTCGCGATTCGGGTCCCACTGAAACGCGTCCACCTGAGTCGTGGCCCTCCCGAAGCGCTTCGCCTCCTCGGCTTCGAGGTAATGCGTCAGGACGCGGGTCGTCCTTCCGTCGAGCGGCACATCGGCGAGGATGTCGAGGAACTCATCGGCATCAAAGTGAAACGGTCTGCTTCCACTTCGAACGATCGAGAGTTCGTTCTCTGGCTGCGATGTCGTATGTTGTCGCCAGAAGATCTCTCCATACACTGCACCATCTTCGTCCTTCAATGTTAGACTCACGTTCTCACCTCCTTTAAGGTGCCATAGTTGCCCTGGCTATCACGGCAAGGAAATCAGCATAGCCGAAATCAGCATAGCCGAAATCAGCATTTTGGTCAAGCCAATCATTGCCAAACGCAAGTGAAGCCCGTATCCTATCCGCACCATCCGTCATTGCGAGGCCGAAGGCCGAAGCAATCCCAACGTGAGAGATTGCTTCGTCGGTCTCTGGCCTCCTCGCAATGACGAAATCGTATTATGTCTACAGCATTTCAAAATGCTCTCCACCAGTTGGAACGCGCGAACGCCGTGCATCCTTTTTCCAAAAAATTTTTTGCGGCCATGAAAAAACCGAACCGGGAGCTTCGCTCCGAAATCCCGGTGAAGATGGATGATGGATCGACCAAGACGTTCAAGGGTTATCGCGTGCAATACAACAATGCCCGGGGGCCGTATAAAGGAGGGATCCGGTTTCATCCCGAGACCAATCCGGACGAAGTGAAGGCGCTCGCACTCTGGATGGCGCTGAAGTGCGCGGTTGTGAACATTCCCATGGGTGGCGGGAAGGGCGGCGTTACCGTGGATCCGAAAAAATTATCCAAGACCGAGCTCGAACGCCTCGCGCGCGGGTGGGTGCGCGCGTTCGCGAAGGACATTGGCCCGGACCGCGACGTTCCGGCGCCGGACGTGAACACGAACGCGCAGATCATGGATTGGATGGCGGATGAATACGAAAAACTCACCGGAGACAAAACGCGCGCCACGTTCACGGGGAAACCCGTTGATCGCGGCGGGAGCGAAGGTCGCGAGGAGGCGACCGGCTATGGCGGATTTGTGGTGCTCGAGGCGCTCCGAAAAATGTCCGCGCTTCCTTTGTCCAAAAATGTCGCGATCGCGACAAAACCGGTCACGGTCGCTGTGCAGGGATTTGGGAACGTCGGCTACGAGATTGCGAAACTTCTCCACGAGGCCGGGTATAAAATTATTGCCGTGTCAGATTCGCGCGGCGCGATTTACGACAAGCGCGGGCTCGGCATGGACCCTGCGAATATTTTGAAAACGAAGAAGGAGCGCGGCATGATCGGCGGCTGTTATTGCATTGGAACCGTCTGCGACTACGAAAATTATACGCAGATTACGAACGAGGAAATGTTGGAGCTTCCGGTGGATGTCCTGGTGCCGGCTGCGCTCGAGGGGGTGATCACCGAGGCGAACGCCGAGAAGATCAAGGCAAAAGTCATTCTCGAAATGGCGAACGGGCCCACGACACCCGAGGCCGACGACATCATTTTAGAGCGCGGCATTGTGGTGATCCCGGACATCCTCGCGAACGCCGGCGGCGTGACGGTTTCAACGTTTGAGTGGGAGCAAAACAAGAAAGGAGAAAAGTGGAAAAAGGAAAAAGTTCTCAAAAAATTAACCGAGATCATGGAGCGAGAAGCCGCGCATGTTTCCAACCGCGCGAAAGAGTTGAAAACCGACCTCCGCCGCGCCGCCTTTGTGATTGCCCTCGAGCGCATTGAAGCGGCATTAAAGCTCAAGTAGACTGGATGCGGTATGCCCCGTACTACAACTTCGACATTTTCTGTATGTCTGTACTAACAAGATATCGCAAAACCATTCAGTCCCGCCGTCTCAATACAAAACGGCTTGAAACGTATTTTATTAAGTCGAAGTTGTAGTACGGGGTATGGCCTACAACCATCAAGAGATTGAAAAGAAGTGGCGGAAGCAGTGGGAGAAAGACGAGCGATACACAACGCCTGACAAAAAGAGAGGCGCGGAGAATGAATACGTGCTTGTGGAATTTCCCTATCCGTCCGGCGATCTTCACGTCGGGCACTGGTACGCATTTGCCGTGCCGGATATTTACGCGCGTTTCCGCCGTCTGCATGGGAAGAACGTCCTTTTTCCCATTGGTTTTGACGCCTTCGGTCTTCCGGCAGAAAATGCCGCCCTTAAGCACGGCGTCAATCCTCGGACATGGACCTACGACAACATGAATTACATGCGCGGCCAGTTGAAGAGCATGGGCACATCGTTCGATTGGTCTCGCGAAGTCATTACGTGCGATCCCACCTATTACCGATGGACGCAATGGTTGTTTCTTCAGTTGTTTAAAAAAGGATTAGCGTATCGTGCGGAGGGAGAGGTGAATTGGTGTCCGTCATGCAAGACGGTTCTTGCGAACGAACAGGTGATTGCGGGATTGTGCGAGCGTTGTGACACGCAAGTGGAAAAACGTGTCATGCAGGAATGGCGGCTTCGGATCACGGACTACGCCGAACGACTTTTGGATGATTTGGGACCACTCGACTGGCCAGAAGAGATCAAAACCAGTCAACGCAATTGGATCGGGAAGAGTGAGGGCGCGGCCGTTGAGTTTGTCATTGCGACCCCGCTCTTCGCGAAGGGCGGGGGAAGCAATCCTAGCGGAGAGATTGCTTCGTCGTCGCCTTCGGCTCCTCCTCGCAATGACGGTAGGATAGAAATTTTTACCACACGGCTCGACACGATTTTTGGTGCCACGTTCCTCGTGATTTCTCCCGAGCTTGCAAAAAAATGGCTTGAGGTTGGTTGGCAAGCGAGCAAAGAAGTCCGTGCATATGTCGCGGAGGCGTTAAAAGGGAAGGCGTTGGAGCGTCTTGAGCGCGGCGGCGAGAAAACGGGCGTAGATGCAGGGATCCGCGCCGTGAATCCTGCGACCGGCAAAGAAATTCCGGTGTGGGTCGCAGATTATGTTCTTGGCGCGTACGGGACAGGAGCGATCATGGCGGTTCCAGCGCATGATGAACGAGATTTCGAGTTTGCGAAAAAGTTTAAGCTCCAGATTGTCGAGGTCGTGGCTCCCACCCCCTCCAACTCCCCCTCGGGCAGGGGGAGTGACGCGTTTGTCGAAGACGGCGTGCTCATTCATTCCGGCGAATTTAACGGACTTTCCTCTGCCGAAGCGCGGGAGAAAATCGCGAGGAAAATCGGAGCACAAAAGAAAACGCATTATCACCTCCGCGACTGGGGTATTTCGCGGCAGCGTTATTGGGGCGTGCCGATCCCGATCGTGCATTGTCGGACATGCGGCATTGTTCCGGTGCCAGAGAAGGCGCTTCCCGTCGAGTTGCCGGAGGTTGATGACTATTTGCCCCGTGAGGATGGTAAATCACCTCTCGCCAAAGCGCGTGAGTGGGTGAAAGTTTCGTGTCCGAAGTGTGGAGGTAAGGCCGAGCGCGAAACGGATACCTTCGACACGTTTATAGACTCATCGTGGTATTACCTCCGCTATACGGATCCAAAGAACAAAAAAGAATTTGCCGCGGCCAAAAAACAAAAAGAATGGATGCCGATTGATCTGTATTCCGGTGGCGCCGAACACACAACCATGCACCTTTTGTATAGCCGTTTTTTCCACAAGGCGCTCTTTGATCTTGGACTCGTTGCCGATCGCGAACCCTATGCACGACGCATGAACCGAGGACTGATTCTCGGACCGGACGGGAATAAGATGAGCAAATCGAGCGGCAACGTTATCAATCCAGATGAGGTCGTTGCGGAGTATGGTGCGGACACGGTTCGTATTTATTTGGCATTCATTGGTCCGTATAGTGAGGTTGGGGCTTACCCGTGGAACCCAAAAGGCGTCGTCGGCGTCCGGCGGTTTTTGGAAAAGGTTTGTGACGTGGCCGGGTCTCTTCAGCGCGCTTCCCCTCCTTTTCAAGGAGGGGTGAGGGGAGGTTACAAAAGGGGGAGAAATCTCGACGTCCTCCTTCACAAAACGATCAAGCGCGTGAGCGAGGATCTTGCGGCCATGAAATTCAACACAGCGATCTCCCAGCTCATGATTATGGCAAACGCCATGCTCGAAGGCGGTGTTTCAAAAGACACGTTCAAAACGTATCTCACGCTGCTCGCTCCGTTCGCCCCCCATCTTTCCGAAGAGTTGTGGCGGGGACTTGGTCATAAAAAATCGATCTTTGAGGAATCTTGGCCGACGTACGATCCAACATTGGTGAAAGATGAGACCATCGAACTTGCCGTCCAAGTGAATGGAAAACTTCGCGGGACGGTATCGCTCGCGCCGGACGCAAAAGAAAGTGAAGCAAAAGCGGCTGCGCTTGGACACGAGAACGTCAAAAAACATTTGGATGGAAAATCGCCGAAGAAAGTAATTTACGTCGCCGGACGTCTGATCAATTTCGTCCTGTGACCCGTTCTACCTTCTACTTTCTACCTTCTACTTATTTATGATTCCGCCCAATGCGAAGCGTGTTTTTCGTGGGGAAATTTTTGACGTCTATCAGTGGGAGCAGAAAATGTACGACGGCTCTACAAAAACGTTTGAAGGGCTGAAACGGCCGCACACCGCAGAGGTTATCGCGACCGTGGGCGACAAGATCATCATCCAAGAACAAGAACAGCCGGATCATGCGGAGCCGTTTTTGTGTTTATCGGGCGGGCGGATTGAGGAAGGGGAGGATCCCCTCGCGGCTGCGAAGAGAGAGATGCTTGAGGAGACGGGATATTCGTCTGACACATGGGAGGTTCTGCGCGTGTCGCGTCTTTCTGCGAAGATCGAATGGGCGATCCACGTATTTGTCGCGCGAAACTGCAAGGAGGCGGCTGCCCAGGAGCTTGATGCGGGAGAGCGCATTCGGTTGCGCCTCGTCACGTTCGACGAGCTGCTCAATCTTGTGGATTCCGGAAAATTGAAACGGCTGGAAACCGACACACGTCTCGATTGCATCCGGGCGAAATACGATACGAAGCGCCGTGAGGATTTCCACAGGAAAATTTTTGGATTTTAGTGCTTCTCCCCCTTTTTAAGGGGGAGCTAGAGGGGGTAATTTATTTGAGAGGTAACCCCTCCTCCCCTCCCCTTGAAAAGGGGGAGAAATCGTTTTAAGGTTTCTCCGCTATGAATGTTGTCATGATCGGGGCGGGCTACGTCGGACTCACGACCGGTCTCGCGTACGCAAAACTTGGGCATCGGGTGGCATGTGTGGACACGGATGCCGCGAAGATTGCGAAGCTCGATGTTGGGGAGGCGACATTTTATGAGCCCGGGCTCCCGGAGCTTTTGCGTGAAATGCAGGAGGCGGGGCGCATTATGTTCACGACCGACCTCTCGGTTGTGGTGGGCGGGGCCGAGGTCGTGATGATTGCGGTCGGGACGCCGGCGAGGCCGACGGGGGAGGCGGATCTCTCTCATATTTTTTTCGCGGCAGATGCGATCGGCCGAAATCTCGACCACGAGGCAGTGGTGGTCGTGAAAAGCACGGTGCCGGTCGGCACGAATCGTCGCGTGCTCGCGCGCGTACGGGAGCGCATGCACGAGGCCGGGCGCGAGGATCTGACGAGCCTGATTCAGGTCGTGGCGCTTCCGGAATTTTTGCGTCCGGGTTTTGCTTTGCAGGATTTTTTCCATCCAGACCGGATTGTGATCGGAACCGAGGATGAAACCGCGTACGCGCTCATTGATCGTTTGCATGACGGGGTCGCGGCCCCGCGGCTTCAGATGTCGATCGAGAGTGCGGAGCTCATGAAGTATGCCGCGAACGCTCTTCTCGCCACGAAAGTTTCTTTTATCAATGAGATTGCCAACATCGCGGAGCAGACCGGAGCGGATGTTCGGGACATCGCGCGCGCGATCGGCATGGACAAACGGATCGGGCCGCATTTTCTTCAGGCTGGGATTGGTTACGGCGGATACTGTTTCCCCAAAGACGTTTCTGCTCTGCATCAGATGGCGGGGCTGAACGGCTACGACTTTAAATTACTCTCGGCCGTGATTGAAGTGAACAATCGTCAGCGCGAGAGATTTTTGCTTCGCGTGGAAGAAGCGCTCGGCGGATTGCGTGGCCGGAAAATCGCCGTGTGGGGGCTTGCGTTCAAAGGCGGCACGGATGAAATTCGCGGATCCGGGGCGATCGACATTGTCCAGCGGGCGTTTGCACGTGGAGCGGAAATTGTTGCCTTTGATCCAAAAGCCATGGAGAATGCACGCCATGTTCTTTCGGAACACGTGGAATTTGCACCGACCGCGGTGGATGCGACGAGCGGCGCGGACGCGCTGTTGGTGCTCACGGACTGGCCCGAGTTTCGCGACGTCTCGTTTGACGCGGTTCGCGAGCGCATGGTGGAGCCCAGAATTTTTGACGGCCGGAACCTCCTCGCCGATCTTCATCTTGAACAAAACGGATTTCAGTATTTCGGGGTCGGGTTGATTCGCCAGTACTTCCCGTTCCTATTCCTGTTCGGAGGAGTATCTCGGAGCCCCGCCAGCTTGCCCCGTTAGAGGCGTCGCCTCTAACGGGGCTTGGTCTCCCGCGAAGCGGGAGTGGCGGGGCGAGAGGTAAGGCGCGGCCGGCCGCTGGAGCCGGACGACGCCGTCTCCGACGAACAGGATGGGGACGGGACCTCTATGATCCATTGGTTCCATCGCATCTCACGCTCCCCGTCCCGCACGTTTACGTTCGCGGCGCTCGCATTTTGCGCAGGGGTTCTCGTCGGACCTCTGTTTTCGTTTGTGAGCGATGGAATCGTGTGGCCATTCTTGATCGCGATCGTCGCGGCGATCATTTCCCGTCCATCACCCACACGGTTCATGCTGATTCTCTGTGTGGCGCTTCTTGCCGGCATGCTGCGGATTCAACAGAGCGACTCATCATCGATCTCCGCGTCGTTTCAAGAGATGATGGAAAAGGATGTCCGTGTCACGGGCCAGGTCCGAGGAGAGGTGAGCGCGCGGATTTTCGGCGTGCAGTTTGAAATGGACCACCTCACCATCGCGGGAGAGCCGCGAGAGGGGGCGCTTCTTGTCCGCGCGCCGCAAAACACCAGTCTCACAGATGGAGCAGAGGTCCTGTTCGTCTGCCGCCTCGAAGCCCCCGAACCCGTCGAGACATTCCGTTACGACCGCTATCTCGAAAGCCGCGGCATCTTTGCGATCTGCAACCGACCAGAGTATATGGATGTTCGCTCCACCTCCATCACGTGGATCGGACATCTTCTGATTTTCAAATCAGCCATCGTGAATCGGCTGGGTCAACTCTTTCCCGAACCGCACGCTTCTTTTCTTTCCGGCCTCCTGTTCGGCGGATCCTCTGCGCTCTCGCCTGAACTCCGCGACGACTTCGCGCGGACCGGTACCTCCCATATCCTCGCCGCCTCGGGGTTCAACGTTTCCCTCATTACCCTCGTCCTCCTCCGCATCCTTCTTCAAACGCGCCTCGGCCGCCGCCCCGCGCTCATCGTGACCGCTCTCCTTCTTGTTGCCTATACGCTCATGGCCGGCGCCACGGCCTCCGTGGTCCGCGCCGCGCTCATGGCCGGCGTGCTTCTCGTCGGCCTCTGGGTGCGGCGAGAGGCGTCCGCGACCAATCTTCTTCTCCTTGCCGCTGTCCTTCTTCTCCTCTGGAATCCGCGTCAGCTCTTCGATGACGTCGGGTTCCAGCTCTCCTTTGCCGCGACTGCGGCCCTGCTGTACGCCGCCCCGCGCCTCTCCCCGCGGTTCGCGTTCCTTCCTGAACGCTTCGGCGTCCGCGAGGCGTTTGTCGGAAGTCTTGCCGCAACCGTTCTCACCGCCCCGATGATCCTTTGGCACTTCGGCGCCCTCTCCGTTATTTCCCCGCTCGTAAATCTTTTTGTCCTTCCTTTGATTCCGTATGTGATGGGCGGTGCGTTTTTTGTCTTGATTTTGAGCATCCTCTCCCAAACACTGGCTCTCTTCGCGGCCGTGGCGGTTTGGTTTGCTGTTTCTCTCCAGCTTTTGTTCGTGAGGATATTTTCTGCCCTCCCCATCGCAAGTATTTCCGCCCCTCATGCTCACGCCCTGGCTATCGTCAGCGCGTTTGTCATTCTTGCCGGTTTCTTATGGCTCTCAAAACGTCCCGCGGTCGGTCACCGCGCCTAGTGTCTCGCGCTCGCCTCCGCCGCGCGTTCATCGCGGCGGCTATTTTTGTCGCGTGCATGGGGTGGCTGTTCGCGTCCGTGCCTTGGGCACGTCTCCCGGATGACACGCTCCGCGTTTGGTTTTTTGATATTGGCCAAGGGGACGCGATTTTTATTGAAACTCCGACCGGAGAACAAATTTTGATTGATAGCGGCCGCGATCGACGCGTGCTCGCGAAACTGGGGTCGGTGATGCCACCCTGGGACCGGACCCTCGATGCGGTCGTGCTGACCCATCCGGACGCGGATCATGTGGGAGGGTTCCCGGACGTTCTCGCGCGCTATGATGTTGCCGCCATTTACGAAACAGGCATCACAAGCCGCACCGATGCGGCCGAGGCTTGGGTGGCAGCCGTCCGAGACGAGGCTGCGGACCGGAGGCTCATCAAGGCCGGCTCCCGTCTTGTGTATGGCGACGTCTCGCTTGAAACCGTCTGGCCGCTTTCCGCACTGCCCGGGTCGGTCCCGAAAGAACCAAACCGTTTCTCTCTCGTTTTTCTCCTTCACTACGGCGGAACGACCGTGGCCTTGACTGCAGATGCAACCAGCGATGAGGAGCGCCGATTTGCCTCGGCGCTCGGCGACGTGGATGTTCTGAAGGTCGGTCATCACGGCAGCCGCACCTCGAGTGATGCGGAATTTCTGTCGCGGATCCGTCCGGAGGTCGCCGTCGTTTCTGTCGGGGAGCGCAACCCCTACGGCCATCCGGCTCCGGAGGCGCTTTCCCGCCTTGAGAAGGCTGGTGCGCGGATTTTCCGGACCGATTTCGACGGCGATATCTTGCTTACTTCCTTCGGCGGGGAGTCGACCGTCGCGGCCCACCCCTTGCCTTTTTGAAGAAAAGGTGGTAGATTTCCTCCAACCTATTTTTCTCAAATTTCTAACGGGGTATGGCAGAGATTCAACGAACCGTCATTTTGATCAAGCCGGACGCCATGCAGCGGGATCTGCTCGGCGAGATTATTCATCGCTTTGAACGGAAAGGCTTGAAGATTATTGGGCTGAAATTCATCCAACTAACAGATGCGCTCCTTGATGAGCATTACGGACACCATAAAGATAAACCGTTTTTCGCGAGCTTGAAGACGTTCATGAAGCAGACGCCGGTTGCGGCCGTAGTTTTGGAGGGGCTCGACGCCGTTGCCGAAGCCCGCAAGCTCATTGGCGCGACCGACCCCGTGAAGGCGGACGCGGGAACGATCCGCGCGGACCTCTCCATGAATATGCCGTCGAATTTGGTGCATGCATCCGACTCCGTGGAGACAGCCAAAGAGGAACTCAAGCGGTTTTTCAGGAAAGACGAGCTGTTTGCGTACGAAAAAATTACGGACCGGTACGTATTTGGGGAGGGGATTTGACGAGCGGATGAAAATAGAGACCCCGCACCTTTGCAAAGGTGCGGGGTGAACAAAAATTGGATTCAAAAAACATTGAAGGTTTTGTCAAGGGGAGACGTGTGGATGGAGAGTGGAAAACTTGTTGGCAAACAGCCTTGCTTGCGCACTCTCGCATGATATTGTGATGGTGTCTCTCGGTCGGTTGGACGGGGACCCAGAAACACAATTTTCAAGGTTGGTCCTATGGGGAAGCCCCGCGCGATGGCGCGACTGGACCACAAAGGCGGCGTCACTGCCGCGGAACCAGATGGTGGATCCGACAAGCTCTACGATCTCGGTCACCGTGGCGGAAAGACATCTGAATTACAGGTTTCGAGCGGGCCGCCCAACCTTCGCGAGAGGCGCCAAAAGCAGTTCCCAATGCGGGACTGCTTTTGCGTTTGGCCAGCGGCTAAAACCCACTCGCGCAAAGGTTCGAAGGTCTGTTTTGGTACTATTGATACCATATTTCAGACATGATACACTACTGTCATAGTTATGAAAAGCAGAAAAAACCTTTTAGAACAGCTAAAATCATTGCCCTACTTTACCAAAAGTACTGTATACCAGCTTGGTACACAGCTAGGACTTAGGGATACGACAGTTAATACTTACATCAGCCGTTTCTTGAAGTATAAAGAAATTTTGTCTCTTAAAAGGGCTCTGTATGTATCTGTAGACTTTTTCAGCAAGAACAAGGGTGACATTTCCTATCTGTTCTATCTCGCCAACATTATCCGCACGCCCTCCTATGTAAGTTCGTGGGCCGCGCTTCAGTATTACAATCTCACTACTGAAGCGATACACACCGTTACCTCGCTCACACCTAAAGTTACCAGAAATTATCAGACAAAGGCGGGTAACTTCGCGTATCAGTCAATAAAAAAAGAGTTGTTTTCAGACTATGTATTAACAAAGGGCAAATTTGTTTTTTTTATCGCCTCCCCGTCAAAAGCTTTGTTTGATTTGTTCTATTTCAAAACCCACCAGTTTCGTGGACGTAGTCTGGGAGATATTAAAATGTTGATTGAGGAGTTACGGATAGATATTGAAGAAATGGACAAAGCAGAACAGGAAAAATTTTACGAAATGATAAAAAACATCTCTAAGTATGAGCGATCAGATCCTTACCCTCTTAAAAAGAAAACTGGATGATCTCGCCGCCCACGGCGGGCTTGATGCGGAAACGCGGCGCAACGCTCTTAAGGAAGATTTACAGTTTTATGTTCTTAATTTCATTTACCACCACCCAGACTACAGCAAGTGGACGATGTATGGGGGTTCGGCTCTTCGGATAATTTATGGGCTTGACCGCATGTCGGTTGATTTGGATTTTGAAGTAGCGCACGCCGTAACAGAGAAATTTTTGGAAGGACTGAAAACAGAAATTGAGGGTCATTTTGCAAATACGCATGGTACTAAATCTGATTTTCTTACAGTAAAAATTAACATAGGCAGAGGACTGCTTCTGAAATTTCATGTTGGTGATGAGTTAAGTTTCGGGCACCCTTCAAAGCAGGTGCACATAAAGATTGATCTTAACCATTTTGTCGCTCCAAAGACCGTGCATGAACGCAGGCCGATCAATCAGGATCAGCTTTCTTTTGTCATCGTGACCTATAACATGTCCGCTCTCATGGCAAGTAAAATCGCCGCGATTTTTTTGCGAGGGACTCGTGGAGTTGGAGAAGCTCTCTATGAAGAAAAAGGCCGCGATATTTATGATTTACTCTGGTACATGAACAAAAAGACGGTGCCGGACTTTGATTATCTTATTGCCAAAGGCATTGATGTAAAAGATCCTCGCGCGCTTTTTGATAAGCTTACTCTTCAGATGAATAAAGTAAGCGATAAAAATCTTGAGCAGGATCTTGATCCTCTGTTTGTGAACAAAACCTTTATTGGAAACTGGCTCAAAAACTGGCGAGAAAGCTATCTGCGACTTCTTGATGATTACAAAATTCGTACCGTAACGACACCTCTCGCAGTATATCTTCCTAAGGATTCTCGTACGGATATTCTTTCATTTGTCTATACTTATGCAACCGAGGAGGGACCTGAAATTAGTATAAGTTACCTATTGAGTAACTACTGGATAGATTTTCGGGAAGGTGAATTGAACATCCCAATTGATGAGCATGTCGTCCAGCTTATGACCGTTGAAGCACGAGAAAAAACGGGAGGCAAAGTAATGAAACAAAAGCAGTACGCGACCCTCTTTTATCAGAAGACGGAAAAATATTTCAAAAAAACCAACAAAATTATGCTTGGCGACGCCATCATGACAAAGGTTATTAGAATGACCGCTGACAATCTAAACCAGAAAGAACAAATTGTTCTTAATAAATCGGCATTGCTGTCCTGCGAACTTGACGATTTATTAAAGTAATCCTATGTTAAAAAAATAGGGGAATAATATGCCGAAGACAAAAAAGAAAACGAAAACAAGAGCCACGATTCCGCCGTGCGGACTGTGTGGAAAATCAAAGAAGCTAAGAAACAAGACGGAGTGCTGCGGCAATTGGCTCTGTGGCGATGAAAGCGAATATGTGATGTTTTCGTATTCGCGCGACATTTGTTCGCGCAATCATAGGCGGTTTACGCTATGCGGCAGTCATCATGTGGAAGAACACAAAGGCGGTTGGAAAACTTGCAAAAAGTGCCGTGATGACTTTGAGCCGGAGATGTATGTATGGTACGGCATGAACGAATACAATTTTGAGAAACTGCCAAATCCGCCGGCTTTTGAACCGACCCACTGCTCCAAGTGCGGAGAGAGAATAGTTTTACCCGATGGCGGATATTCAACGCTTTGCGGAGTGTATCGTTGTGACAACTGCCCTATTACCGACAAAGAACGTGAAGAAATTTTTCGCGAGTTTAAAGAAAAATCCAATCTCTAGAAAGGCATTTTTTATTTCGAAATGCGGGACTGTTTTTGCGTTTAGGGATCGTTGCTGAAATAGAGTTTCTTCGTTACACTCTCGGCGCTGGGCCATGGCGCCCTCCTTCGCTAAAGCTCCGGAGGGCAGGCAGTTTCCGCCTCCGCTCTTTCGAATATTCTGTCGGGCTATGGCGCAGTTGGCTAGCGCGCTTGCATGGGGTGCAAGAGGTCGCGGGTTCAAGTCCCGCTAGCCCGACCATCATCTTCTTGCTAGAATAGGACTATCTTTCATAATTTTTCACCCCTTTCATCATTATGTTGAAGTGGTTTACCAAAGAGCGCTGTGAGATGTGCGGGCTTGCCCTCATTCGTCTCGCCCTTGCCGTTGTGTTCCTGTTCCACGGCTGGCAGAAGTGGTCCAATATGGACGCCACGGTCGGCTTTTTTGGAACGCTTGGCTTGGCGCCCTTTCTCGCGTACCTCGTCGCGACCGTAGAACTCCTCGGCGGTCTCGCCATGCTTCTCGGATATTGGACGAAGTGGGCGGGGTATCTCCTTGCGATCGACATGTTTTTTGCGATTATTCTCGTGACGGGGAAAATGGGTTATCCGGGATACCAACTTGAGCTGACGCTTCTTTTGACAGCCCTCGGCGTTGCTCTTCTCGGGCCCGGCGTCTGCTCGCTTGAGTCCAAAATGAAAAAGAAGTAGTCCGAACGACGATCAACGAACCACGAACCACGAACTACAAACTGCTGGTTTTGTGAAAATCGTTCTTGGAAGTCATAACAAGGCAAAATTGGAGGCCGCTCAACATGTCGTTGGGCGGCTGTTTCCTGACGTGAAAGTTTTCGGTGCGTTCCGGGATTGGGGCGATGGGGATGATCACGAACGGCCATCTTCCTCGCGCCGAGGCGTATGCCCATGGTCTGTTCTTCGCCTTCGCCCCCTTCATCTCGGATCAGAAATATTGGGAGTGATTTGCTTGACGTTTCTCTCCTCATTTGAAACACTACGCGGCGTTCTATGAAATTCGAAACACGAGATATGAGATACCGGATACCAGATATCCAATATCCAATCTCCAATATCTAATGTCCATTCTTTATGGATGCGTTTCGCATCACGGGGGGCGTCCCGCTCAAGGGAACCGTAGAATTGTCGGGAGCCAAAAATGCGGCCTCGAAGTTCATGATCGCCTCGCTCCTCACGGAGGACCCGGTCATCATTAAAAATGTTCCGCGCCAGCATGAAACCGGGCTTGCCCGGGAGCTTTTAACGACTGTTGGCGCCACGGCCGAATGGTCCGATGCGCACGCGATTCGTCTTGAAGCAAAGACGATCATTTCGACGTCGGTTCGGAAATTGTCGCGTAAAAATCGGTTGAGCATTTTGGCGCTTGCCCCGCTCCTTCATCGAGCCGGCGAGGTGATCGTGCCGCTTGTCGGCGGCGACCGCATCGGGCCCCGGCCGGTCAATTTTCATATTGTGGCCCTTCGGAAAATGGGGGCGAAGATTAAGGCGTCGCCGGACGGGTACCATGCGCAGGTGCAGGGGCGGCTGAAAGGAGCGCTCATCGAACTTTCCTATCCGTCTGTGGGAGCCACGGAGACAGCGATCCTTGCCGGCGTTCTCGCGGAGGGTCGCACGATGATTCGGAACGCGGCCGGTGAGCCGGAAGTGCGGGAACTCATCATGATGCTTCAGAAAATGGGCGCGATCATTCAGGTCAACGCCGGCCGTTCGATTGAAATTGTCGGCGTGGAGAAACTGCATGGATGCGAGATGACTACGATGCCCGACCGCATCGAGGCTGCGTCCTACGCCTGCATGGCGCTTGGCACGCACGGCGAAATCTTTGTCAAACACGCCCAGCACAGGCATCTCATCACGTTTTTGAACATGGTCCGCAAGGTCGGCGGAGATTATGACGTGCAGGAAGACGGTATTGTGTTCCGTGCGAGGAACGGTTTCCAGGGGATGGAACTTGAGACGGACGTCCATCCGGGTTTCATGACGGACTGGCAGCAGCCGTTCGTGGTTCTTCTCACCCAAGCCAAAGGAATGTCGGTCGTGCACGAGACCGTGTACGAGGAGCGGTTCGGCTACACGGACGCCCTCAAAAAAATGGGAGCCGACATCGCGCTCTTCAGCAATTGTCTCGGGGAGATTGATTGCCGGTTTAAGGGCCAGAATTACAAACACTCGGCCGTCATCAACGGGGCGACGGAATTGCGCGCGACCGATGTGGAGATTCCGGACATACGGGCGGGCCTCGCATTTGTGGTCGCGGCGCTTATTGCCAAAGGGCCTTCCACGCTTACGGGCATTGACCATTTGGAGCGCGGTTACGAAAACCTTGAAGGGAAACTCCGCGGCATCGGCGCGCAAATTGAACGGGTTCAAATTTAATTATGCTTCTTCAACTTCTTTTTGCGAGCCCCGCGATTGCCGCGGCATGGCTTGCGGCCATTTTGATCTCGCTTACGGTTCACGAATTCAGCCACGCGCTTGTCGCGAAATGGCGCGGGGACAAGACCGGGGAGCGGGAAGGGCGGCTGACCTTGAACCCGCTCGCGCATCTGGATCCGATCGGGTTCATTCCGCTTGTCTTGTTTGGTTTTGGATGGGCAAAACCAGTCCCGTACAATCCCTACAATTTAAAAAGTCCAACATGGGACAGTGTGGCCGTGGCACTCGCAGGTCCTGTCTCGAATTTCATTCTCGCCGTGATTGCCGCTTTCGCGCTTCATGCTCTCGTTGGGAATCAAACCATCACGAGCATAAATCTCCTGACCGTCTTTTTGTTTCTCGCGATCCTCATCAACCTGTTCCTTCTTTTTTTCAACGTGGTCCCGATCCATCCGCTCGACGGCTCCAAACTTTTCTTCGCTCTCTTTGATCATCCCCGCTATCAGCGCCTGCGCGAATTCGTCGCCTTCCGCGGCCCGCAGATTTTGATCACTCTGGTTCTCATCTCTTTTCTGACCCCTTTTGATCCGTTTTTTTTCGTGACCGGTCCGGCCTACGCGACCTGCGACCTCCTGCTCCAGGCGAGCTGCAACCATTTTCTCGCCCTCATTTTCGGAGGGCTTTAGAGTTGACATTTCTTTTTGACATCGATCATTCCACGATTACGTTGTTGGAAAGTTCGCGTCCACTTTTGTCGCGATCGCGACAAAAGTGGGTACGGACCGCTGATCCATGAATGGTCCGATCGGCACTTTAATGGTTCAGGCGTTGTCTCTCGTATGACACGAAGAGTCAAACGAAAAGTCAAATCATTGACGTTTCCGGGGGCGGGTGGTACTCTACTGCCACGTTTTTGAATAGAGCAGGTTCCATCACCTATAACCTGACACCCATCACCTACGTTTCTCACATATGCCTACCGTCCAGCAATTGATCCGCAAAGGACGTCATTCGTCCAAATCGAAGAGCAAAGCGCCGGCGATGCAATTCACGCTCGATTCTTTGCATCGCAAGCGCAATGAAGTCGACCGCGGGAACGCGTTCAAGCGCGGCGTGTGTGTCAAAGTGACAACCATGACGCCGAAAAAGCCGAACTCGGCCATTCGGAAGATTGCGCGTGTGCGTCTTTCGAATGGCATGGAAGTAACCGCCTATATTGGCGGCGAAGGCCACAACCTGCAGGAGCACTCGATCGTGCTCGTGCGCGGCGGCCGCGTGAAAGACCTGCCGGGTGTGCGCTACCACATCGTGCGCGGCGTGTACGATGCCCAAGGCGTTGATGCGCGGCGTCGTAGCCGATCGCTCTACGGCAATAAGAAGCCAAAAAAGTAGAAGGTAGAATGTAGAAAGTAGAAATTAATTCTTCCGACGGAGTACCCCATCGCAGGGGGAAGAAAATCCGTCGAGTTCCCTTCATAATATGCGAGGCAAGCAAGCTCCCAGGCGCGTTCTCATTCCCGACGAAAAGTACGGGAATGTTTTGGTTACGAAACTCATTAATTACGTGATGCGCGACGGCAAGAAATCCACGGCGCAGGAAATCGTGTATCGCGCGTTCGATCTCATGGGGGAGAAAACAAAAAAGAGCCCCGTCGAAGTGTTCGATACGGCGCTCAAGAATGTGATGCCGTCTTTGGAAGTGAAATCCAAGCGCGTCGGGGGCGCCAATTATCAGGTGCCGATGCCCGTGCGCGGCGAGCGGCGCTATATTTTGGCGTATCGCTGGATTCTCGAGGCGACCCGTTCGAAGAAGGGCCGGCCCATGGCGGAAAAGCTCGCGGACGAAATTGTCGCGGCCGCAAACAACGAAGGGGAAGCGGTGAAGAAGAGAATGGACGTGCAGCGCATGGCCGAGGCGAACCGCGCGTTTGCTCATTTCGCCCGTTAAGATACTTGTAGTGAGCCTGTCGAACTATGCCCCGAGAGTATTCTCTTGAGAAAACCCGCAACTTCGGGATCATCGCCCACATTGACGCCGGCAAGACTACCACGTCCGAGCGCGTGCTTTTCTATACCGGGAAAAAGCATAAGATCGGCGAGGTGCACGAAGGAGAGGCCACGATGGACTGGATGGAACAGGAGCGCGAGCGCGGGATTACGATTACTGCCGCGGCCACGACCTGTTTTTGGAAAGGTCACCAGTTGAACCTGATCGACACGCCGGGGCATATCGATTTTACGGTCGAGGTGAAGCGCTCGCTGCGCGTCTTGGACGGCGCGGTCATGGTGTTTGACGGCGTTTCGGGCGTCGAACCCCAGTCCGAAACCAACTGGCGTTATGCGGAAGATTATCGCGTGCCTCGGTTGTGTTTCGTCAACAAACTCGATCGGACCGGCGCCGATTTTTTCAAGGACATTGAATCCATTTGGACTCGTCTCTCAAAAAAGGCCCACCCCATCCAGCTGCCGATCGGCACGGAGGGGGGCTTCAACGGTATCATCGATCTCTTGAAGATGAGGGCGTTTCTGTACCGCGACGAACTCGGGAAGGTGATTGACGAGGTCGAGATCCCGGCCGAATACCTTGAGTCTGCCAAAACGTGGCGCGGAAAATTGGTTGAGGCAATTGCCGAAACCGACGACGCACTTACGTCCAAATTTTTGGATGGAAAAGAGATCAGGATCGAAGAGCTCATGTCCGCCCTGCGCCGCGCCACTGTTCAGACGGAAATTTATCCGGTGCTGTGCGGATCTGCGCTCAAGAACAAAGGCGTTCAGCTCCTCCTCGACGCGATTGTGGATTATCTGCCGAGTCCGCTCGACATTCCGCCCATCAAAGCCTTTGAGCCCGGCGACCCCTCGGTCGAACTCATCCGCAAGGCCGCGGACGATGAACCGTTTACCGCCCTCGCCTTTAAGATTGCCGCAGATCCGTTCGTGGGAAAGCTTGCATTCTTTCGTGTCTATTCCGGCCGCATCAAAGCGGGTTCTTATGTCCTGAATTCAAGTACGGGCGAGCGTGAACGCATCGGGCGCATTGTGCGTCTGCATGCTAATGCCCGGACCGAAGTGGATGAAGTGTATGCGGGCGACATCGCGGCCGCAGTGGGGTTGAAAAATACATTCACCGGGCACACGCTCTGCGATCCGGAGCATCCGGCCCAGCTCGAAGCCATTGTCTTTCCGGAGCCGGTCATTTCGATTGCGATTGAACCAAAGACCAAACAGGATCAAGAAAAAATGGGAGTCGCGCTCCAGAAACTGGCGGAAGAGGACCCGACGTTTCGCGTCCGGACTGACGAGGAAACAAGCCAAGTCATCATCTCCGGCATGGGAGAGCTGCACCTCGAGATCATTGTCGACCGCATGAAACGCGAATACGGGGTCGAAGCAAATGTGGGCAAACCCCAGGTGTCCTACCGTGAAACGATTAAGGGCTCGGCCGAAGGCGAGGGTAAATATATTCGCCAGACCGGCGGCCGCGGACAATACGGTCATTGTCTTCTCCGTTTGGAAAAGAGCGAGCCGGGCAAAGGATTTGAATTTGAAGACGCGATCAAAGGCGGTGCCGTGCCCCGCGAATACATCAACCCAATCGAAAAAGGGGCGCACGAGGCTGCGGACCGCGGTGTCTTGGCCGGCTACCCCGTTCTCGACGTGAAGGTGACACTTTTTGACGGCTCCTACCATGAAGTGGACTCGTCCGAGGCCGCCTTTAAGATTGCGGGATCCATGGCGTTTCAGGACGCCGCGAAAAAAGCCGGACTGGTCCTTCTTGAACCCATGATGAGGGTCGAAACCATCACGCCGGAAGAGTTCATGGGCCCCGTGGTCGGCGACTTGAACGCCAAGCGCGGGCAGATTCAGGAAATGGGCGACCGGGCCGGAGCCAAGGTCGCCGTGGCCTACGTGCCGCTTGCTGAAATGTTCGGCTATGCGACCACCCTCCGCTCGATCACGCAAGGCCGCGCCTCCTACACCATGGAATTCCATCACTACGAAGAGATTCCCGGGAACGTCGCAAAAGAAATCGTCGAAGCCCGCGCCGGCACGATTCGCCGGTAAGAACAAAAAAAGACGGGAGTTATGCTCCTGTCTTTTTATTGCGATTATTTTTGATAGAGCCCGTGTGATACGATAGAGGCGATTTATGGCAAAAAGATTAGTGAGATCAGCCCCGTACGCCGGAAACGTATCCCTCGGCGAGGTGTGGCGCACTTATAATCGTTTGTTACACGGCATGCGGTGGCCGTTTGTTCTGGCTGTTGTTGTCGTGATCATCGCTTCGGCGAGCGGGATTGCTATTCCTTGGATTTACAAACTTCTTTTTGACATTGTCTCTAGTGTTCCGCCGTCTCCCACAGCTGTCACACAGGCCATACAGGTCGTCGTTTGGCTCGCGGTTGTTTCCGTTTCGGGATTTTTTATTTGGCGAATTTCTGGGTTTTTAACCGCCTGGGCCATTCCGAAGGCGTCAGAGCGTTTGCACCAGCAGTCGTTCTCGTATCTGATCCGTCATTCGTATCGTTTTTTTACAGATCAATTTGCCGGCTCCCTTGTGCGACAACTCAACCGGTTTGTGGATTCGTTTTTAGAATTACACGAGATGGTGCAGTGGGAGTTCATTCCGCTCGCGATGATCCTTACAGGCGCCATCATCTCGCTCACGACGCGTAGTATGTTTTTAGGAGGGTTGATGTTTGTGTGGGTTGTTATGTATCTCTTCGTGAATTATCGTCTCGCTATTTGGAAACTCAAATATGACGAAATGAAGAGTGAAGCAGATTCGCACATGGTTGGTGAGCTTTCCGACGTCATCTCCAACAGTTTGAACGTGAAATTTTTTGCGGCCTATTCTGCCGAGGAAAAACGGTACGGCAACGCCGTGGGCAATTTTGCGCACCTATGGCGATTCACTTGGAATTTATCGGAAATCATCACGGCGATCCAAGTGGCATTTTTCATTATGCTGGAAATTGCCATTGTGTATCTTGCCGTGCGTGCGTGGGGGGCTGGCTCGCTCACCGTTGGCGATCTCGCCTTGATTCAGGCATTCATTATTCAAATGATTGGAAAACTTTGGGATTTCGGCCGCCATGTTCGCCGGCTGTTTGAATTGAGTGCTCAAGCGTCAGAGATGGTGCATGTATTTGAGACTCCACACGAAGTGAGCGACGTGAAAGGAGCAAAAGCGCTGCGTGTCGAACGCGGAGTGATCGAATTTAAAAACATTTCATTCCATTACCGAGAAGAACTCGGCGTCTTGCATGGTTTTCATCTTTCCGTCCAAGCCGGGGAGAAGGTCGCGTTGGTAGGCCCTTCGGGCGCAGGGAAAAGTACGGTCACGAAACTTTTGTTACGCTTATTTGATTTAACAGCCGGGACGATTGAGATTGATGGACAAAATATTGCCGCGGTTACCCTTGAGAGTTTGTGGCGTGCGGTCAGTTTTGTTCCTCAAGAACCGATCTTGTTCCATCGGAGCCTTGGAGAGAATATCCGTTATGGGCAGCCGAAAGCAACAGAAAAAGAAATAATCGCGGCTGCGAAAAAAGCGCGCTGTCATGAGTTCATCCGTGCGCTTCCACAGGGGTATGATACCTATGTTGGCGAACGCGGCGTCAAACTTTCGGGTGGTGAGCGTCAACGTGTCGCGATTGCGCGGGCCATCTTGAAGAACGCGCCGATCCTCGTGCTTGATGAGGCGACCTCAAGTCTTGATTCCGAATCAGAGCTCCTTATTCAAGAGTCGCTCGCCGAGCTTATGCGGGGAAAGACCGTCATGGTGATCGCCCATCGCCTCTCCACCATCATGAAAATGGATCGGATTGTGGTCATGCAAAACGGAAAAATTATCGAGATGGGAACCCATCAACAACTTCTCGAAGAGGTTGGCACATATCAGCGTTTGTGGAATATTCAGGCGGGCGGATTCATCTAACATCTCCTGTCGCCAGATGGTGCATTTTGTTATAGAGTGCAGACGTTATGAAATCCACGATTCCTTCATCTGTTCTTCAAGCGTACGACATTGGGACGGTTAAAAAAATCGAGCCGATTTCGATCGGGCTCATCCATCTGACTTTTAAGATCATTGCGGATCGTGGAACGTATATCGTTCAACGGCTGCACCCGATTTTGAACTCTGAAGAAACCGCGCAGGATTTTTTGGCCGTGACGAACTATTTGCACGGACAAAAATTTCCTGCGCCTGAATGCGTCCTTTCGAAAGAGGAGAAGGTGCTGGTCAGCGATGGGGAACATCAATGGCGGATGCAGACATTTCTCGAGGGCGACACGATTGAAAAGATCGAGACGTCCGCGCAAGCGCGTGAGGCCGGAGCGATGTACGCACGCTTCCATCGCGTGATGGACAAAATCCCATATCAATTTCAATCAAAAAAAGTTTTGCATGAGACAGAGAAAGTCTACGAAACTTTTCGTTCCACTGTTCTCCCCCTTACCAAGTCACCGCCTTTGGCGGGATCCCGTCCAACGGCGGGAGGGGAGGTAGAGGGGGTTGCCGACGAGATCACCTTCATCACTCGCGAACTTCCGAAATTGTTTCTTCCCGCCGATCTCCCCATGCGCGTGATTCATGGGGATCCAAAGATCTCGAACATTTTGTTTGATAAAAAAGGCAAGGCAAAAGCGCTCGTCGATCTTGATACGTGCAATCGCCGCCCGATTTTGGTTGAACTCGGCGATGCGTTTCGTTCATGGTGTGGATTGGAAGAAGATGATCCGAAGAATCCATTCCGTATCGAGATTTTTGAGGCCGGATGGAAAGGATATATGAGTGAGGCCGAAGGGTTTTTGACGGCGCGGGAAATCGAACTCGTTCCGCAGGCGATCGGCACGATCACCCTCGAGCTCGCCTCGCGGTTCCTCGCGGATTATTTTAATGATTCGTATTTCGGTTGGGATCAAAAACGCTACCCCTCGCGCCGCGCGCACAACTTGGCCCGAGCACATGGACAGATTGCCTTGTATCATGATTTACAGGAGAATATCGAGAAAGTGAAAGAGATTGTGATGACTTAGCGAGGGTCAATCCTGAGCCTGTCGAAGGGCCGCCCGCGCCCGAGGCCAAATCGCCCTCTTCCACGATTTGCAGAAGAAGATAAAGGAAGTAAAAAAGATCGTCGAGGTGTGATAGAATGACAAAATATGAAACATCACGCTTCTCTTCAAGCAAGGGTTTCTGCGTTTTCACACACCATCGTAAAGTCAAAGACCCAGACGCTCGCGGCCATCATGTTGATCGGGATTGCGGCGCTTGGCCTTGCGGCCGGATTTGCGTTGATGAAAAATCCGTTCCCGTACGGCCGGGCCGGGTACTGTGCTGATATTCCAAGAATACCGACGATCATACAACCAGGAGTACGGCAGCCAAAATTTCGCCGGCCGTGTTTTACAGACAAGGATTGTTTTCCTGGAATTTGCATCGGCGCGCGGGCGACCCTCCCAACCTATCCATTCCGCACCCGTCCGGTCCTCACCAAACCAAAACCGTAAAAAGGTGACAGAAGGGTATGCCCCGTACTACAACTCTCACAGGGACGGTAAGACTGTGGCAGTAAATCGATGATCTAAATTATGATAACCATTGGTGTTCCACCAGTGTTGTAGTACGGGGTATGCGGTATCTGTTGCTCTTTCTTGCTCTGATACCACTCGTATTTGATCCGGCAGCGGATCTTCCTTATGAACCACCGAAGGTTTTTTTGATCACCTTCGGCATTTTTTTCTTTCTTCTCGTCGTTGGTGTTTTGTTTTTGAGAAAGAATCAAAATTTTTCGAGCCGGAACGGCCGTGGGACATGGCATTCTCTTGATACCGCGGTCCTCGTGTATGGACTCGCGCTCGCGGTCAGCACCTTTCTGTCGCAAGATTTCTGGACGAGCTTTTTCGGTTCGGAGGAGAGGATGATCGGTTTGTATTATTACCTCGCGTTGTTCGTGTTGTATTTTCTTGTCCGACGGGCCGCTTCGGAGGAAGATTGGAAATTTTTTCTGCGTACGACAACGCTCGTTGCGGCATTCGTTTCACTCTATGCGATTCTGCAGTGGTTCGATCTTGATCTGCCGCAACTGAAACATGCGTTTCCGCTTTATGGGATGACCGGGCCGACGCGCGCTTTTTCTACCTTTGGGCATCCGAATTTTTTGGGAGCGTATCTTGCCATGGTCCTTCCGTTTGCGGTGTATCAATATTTTTCTGATTCAGATCGACGTTGGCGGATCCTATCTTTGACGACCGGTATCCTTGCCCTGGGAGCCGTCTTACTCACTTATTCTCGCGGCGCCTGGCTTTCAGCGTTTGTGGCGTTGATTTGGGTCTGGATTCTCTGGAAGCAGCATCCAAGGCGCTGGTATGTCGTGCGGTTGGTTCCGATCTTTCTCAGTGGTTGTGTCCTTCTTGCCGCGTTAGTGGCGTTCCGTCCAGCGCTTCATGACTTGCGTTCTGCAATGGTGTATCGCGCGGTTTCGACCGTGGATTGGCAACGCGGTTCGACGCTCGCAAGAGTCAATGAATGGAAATTCGTTTTCCCATACTTTCTTGAGCGGCCGATTTTTGGATACGGGTTGGATACCTACTACGATGTTGCCCTTCGCCGCGAAAAGGATCCGCGGGAATCCTCCCCGGACTTCCAGGGCGCCGACCCCTCGGTCGCCGACCGCCTGCACAACATCTTTCTCGACATCACATGGGCGAGCGGTTTCGTTGGACTCATTGCCTTTCTCGCTGTGCTTGTCTTTGCCGGACGGACGGCCATCGAGCGGTGCCGATCCGCGTTTTTCCGGCCCTGGATCGTGACCGTCACCGCATCTCTCGTCGCCTATCTTGTGGGGAATTTGTTCAGTTTTGATTTCAGTGTCTCCGGTTTGTGGCTGTTTCTCTTGCTCGCTGGCCTTCAGGCGCGACCGCCGGTATAATCCCTGCAGTATGGATGGGACATGGACTTCCTTTCTCGGATACCTCGTTCTCTTTTTCTTGATTGGTTTGGCATTGTATTTTTCCTGGCGTCGTCAAGGCCGGCAGGGCGGCGCAAGCGCTGGGTCCCAGAGGACGGATCTGCTGCGCGACCTCACGGCCGCTGCACGAGCGGGAAAGATCGATCCTGTGGTTGGACGTGAGGAGGAAATCGAACGTCTGGTCCACATTATCAGTCGTCGGTTGAAAAATAACCCCCTGTTGATTGGGGAACCCGGGGTTGGGAAAACGGCGATTGTGGAGGGGCTTGCAAAGCGCATCCTCGATGGTGAAGTGCCGGAATCCTTGCGTGGGAAGGAAATTCTCCAATTGAATTTAAGCGAACTGATTGCCGGAACAAAGTTCCGTGGGGAATTTGAGGAGCGTTTACGCTCCGTGACGCGTACCCTTGAGTCACGTCCGCGGACCACGATCCTGTTCATCGACGAAATTCACATTGTCCAACAGACGAAAGGGACGGAGGGGGCGCTGTCGGCTACGGATATTTTAAAACCGGCGCTCGCGCGCGGGGATCTGCCGGTCATCGGGGCAACCACCTGGCAGGAATACGAGCAATACATCCGCACGGATCCAGCGTTGGATCGCCGTTTTCAACCCATTTTTGTTTCCGAACCGACCCCCACGGCCGCCTTAGCCGTTTTACGCGGAGTGCGGCCGCTCTATGAACAATTTCACAAGGTGAAGATCAACGACGACGCCCTCACGGCCGCGGTAGAGAAGTCGCGCGTCTTGCGGAGTCGTTTCCTCCCCGACAAAGCCATTGACCTTATTGATGAGGCGTGCGCCAAAGTTGCCGTTGAGGCCGCGGAACCGCACCGGACGCATTTCGGCGTATTACATAAAGCGGCCGATGTCGCGAAGATACGTTGCGCGGGCAAGGAGCCGTGTGTGACTGTTCAGGACATCGAAGCGGTTATTGGAGAATGGAAGGCATTAGCAAAGGTTGAACGATGATGCTTTCAAAAACAAAACCCCGCACCTATTTATAGGTGCGGGGTTGTTTGTTTGAGACGAAGGTCGTTATGCAGGCTTTTACAGCGTTACTGAATCCTGTCGCTCTTCGATATCCTGTGCTCTGTCTATCCGTTTGGATGATCTCTGGGCTCATAGCATTTATTGTTGTCTGTTGCATCTTCATCCTCGCGGTCTTGCGGAGACGAAGATAGGCCTAAGTGGTCCGACCTGAAAGCTAAAGATTTAAACGGAATAATTTGCCCATTCAGGTTTAAATATCCACAAAAAGATATCCACCTGTCTGTCCCATAGGTGAGGACCGTGGATAGGAA
>CAZNKO010000001.1:29899-42425 GCA_964573855.1 uncultured Gammaproteobacteria bacterium | reverse complement strand
ATCTCAAACTTGATCGCGATATTGCACAAGAAAGCCAGAATACCACATATTGACGGTATTGTCAAGGGGATGATACAACATTTGCCTAGTATGCATTATTTGTATGAATAAACAACTTCGCCGACTTCTTGATTTGGCACGCCGGACCGGGGATCGCATCATTGTGACCGATCCGGAAGGGGAAGACGTTTTCGTGCTCATGGGACTTGATCAATATGAATCGTTGCTCGTCGCTCGTGGAACGTTTTCGCAATCCACGCAGCCCTCTTCCGTCCCTTCTCACCCTTCCGACATTTTCGAGGCCATGCCGCCTGCTGGGAGTTCTGCCGAAACATGGGACTTAGGTAAGTTGAACCCTCAAGAACAAACGGATCTCGAAGCGCAGTATCAGGCTTATCTTCGGGAAAAAGAAAAAGGGAAAAAGGAAAAGGCCGTAAAAGACGAGGAATTTGGCGAAGAGCAGTTCTATTTAGAGCCGATCGAGTAGTAATTTGTCATTGCGAGGAGGAGCCGAAGGTGACGACGAAGCAATCCCTTGACTTTCTGTCGTTTTTTTGTTAAAGTAAGACCTCGTTCATTTTATTTATTCTGTTGAAAGCGACGTTTTGTGTGCCTCTCCCCCTGCCCGAGGGGGAGTTGGAGGGGGTGGGAGACACGCAGCGCGTCGCTTTTAACGACAACTCCTGACAAACCGGGATTCCCCCGGAGCAGGCACGTCGGCGACAAAACAGGAGGCAATGCCACCATGGCACGCCTTATCGAGATCGGTTTCAGCGAACTTTCTCCCACCCTCCGCACTCTTTCCGAGGCGGGGGTCACGACCCAGGACGCGGACTGGATCCGTAGCCCAGGCAACGCGGCACTCATCGCCGAGTTCCTCCATCAGCAGGTGGAGCTCGCAAACAAGAACCCCTTCGAGCTCTCGGTCGACGAGACGCTCAAGCGGTTCCGCGAGGCTTCCGAGCAGGAGGGCTGAAAGATCGAGGACACGGTCTTCGAGTGGCTCGCGAAGACGGCGCCGGAGTGGCCCAAGGGACGGCTCGTCTTCCGCTCGCTCCGCATCCGCTTCGGAAAGGGCGACAAGGGTGTGGCGCAGACCTTCGAGGCGCATGCGGCACGGATCAAGAAGACCTTCGATCCGAAGTTCTGGCGCTGGGAGCTGCTGTTCTCCGGCACGCACCCGTACCAGGGCAAGGACGTGGAACGCCTCCGGCTCCTCGCGGGCAATGCCACTCACAAGCCCGTGATTGAGTGGGTGACGTTCGGCCTCGACGCCAACCGGAAGCGCAAGAGCGTCGCGGCGGTGCGGGGGCCGAAGTCGCTCGCGGACGAGGGACTCGCGTTCACCTGGCTCTTCCGGGAGTACGCGGAGGCCATCGACTACGACAAGACCCCGGCGTACTTCCTCGGAGGCTACGAGCTCAACGTTCCCGAGTGCGGCGACGAGCCGTGGCAGTTCGTGCCGTACGTGTACCGCGATACCGACACCGGCGAGGTGCGCCTGCGCGCCCGCTGGCACGGCGACGGCAGCTCGCGCTGCTCGGTCCCTGTCCTTGGGGAGTGAAGGGACTGGGAGCTCGCGTACTTTGCACCTGCCTGCCGGCAGGCAGGCTTGGGAGCCTTGGTTCTTGAACCTTGGCTCCCGTTTTATTTGTCTCAACAAATGGGATTGCTTCGGCCTTACTCCTTCACAAGCTTAGTGAATAAGGCCTCGCAATGACGAAATAAACCCATTTTTTCCAACTTCCCACCTCCAATTTCCAACTTCCCATCTAGGACTTGCAGGAATTTTAGGGCTTTGTTATACTTCGCACACATTTATTTGTAAGAAAAAGTACAGGCTTTAGGCGGACAAGGCTTTAGGCTTTAGGGATTTCCTAACGCCTAACGCCTAAAGCCTAACGCCTCCAATTACCACCTATGGCAGAGGTTTTTAAGCGCACAAAGCCGCACGTGAACGTCGGGACCATTGGTCACGTGGACCATGGGAAGACCACGACCACAGCGGCCATCCTCGCGGTTTTGAACGCGAAGGGCATGACCGCCCAGAAGAAGGGCGTGGATGATTTGGATAAAGCGCCAGAATCGAAGGCGCGCGGTATTACGATCGCGACGGCCCATACAGAATACGAGTCCGACAAGCGCCACTATGCGCACGTCGACTGTCCTGGGCACGCGGACTACATCAAAAACATGATCACGGGCGCCGCCCAGATGGACGGAGCCATTCTTGTCGTCTCGGCCGCGGATGGCCCGATGCCGCAGACGCGCGAACACATTCTCCTGGCCCGCCAGGTCGGCGTGCCGGCGATTGTGGTTTTTTTGAATAAGGTGGACACGGTGGATGATCCGGAGCTTATTGATCTTGTGGAAGAGGAGGTGCGCGATCTTTTGAAGAAGTACCAGTTTGACGGTGCAGCGACCCCGGTCATCCGCGGGTCGGCCTTGAAGGCGCTCCAGAATCCGGCGGACGCCGAAGCCACGAAGCCGATTTTGGATCTCCTCGCCGCTCTCGACACCTGGATTCCGGAGCCGGTGCGTCAGGTGGACAAGCCGTTCCTCATGCCGGTGGAAGACGTGTTCTCGATTGAAGGCCGCGGCACCGTCGTGACAGGCCGCATCGAGCGCGGACTCGTGAAGGTGAACGAGGAAGTGCAGATCGTGGGCATCCGTCCGGAGACGTCGAAGACCGTCGTGACCGGCATTGAAATGTTCAACAAGACTTTGGATGAAGGCCGGGCTGGCGACAACGCCGGGGTGCTCTTGCGCGGCGTGAAAAAGGAAGACGTGGAGCGCGGCATGGTGCTTGCGAAACCCGGTTCGATTACGCCGCACACCGAGTTCCAGGGGGAAGTCTACGCCCTCACGAAAGAGGAAGGCGGCCGCCACAAGCCATTCTTCAATGGCTATAAGCCGCAGTTCTACATCCGGACCACGGATGTAACGGGCGAGATCACGCTCCCGCAGGGCACGGAAATGGTGATGCCGGGAGACACGGTGAATCTTACGATTAAACTCATCCAACCGGTCGCGCTGGAAGAGAAAATGTCGTTTGCCATCCGCGAAGGCGGGCACACGGTCGGCGCAGGGGTGGTGACAAAGATCACGAAGTAATAACTCCCTGTTCATTAGTTCTTTTACACCTGTGACTACCGCACCTCGTTCCGCCAAGCCCCGCAAAGCGGGGTCCGGCTCCGCCGGAAAAAAAGGCGCCGTGCCTGCCGGCAGGCAGGGCGCCTCTCACGCAAAGACCGAAGAAGAAAAGCCGCATATTCGGATTAAAATCCGGGCCTACGACCACAAAATCATCGACCAGGCGACCGCGACCATCCTGAAGACGGCCGAGCGGTCCGGAGCGAAGATTCACGGGCCCATTCCTCTGCCCACGGAAAAGCGGAAGTATACCGTGAACCGATCGACGTTCGTGCATAAGGATTCGCGCGAACAATACGAGATGCGCATTCACAAGCGCCTCATCGACATCTCGGAGCCGACAGAGAAGACGATTGACGCGCTCATGACGCTCTCTCTCCCCTCCGGAGTCGATGTCGAAATCAAAACTTAAGAGATCTCTGAAGTTTTTCAAAAATTTTTCTTAAAAACCGATGCCACGCATCGGTGCCTGCTACGAAACGATCGTGTCAGACACCGGTGCGGGAGCCGCACCAGCGGAACGAAAACCTGGAAGAGAGATCTCACGAGTTCGAGAGTCTTTCCTGAGAAAACCTTCCAGACGCTTTCCGAACCGCCATCGAGGTTGTTATCTCCAATTCACATGATTATCCCGAAGCACCTCTGGTGAGGTTCGGGGCTGGAAGCCGGTGACCCAAGGTCTTGGATCCCTGACTTCTGGCTTTTTCATTGCCAGATATGCCCCGTTAGAGGCCGGTAGGTATTACACCCACGTTTTGCAGAGTTAAAACATCGGTCAGGGGCATGTTGATTTATCAGAGGATTCCCGAAAAAGATTTTTTATCAGCTTAAAAATCTTTTTCGTCAGAGGCCTCTAACGGGGTATGTCATTCATCATTGGTCGTAAAATTGAAATGACGCAGGAGTTTAAGGACGACGGGAGCGTTGTTCCGGTGACGCTGGTGAAAGCGGAGCCGAATATCGTAACCCAGGTGAAGGGTGCGGAAAAAGAAGGGTACACCGCGATCCAACTTGGGACGGACGTTCGCCGAAAGCTCTCGAAAGCCGAAACGGGGCATCTTAAGGATCTGCCTGCCTTTGGTGTGTTGCGCGAATTCCGCGCGGCCACGACCAATTTGAAACGCGGTGACACCGTGGATGTGTCCGCATTTAAGCCGGGGATGAAAGTGGATGTGATTGGTACCTCAAAGGGTCGCGGATTCCAGGGCGTTGTGAAACGCCACCATTTTGCCGGAAGCCCAGCCTCCCACGGCCATAAGGACCAGCTGCGCATGCCAGGCTCGATTGCCTCGCAGCGCCAGGGGCCGGTCTCCAAAGGCCAGCGCATGGCCGGGCACCTCGGGGCAGATCGCGTGACCGTAAAAAATTTGGAAATTATTTCTGTGGATCCGACGGCACAAACGCTCGCCGTGAAGGGAGCGGTGCCCGGGGCCCGGGGCAGTGTTCTCCTCATTGTTGCCCGTGAAGGGAAAACGATATGGCAACGGTAAAACTCTACAATCAAGAAGGAGCCACCGTCGGCGAACTCACCCTTGAGCCGAAACTTTTTGATGTGAAAGCGGATCCTTCTGTGGTGCACGCGGCAGTCGTGGCCCAGCAGGCAAATAGCCGGCAGGTCCTCGCGCACACGAAAGGCCGCGGCGAGGTTGCGGGAACCGGCAAAAAGCCGTGGAAGCAAAAGGGCACAGGCCGTGCGCGTCATGGATCCCGCCGGTCACCGATCTGGGTCGGAGGCGGCATCACGTTTGGCCCCACCAAGGAGCGCAATTTTTCTTTGAAGCTGAATCGGAAGGTGCGCCGCAAAGCGCTTGCCATGGTTCTTTCCGAAAAGGTGGCGGATCATCGCTTGGTTGCCGTGGAAAGTTTGAAACTTTCAGAACCGAAGACGAAACTTGCGGCAGGACTTTTGAAAAAGCTTCCGGGTCTTGGCAAGAAAACGCTTATTGTCACGGAGCCCACGAACGCCGCGCTTTCACGTGCCGTACGCAACCTGCCGCGCATTTCGACCCTTCCCGCAAACAGCTTGAACGTGGTTGATCTCCTCGCTCACGACACCGTGCTTGCGAGCCGCGAGGCCCTCGAGGTCATCACCAAAACCTACTCGCGTCCGTAAATGCCCCGTTAGAAGCCGTATGTGTTATACTCACGTCTTACAAAATTATAAAACTGGTCAGGTATTCACCTGTGTATCAAAAGGAGCTACGAAAAAGATTTTTAATCTTTTTTGTTCAGGCTTCTAACGGGGTATGGGATTTTTTGACCGATTCAAATCGAAAAAAGAGGTTGAGCTGAAAGGTCAGGCTCCTGCTTCGCGTTCGCCAAAACTGGAGCCGGTGTCGAAGGATAAAAAGGCTGCAAAGAAAACGCCGACAAAAATCGGGGTGATTTCCGCGGAGCTTGCTCAGGTCATCGTGAAACCGCTCGTGACAGAAAAGGCAGCGCATCTTGCCTCCTTGAGCCAGTACTGTTTTGTGGTCTCGCCGAAGTCCACGCGCGTTCAGGTGCGCGCGGCTGTGAGGGCCCTCTACGGCATCACGCCGGTTGAAGTGAACATCCAGCGCGTGCGCGGCAAAGTGGTTCGCTTTGGGCGGATGACAGGCCAGCGCCGTGCCTGGAAGAAGGCGATCGTGACGCTCCCGGCGGGTAAGACCATTGATGTGTACGAAGGCGTTTAATATGAAAATTCGAAATGTTAAAAATTCTAAATTCGAAGAAATTCTAAATTCAAAATTAGAATTTTCAACCGTTTTTTCGGATTTTTCCCATTTCGAATTTCGGATTTAATTCTGTATGCCGATTAAACACTACAATCCAACGTCTCCCGGTCGCCGCATTTCCAGCGTCGACACGTTTGAAGACATCACGAAGGGGAAGCCGGAAAAATCCCTCACGATTTCGTCGAAGTCGATGGCTGGCCGCACGCGGGGGAAGATTACCGTGCGCCACCGCGGCGGCGGTGTCGCGCGCCGGATCCGTCTTGTGGATTTCAAGCGGAATCTTTTCGACGTGCCGGCAAAGGTGGTGGCGATTGAATACGACCCGAGCCGCGGCGGACGCATCGCGCTTCTCTATTACAAGAACGGTAAGAAGGGGTACATGCTCGCTCCGCTTGGCCTCAAGGTTGGGGACTCGGTTATTTCTTCCAAACAAAAAGGGGAGATCCAAACGGGCAACCGTTTCCCGCTCGAGCACATTCCCGTGGGCCTCATCATCCATGACGTGGAGCTCCATCCGGGGCTTGGTGGACAGTTGGGGCGCGGCGCCGGAGCCGCCATTCAGCTCATGGCCGTGGAAGGCCCGTATGCGACCCTGAAACTTCCCTCTGGCGAAATGCGCATGGTGTTCAAGCAATGTTTTGCGACGATCGGACAAGTGTCGAACCCGGATCGACGCCTCGTGCGCTGGGGCAAGGCCGGCCGCATGCGGCACCGCGGGTTTCGTCCGTCGGTGCGCGGCAAGGCCATGAACCCCGTGGATCACCCGCACGGCGGCGGGGAAGGCCACAACCCGATCGGGTTGAAGCATCCGAAGACGCCCCAAGGCAAGCCCGCGTTCGGGGTCAAAACTCGCGGGAAGAAATCTTCCGATTCCCTGATTATTCAGCGACGTCCGAAAGGCCGATTTGTCGGCAGCTCTATGTAAAAGACACAGGCGTTAGGCGTTAGGCGTCAGGCATTAGGGAAATTCCTAAAGCCTAAAGCCTTGTCCGCCTAAAGCCTGCGAAATTTCACTTATGTCTCGCAGTTCGAAAAAGGGTCCTTACGTGGACCAAAAACTTCAGAAGAAAATCCTCGCGCTGAAGTCCGGCGACAAAAAGATGATCAAGACCTGGGCGCGCGCTTCTTCCATCACCCCAGAGATGGTTGGGTTTACCGTGGCCGTGCACAACGGCAAGGATTTCATTCCGGTGCGTATTGTGGAAAATATGGTCGGTCACAAGCTCGGAGAATTTTCTCCGACACGGAAATTCGTCCGCCATGGCGGTAAGCTCCAGAAAGAAGTGGAGGCCTCGGCTGCGGCAACGGGTGCTCCTGGGGTTCCGGGGGTTGCGGCCCCTGCCGGCGCGAAGGCTCCGGCTCCCGCGGCTGCGAAGGGTACCAAATAATATTCCTCTATGGACGTAAAAGCATCCGCACGCTATATTCATCAGTCGCCACGGAAAATCCGGTTGGTGATTGATACGATTCGCGGCAAACGCGTGGCCTCGGCTTTGGAGCAGCTGCAATTTGTGAACAAAGCAGCCGCCTTACCTGTGTTGAAACTTTTGCGTTCAGCCGTGGCGAACGCGGAGCACAATTTTCAGCTCAAACCGGAAGCGTTGTACGTGAAGAGTATTGTGGCGGATGGGGGACCGGTTCTGCACCGCTTCCGCGCCCGCGCCTTTGGTCGGGCCGCTCCGATTCGGAAACGTTCGGCGCACATCTCGGTGGTGTTGAGCGATGTTCCAACGAAGAAAAAGGTAAAAGAGAAAAAAGAGAAACGTAATAAATCTTCGACGAAGTGAGACCAGTTAAAAACTTCAGATGCAAGGCGCGGGGAAGCAAGTGAGGGGGCCTACTTCAATCGTAGGATGACGAACTTGCGGGGCCCCGCAATGCAGCAGATGAAGGAATTTAAATGGTCGCAACATTATGGGTCATAAAGTTCATCCAAAGGCCTTCCGACTCGCGGTCACCAAAGGGTGGGGCGGTGTCTGGTTTGCCCGGCAGAATTACAGCGCGCTTCTCAAAGAAGACGTGCAGCTCAGGGATTTTCTTTGGAAGCGACTGAAGGATTCGCTCCTCGACCACATAGAAATCGAGCGCTCTCGCCAAAAGCTGACGATCACCGTCTATGCGGCGAAACCCGGGACGATTATCGGCCGTGCCGGAGCTGGCATCGAAGAGCTCACGAAGACCGTCAAGAAGACCTTCTACCGTGGTCGTAAGGTGGACCTCCAGGTGAACGTGAAGGAAATCCAGCAGCCGTCGCTCTCGGCCCAGATCGTCGGGCAACAGATCGCGGGTGACCTTGAAAAGCGCATGCCGTTTCGTCGCATCATGAAGATGGCGATCGAGCGCGTGATGAAGGCGAGGGCAGAAGGGGTGAAGATCACGATTTCTGGTCGTTCGAATGGCGCGGAAATCGCCCGCACGGAAACGCTCGCCCACGGAAAAATTCCGCTTCACAACCTCCGCGCGGACATAAACTATGCCTCCGTGACCGCCTTTACGATTTACGGCACGATCGGCATTAAAGTGTGGATTAACCGCGGCGAGGTGTTTGAATAAATATGTTAATTCCAAAAAAAGTTAAACATCGCAAATGGCACAAGGGTCGTGGGGGCGGGAAGCGTTTGGCGACCCAAAAAGCGACCCTCGCGTTCGGGTCCTTCGGCCTCAAAGCCATGACCGAATCGTGGGTGACCTCGCGCCAGATTGAGGCCGCGCGCCGCGCGCTCACGCGTACGATCAAGCGCGGGGGCAAGGTTTGGATCCGGATTTTTCCAGACCATCCGGTCACGACCAAGGGCTCCGAGATGCCAATGGGTAAGGGCAAGGGAGCCGTGGATCATTACGTGGCTGCGGTGCGCCCGGGAACCGTGATGTTTGAGATGGATGGGGTGGAGGCGCCACTCGCGCGCGAGGCCCTGACACTTGCCTCCCACAAGCTTCCGGTCAAGACGAAAATCGTCACCAGGGATCTCTCCTAATCCAACCCCCAACCTCTCACCTCCAACTTCTACTCTTTATGGAAACGAAAGATCTTACTTGGATGCGCGGACAGAGTCCGGAAGCCTTGATCAAGGCTCTGGCGGAGCGTTTACAACGCCTGCATACTCTGCGCTTCCAGCTTTCCGCAAACCAATTAAAGACCGTCCGCGAAGTGCGGCAGGTCCGGCAAGAAATCTCGCGTCTCAAAACCGTTCTGCGCGACAAGCAAAAAACGACCAAGGTATGAAAAAGCGAAATTTTGAGGGAATCGTGGTCTCGGACTCGATGGCAAAAACCATCGTGGTTCGGGTTGACCGCACGGTCGTTCATCCAAAATACGGAAAGCGCTATGTGCGCAGCCAAAAGTTTAAGGTGCACGACGAGAACAAGCAGTACAAAGTGGGAGATCTCGTGAATTTTGTGGAATGCCGTCCGCTTTCGCGCGATAAGCGCTGGCGGGTTGTTGGGAAGAAAATGTGAAACGTACTCAATATCTATGGTTCAACACCGCACGATGTTAAAAGTAGCCGACAATACCGGAGCCAAAAAACTCCAGGTGATTCGGGTATTGGGCGGCTCCCGAAAGCACTCGGCTGGCATTGGTGACATCGTGAACGCGGTCGTGAAGGAAGCGGTGCCGCACGGGACGGTCAAAAAAAGCGATGTCGTGACGGTCGTCATTGTCCGCACACGCAAGGAGACGCGCCGGAAGGACGGGACGTACATCCGGTTCGATGAAAATGCCGGCGTGATCATTGATAAAAGTTCCAAGGAGCCGAAGGGCACGCGCATTTTCGGGCCGGTCGCCCGGGAACTCCGCGCGATGGGCTTTACGAAAATTATTTCGCTCGCACCGGAAGTGCTTTAATCCTATGAAGATCAAGACCGGCGACAAAGTCCGCATTATCGCGGGAAAAGAAAAGGGAAAAGAAGGGGCCGTCCTGCAGGTGTTCCCCAAGCTTCAGCGTGTCGTCGTGGAAGGCATCAATCTTTCCACGCGCCACCTGCGTGCCCGCACGCGGGACGCCCAGGGGCAGAAGATCCGTTTCCCGGCGCCGCTGCACATTTCGAATGTCGTTCTTCTTTCTCCAAAAAGCGGCAAGGCCGGACGCGTGGGATATAAAATTATGGAGAAGGACGGGACGCGGACGAAGATCCGAGTTCTGCGGTCAAAAGGTTCTTCGGAGGATATTGAATAGTTCGACAGGCCCCGTTAGAGCCCATGGCTCTAACGGGGCAGGCTCACTAGAGATAATCGTATGCCCCGTACTACAACTTCGACATTATCCTGTATGTCTGTCCTCACAAGAGATCGCAAAACCATTCAGTCCCGCTGTTTGATTGCCAAACGGCTTCAAACGTTTGTTAAGTCGAAGTTGTAGTACGGGGTATGGCATTGCGACAGCAGTACAAATCAACAGTGATCCCATCGCTTCAGAAGAAATTCGGGTACAAAAATCCGCATGCGGTTCCGATTGTCCGTCAGGTGACGCTGAACATCGGGGTGGGTCCCGGTCTCAAGGATGCGAAGTACCTGGAGACGGCCGAGCGGACCTTGACCCGGGTCTCCGGTCAAAGGCCAGTCAAGACCCTGGCACGCAAGTCTATCGCAGGCTTCAAGATTCGGCAGGGGATGGTCGTCGGCATGAAGGCGACGCTCCGCGGCAAGCGCATGTGGGACTTCCTGGAGAAACTCATTAAGGTGTCTCTCCCGCGCGTGCGGGATTTCCAAGGCCTCTCTCCGAAGGCGTTCGACGGAACCGGAAATTACTCGATCGGATTCTCGGAGCACACGGCATTCCCGGAGATCCGCAGCGACGAGATCGAAGTGATCCACGGTCTGCAGGTCACCATTGGAACGACCGCAAAGTCAAAGGCTGAAGGCTTGGCACTTCTGAAACAACTCGGCTTCCCCTTCCGCGAGGAAACAGCCACTAAAAAATAATTATGGCAACGGAAAATCAGATTGCAAAATCGAAGCGCAAACCCAAGTTCTCGACTCGGATCGTGAACCGGTGTTGGCGCTGCGGCCGTCGGCACGGCTACATGCGGGAATTTAAGCTCTGCCGCATCTGTTTCCGCGAACTCGCAAATCGGGGAGAAATTCCCGGCGTGGTAAAAGCGAGCTGGTAGTTCGATAAACTCACTATGATGACGGATCCTATCTCTGACATGCTCACACGTCTCCGGAACGCGCTGGCGGTTCACAAGCGCGAGGTGATGTTGCCGTACTCGACAATGAAGTTTTCGATTGCAAAAATTCTTGAAAAGGAAGGCTATGTGAACGGAGTGGAGAAGCTCACGGTCGCGAAGCGTTCGATACTGAAGGTTGGACTGTCGTATGAAAACACCGAACCGCGCCTCCGGCATGTGAAGCGGGTAAGCAAACCCGGATCACGTGTGTATGCGAAGTCGACGGACCTCCCACGCGTCATGTCGGACCTCGGCATTGCGATTATTTCAACCCCGAACGGCCTCATGACAAACAAAGAGGCCCGCGCCCGGCATCTGGGCGGCGAGGTTATTTGTGAAGTTTCTTGATATGCCCCGTTAGAAGTCATATGTGTTACTCTGACATCTCACACTATCCACACGGCAGCAAGAACCCTATCGGCTTATTAATAAATAAGAGAAAAAATTTTCAATTTTTTCTCCGAGACTTCTAACGGGGTATGTCACGCATTGGCAAAAAACCGATTGTGATCCCGAAAGACGTTCAGGTGGACGTTCAGGGACAGACGATTCGTCTGAAAGGTCCAAAGGGAGAACTCTCCTGGGATTTTTCGCCTTCCGCACAGGTGGCGCTTGTTGATAGTGCAGAGGGAAAGGAAGTCCACGTGACCGTCAGGCAGCCGGAGGAAAAGGAAGAGCGCGCGCTTTGGGGAACGACGCGTGCCATGATCGCGAGCATGCTCGAGGGGGTGACGAAGGGGTACATGAAGAGTCTCGAAATCAACGGAGTCGGTTTTCGCGCGAACCTTTCTGGCAAGAAACTGGTGCTCACCGTTGGATTTTCTCATGACGTCGACTTTACGGTGCCAGAAGGCATTGTGGTCAAGGTCGAGAAGAATATCATCACCGTCTCCGGCATTGATAAGCAGCTGGTAGGGGAGACGGCGTCGCGTATTCGCAAAATTAAACCGCCCGAGCCGTACCTCGGGAAGGGCATTAAGTATACGGATGAGGTGGTGCGCCGCAAAGTTGGAAAGGCTGCCACGAAAGCCGCAGAATAACCTGTAGTGAGCACTGTCGAACTATATGTCGAATCGGATGAAACTCAAACGAGCTCGAACCATTCGCCGCGCGGGTCGCGTGCGCGCGCGGATGCAAGGCACGGTCACTTCCCCACGCCTTTCGGTGAAGCGTAGTTTGAAGCATGTGTACGCTCAGCTTATTGACGACACGGCAGGACGGACGCTTGCGGCTGTTTCTGATCGTGAAGTAAAGGAAACCGGGAAGCCGCTCGAGGTCGCAAAGGCTGTGGGGAAACTCCTTGCTGAAAAGGCGAAAAAGGCCGGCATCGCACAGGCCGTGTTTGACCGGGGTCCCTACCGCTATCATGGTCGTGTCGCGGCGGTGGCCGACGGCGCGCGGGAGGGGGGCGTTCAATTTGAAATCTATGCCCCGGTAGAAGGCATATGTGTTACTCTGACATCTCACACTACCCACCCGGCAGCAAG
>CAZNKO010000001.1:0-29889 GCA_964573855.1 uncultured Gammaproteobacteria bacterium | reverse complement strand
TGTATGTTCGTACAAGGAAAAAACACTATGCACTCAGATCGTCACTGCCAGACAAAAAGGTTCAGTCTTAATTTTTTGTCGAAGTTGTAGTACCGGGTATGGATACAGAAACACAGGCACAACCGACGGCTCCGGCAGCTCCTGTCTCGGAAGCCAAAACGATCACGCCCGGACGTCCACCACGGCGTTTTGGTGGTGGTGGCGGCCGCCGCGGCGGTGGCGCACGGCGGGGAGGAGGGGAGCGTGAAAAGCGCGAGCTTGACCAGAAGACGCTTGATTTGGCGCGCGTCACCCGTGTCACGGCTGGCGGCAAGCGCATGTCGTTCCGTGCCGCGCTCATCTTTGGAGACCGGAAAGGACGCGTGGGTCTTGGGGTCGCGAAGGGAGCGGACGTGCAGATCGCCATGGATAAGGCCTATCGTCAGGCCAAGAAGAAACTCCTGCGCATTCCGATGGTGGAAGACACGATTCCGCATCCGGTCTGGGTGAAATTCGGTTCAGCCCGGGTCATGATCAAACCCGCGCCGCGCGGGACAGGTCTCAAGTGCGGCGGGGCCGTTCGGCTCGTGTTTGAACTTGCGGGCGTGCCAAACGCTGTTTCCAAAGTCGTGAATTCAACCAACAAGATTAACATCGCGAAGGCAACGTTCACGGCTATTCGAGAACTTCGTGTTCCGAAGACGGCGGAAGTATGACCCTTTCATTGCATTCGATTCAACCGAAGAAGGGTTCCCGACAGGAACGTAAACGTGTAGGCCGTGGGCTTGGATCAACCGGCACGTATTCTGGTCGCGGAGTCAAAGGACAAAAAGCGCGCTCTGGCGGTCGCGCGGGGTTGAAGCTCAAGGGCCTTCGAAAGATGATGCTCTCCATTCCGAAGTCGCGCGGATTTACAGGCCCGAGTTGGAAACCCGCCACCGTGAACGTGGGAGATGTTGCGAAAGTATTTGAAAATGGCGCGACCGTGAATCCGCAAGCGCTTTTGAACAAAGGGCTCGTCGCGAGCATTAACCGCGGGGTGAAAGTGTTGGGCGATGGATCCATCGCCATCCGCATTACCGTCGAGGGGTGCAAGGCATCTCTTCCGGCCAAGAAAAAGATTGAAGCCGCAGGCGGCAAGATTCTCTAACGTATGTTGTCGCTCTCCCGCATCTGGCACGTCACGGAGGTTCGTAACAGCCTTCTTTTCGTCGCGGCCATGCTTGTCGTGTTCGAAATTGCCTCACACATTCCGGTGCCGGGGGTGGATCCGAACGCCCTGGCTTCGTTGTTCCAAGGGAACCAATTTTTCGGCCTTCTCAATATCTTTTCCGGCGGGACCCTGCAGAATTTTTCCGTGGTGGCCCTCGGGGTGGCTCCCTACATCACCTCGTCCATTATCTTTCAGCTCCTCGCCATGATCGTGCCAAAGCTCGAAGAGATGCAAAAGGAAGAGCAGGGGCGCCAGAGAATCAATCAATGGACACGCTGGCTCACGGTACCGCTCGCGGTTCTTCAGGGCTATGGCATCATCCTTCTTTTCGGACAGCAGCAGGGAGCCGCTCTCTTTCAAAATACCGAGATTGCGACGGTGCTTCAGGCGATGATCAGTCTCACGGCCGGGACCGTTTTTCTCATGTGGATCGGGGAGCTCATTTCCGAAAAACATGTAGGCAATGGCATTTCCCTCATCATTTTCGCGGGTATCTTGGCCGGCCTTCCGACGTTTTTGGGGCAAGCGCTTGCCGTCTATGATCGGAGCCAGCTCGTGACCGCGATTGCATTTCTTGTGATGGTCACGGTGACGATTGTGGCCATTGTAATCATGAACGAAGCGCACCGAAACGTTCCGGTCCAATACGCGCGCCAAATCCGTGGCGCCCGGCTCTCCGGGGCCGTGAGTTCACACATCCCGCTTAGACTCAACATGGGCGGGGTGATTCCGATCATCTTCGCGACTTCGATCATTCTCTTTCCGACCGTGCTCGCGCAGTTTTTCATCAATGCCCGCACGCCATTCATTCGTGATGCGGCCCAGTGGGTTCTGCAGGCCTTTCAAGATCAGCTGCTCTACGGAGTTGCGTACTTCCTCCTCGTGTTTGCATTCACCTACTTCTACACATCGGTTGTTTTCCATCCAGACCGAGTCGCGGAGAATTTGCAGAAACAGGGAGGATTTATTCCCGGCATCCGTCCGGGAAAGCCGACGGCGGAGTATTTGGGCTGGCTCACCAACCGGATTCTTCTCGTGGGAGCCACCTTCCTCTCGATTATCGCGGTCCTCCCGCTCCTCGCCCAGCAATTCACGGGAAATGCGAATCTGGTCATCGGTGGCACCTCCATTCTGATCGTCGTGTCCGTCGTGATTGAAAGCGTTAAGCAAATCGAGGCACAGCTTACGATGCGGCAGTACGATATGTAATCGTTGTTCGTTGTTCGTGGTTCGTTGTTCGTGGTTCAGAGTTTATAATTCTACGAGCTACGAACAACGAGCTACAAGCTACGAACAACGAACTACGCGCCCTCATCATGCTATACTTCCTCCATGTCTTCAAACATCTACAAAATTCTGCTCATGGGGCCGCAGGGGAGCGGCAAGGGAACGCAGGCCGAGCTCCTTTCCGAGCGGCTCAGCATCCCAGCCATTGGGGTGGGGCAGCTTTGCCGCGAGGAAGCCGTTTCAGGCTCCGCTCTGGGAAAAGAGATTCATGCCACGACCACGCGGGGCATTTTGGTTTCAGACAAAATTGCTGCGGATTTGCTGAAGAAACGACTTGCAAAACCGGATGTGAAACAGGGATACATTCTTGACGGTTATCCGCGCAATCCCGCGCAAGCCAAGGCCTTCACGTTCGACCAACCGACGCATGTGCTCGTGATCGAAATTCCGCGCGAAGAATCTTTACGAAGGCTCTCCGGACGTCTCACCTGTGATCGCTGCGGCAAGGTTTATCGTCTGGACGAAGGCGCAAAGGTTGGCGACGCATGCGTGTGCGGCGGGAAGCTGTTTCAGCGGAGCGACGATGCGCCCGCGGCAATTGCGAAGCGCTTGGAAATTTACGACAACGATACGCAACCCGTGATTGCCTCCTTCGAATCTCAAGGGATCGTGAAGCATGTGGACGGCGTCGGTTCCGTGGAAGAGGTCCAAAGACGCTTACTGAAGGCTCTTGGGGTTTAAGTATGGCGCTCACGAAGACGGCCGAAGAAATTGCGAAGATGCGTGAGGGCGGCGCTTTGCTTTCTCGCGCGCTCAAAGCGGCCGTGGACACCGTGCGGCCCGGGGTTGCGGTCCGCGAACTTGATCGAGCCGCCGAGCGCGTGATCCGGGACGGGGGCGGAGAGCCATCTTTTTTGGGATACAAACCATCGCCGGAAGACGCGCCGTTTCCGAGTACGCTCTGCGTCTCGATCAATGAAGAGGTCGTGCACGGTCCGGGCAATCGTGATGTGAAATTGAAACAAGGGAACATTGTCGGGTTTGATATCGGCTGCTGGTACCAGGGGCTTTGTACGGACATGGCCGTGACGGTTCCTGTCGGAAAGGTTTCTCCTGAACTTCAAGAGCTCATGCGGGTGACGCGTGAGTCCATGATGGCCGGGGTGAAAGCCGCGAAGGTTGGCGGAATGATCTCGGACATCAGCGCGGCCGTTGAAAATCACATAAAACCGCACGGCTACGGAATTGTCCGGGCGCTCGTGGGACATGGCGTCGGACACAAAGTGCACGAGGCGCCGCATGTGCCGAATTTTGTCGACAAGCGATATCCGAAAGTGAAAATTCAGGATGGTATGTGTCTTGCGATTGAACCCATGGTGGGCTTGGGCGGCGATTGGCATGTGAAAACGGCTCCCGACGGCTGGACGATCGTCATGGCCGACGGAAAATCCAGCGCGCATTTTGAAGTGACCATCGTCGTCACACAGGCAGGGACGGAAATCCTAACACCCTTGCCTGTATGAGGTGCAGGGAAGGAAGGGTCGCAGGGTCGCAGGTTCGTAGTGGTCACTGCGAACCTCTGAACCTGCGTACCTGCGAACCTACCTATGCGTATTCTCGGCATTGATTACGGCGACAAAAAGATTGGGCTCGCGTTTGGCGACACCGACGCGGGGATTGCGATGCCGCTTGATGTGATTGCAAATCGCGGCACCGAGACGCTTGCATGGATTGCGGACAAGGTGCACTCCGAGGACATTGGGACGATCGTGGTTGGGGCGCCTCTTTCGGTCGACAGCCGCCACGGACCCGAGCAGCTCGAAAAAACACGCGCGTTTTTGAAACAGCTCTCCTCCGTCGTTTCGGTTCCGGTGGTTGAAGAGGACGAATCTTATACCACTGCGGAAAGCATCCGGCTTCAGCGCGAAGAGGGAGCGGAAGCGGACGAAGATGCCCTCGCGGCCATGCTGATTGCGCAAGGATATTTGAATAAGATCGGTGGCAACTAACGACAAGTGTTCGGGCTTCGCGTTCGGTCGCGAAGACCAGACGGTTCGGTCATCGGTCGAACGCCATCAGGCACCGAACCCGCCAGCCGTCAGACGAACGTTGAATATTTGTCGCCAGTCAACACCGAACCAATTATTCCTATGGCCACTCTCTACCGCACGACCGGCATCATTCTCGGGAGCCGCGATCATCGGGAAGCGGATCGTTGGTACACGGCATTCACCCGCGATCATGGCAAGGTGGAGTTTTTAGCGCGCGGGTCGCGCAAGCCGCTCGCAAAACTTTCTCCCCATCTCGAAATGCCGGCAATTCTCGAACTTCTTTTGGTGCGCGGTCGTGCCTACGAGACCGTTGCCTCTGCGGAGCGAAGAGAAGGATTCCCGGGTTTTGAGACGGATGTCTCCCGCCTCCTCCTCCTTCGGAACGCGCTCCATCTCGTGGATCTCGGCACGCGGCCGCATCAAAGCGACCCGATTCTTTACGACGAGCTTTTGCGTTGGATGAAGTTTCTGGCAACCTCCGCCGAACTTTCCTCCGCAAGAAGCGGGTTCCTGCTCGGTTCATTCGCTTTGAAGCTCCTCGCGATCATGGGCTACCGCCCCGAGCTCGCCCGCTGTCTTCGGTGCCGAGAGTCCATTGCTCTCGGGGCCTACCGCTGGAGCGCACTCCGCGGCGGGGTCGTGTGCGACGCGTGTCGTGCCCGCGACCCCGAAGGCTGGTTCGCGACCCGTCCCATGCCGGATGAGGTTTTGAAACTCCTGCGGTTTGCTCTCTTGGAACCGTTCGATACCCATCTGAATCTCCACTTGCCCGGAGACACTCTTCTCAATTTTCACGAAGCCGTCGAATCGCTTCTCATCGCCCATTTTCCGACGATCCCCGCAAACTCCCTCCGCGCCGCCTCCACCCTTGTCTAGAGTTATTTTTGAATCCTTGGTTTTAGCTCTATTTCTTCTTTTTCTAAGTCGAATTTTACAATGAAAGTATCGAAAAATCCTTTTTGTCCCACAACACCATAATTAAAATTGCCGGCAACGCGTGGCAGAAATCCAGCCTCAATAGTGTAAGGGTGACCTCCAACCTCAACCGTAACGTGATGGATATACTGCGTAATTGTCTGCCCACCGATACCAGTTACAACATCTCGTATTCCACTTTCGACATCAATTCCTATCAATCTTCCTATTTCGGCATCAAAAATACAAAGATCTGCACCAGAATCAACAAGGACCATATAATTTACAGAGCGGTCTTTGTATTTGATTTTTATTGGAATAACCGGACGTAAAAATTTCCCAAACTTTTTGTAATGAAATTTCATACGCCGTATCCGACGTATGCTGTTAACTCTTTTGGCATGAGAGTTAAAATTGGGTTCTCGTATCCTTCTTTTTGAGCCTTTTCAAGAGCTTCACGAGCGCTTTTACCTACAGCAACAACGGTCTTCTCGTCTTCCTTGAGGGCGACCCAAAGGCCCTTATATTTCTCGTAAATTTGAGTCCAATCAATGGCCATATAGGTTAGCTTATCAAAAGAGGGACGATTTACAAGTCTGTAACAGGGGTTTGGTTTGACATTTTTTGCAAAATAGTGTATCTTGAGGTGTTCTTTTACAAAGTTTTCCCGTTTGGAAATGGCATTTTGCAGCTCAAATCTGGGCTTCAAGAGGCCGTTTCCAAACAAAAGGGAAGTCCGTGGAGCGAATGGTTCGTTTGCGCGGATGTACCAACGGCATCGAAAGGACGGGGTAGCCGTATGGCCAACCTGTTTAGCGTGAAAGGCGGAAAGTTGTTCTCGTTCGTCGGAAAGCTCGCGGACGGCGGCGTCACCGCCGAGATGGCGGAGGAGATTGACCGCGATCCCGCGCTCGTCGCCGTGATCGTCGAGGCTTTGAAGAAGCATCCGCGTTTCACTCTTGTCCACGGACTTTTCACCAAGCCCGAGGACCAGATCAAGCGGGTGCGCGAGCTACGTCTCGAGCGCGGCTGGGGCATCCCGGACGCGTGGCTCATGGAGGCGGAAAAGTCCGTTCCGAAGTGGCCGGACGATCGCCTCGTGGCCGTCACCCTCGTCCCGTACCTCGGCGACGAGAAGGATGGGCCGAAGGGTGTGGAGCGCACGTTCCAGGAACTCTGGGCGGCGGCCGCCAAGGCGCAGGAGAAGAGCTGGCGCTGGGACGGTTACGACAAGGCCGGACCCGAGCGACTGCGCCTCCTCCAGGGCGTCGAGCACAAGCCCGGCCTGCGCTGGGAGGTGATCGATCTCGGGAGCAACCGCGGGAAGAAGCCGGTGGACGTCCGCCACCCGGAGAGGTCGCCCAACGCCGGCATCCTCGCCTCCGCCGCTCTCCACCCCGAGTGGGTGAGGGCGATGGACGGCGAGAGTGTTCCCTACGTCTGGGCACCCGGCTACGAGGTGAATGTCTCCGGCGAGGACCCGTGGCAGGGCGTGCCGAGCCTGAGCTTCCTCCGGGACGGCCGCGAGTTCGAGCTGGGCGAGAGCTGGTGCGACTTCACTCGCTCGGGCTGGGCCGTGCCGTCGTTCGTTCGGGAGTAGCGGCTCTCGGGCATTGGAAGCTTGGGGCTTGGGCAGAATCTTGGTCTTCGGACCTTGGTTCTGCCCCGCCCCTCTTTTATTTTTAAACTTTTTGATACAATTCGTACGGAGAGTAGGCTCATGTACCGGCGTTCACGGATGTCGGTCGCCGAAATCCCTTGTCAATCGCGCAGGCGTCAGAATCTTCGCGTCTATGGATGCAAAGAGCGTACGCCGCGAATGATGGGTACTCCGTGTTTTCTCTTGGAATCAGCCTTCGCTAAAGCTACGGCTGACAGGCAGGCTTACGCGATGGAGCGGATTCCGCATAAAATTCAGGATCCGGGCGCGCCTGGATCCGGTGTCATGGAAGGAGAAAACGCAGCTTGCGTCTCCGACGAGAACCCGTGGCAGAACGTGCCGAACCTGAACTTCAACCGGGACGACCGCAAGATCAAGCTGGACGAGAACTGGTACGACAACACTAACTCGAGCTGGGCCGTGCCGTCGTTCGTTCGGGACTCCCCATCACACCCCCCTGCCCAAATGGCAGGGGGGTTGTTATGAAATTGACTTTAACCATCCTCCGAGCATCCGTCCGATTTCTTGCAGTTTCGATTCCATTTGCAAATAGGAAGCGTTGGAAACGCATTTACAATCTTTGCAAAGTCGAACGAGCAGTTTGAGAGCATCTAGTTTCACGCTCGCTCGTCGAAGATTGGTTGATTTTTCTTTCGCTTCTATCGTTTGAGCCGCCGCTAAAATCAATTCAAGAACCCCCAAAAGATACTCCGCGCACTTGATTCCAAGCAAATAACGCTGGGCTTTTGGAAATTTGTTCAAAACATCGTTCCAGAACGCGTACGCAACGTAAATCGAGCGCACGATCGGAATATCGTTGGTAGGATGCCGTGTTGAGGGCGCTCTATTCTTGAAATTCGTCGGGGGGGGGGCATCATAGAGGAGATGAACGAATTATTGTTTGAACGGATCTGTTCGCTTGAAAACCTGTTTGATGCATGGATTCGTTTTAGCTCGGGCAAGCATTCAAGAACGGATGTCATTCAATTCGAATGCGCGCTTGAAGACAATCTTTTCGATCTGCGCGACCAACTGGTTTCCGGCCGCTATCGACACGATCCCTATCGGCCGTTTACGATTTTTGACCCAAAACAGCGTCGCATTCATAAAGCAACGGTAAAAGATCGAGTCGTGCACCAGGCCCTCGTAAACGTGATTGAGCCGCTTTTTGAACGCCGGTTCATCTTTGACAGTTTTTCTTGTCGCAGGTGGAAGGGAACCCACGCTGCGGTAGATCGACTGCGCGTTTTTCTTCGTCGCTTGAGCGATAATCATACACGAACCGTCTACGTTTTGAAATGCGATATTAAAAAATTTTTTGCGTCCGTTGATCATGGAATTCTGTTCACTCTTATGAGGCGTGTCGTGAGGGATAAACAAACGCTCGGCTTAATACGGGAAGTCGTTGGTAGCTTTTCCGGGTCTCGTAACAAGGGTCTGCCGTTAGGAAACCTCACAAGTCAACTTTTCGCCAATGTCTACCTCCACGAGCTTGATCGGTTCGTAAAATTTTATCTGCGTGAGAAATATTACTTACGTTACTGCGACTATTTTTTAATTCTTACTGAATCGCGGCGACGCCTTAAAAATCTTGTCCCACAACTTGACCGTTTCCTGAGCGGTCGATTAACGCTTGCCTTGCATCCGCGCAAGGTTTTTGTTCGTTCTTGGAGCCAGGGGATCGATTTTTTGGGTTACGTGCTTTTGCCAGACGCGACGATCCTGCGCCCCAAGACGGCTAGGCGTTCGCTTCGTCTCGTGACGGAACAGAATGCGATTTCTTATTTCGGTCTTTGCTCGCACGCCGACGCCCATGAGTTTGAACAGCTTATCCGTAATAAAGTGGGTTTAAGTCATTCCTAGTTTCGCTGTTGCGGATTTCCCCTTTTTTGTTAGAATAGTCGCTGACTTTTACCCATGTTTCTTTTCGTTATGTCGCGCACGTGGATTGATGAAACGCCCGAAAAAGTAGGTCAAAAGGTCCGCCTGAACGGGTGGGCATACCACATCCGGACCATGGGCGACAAGCTTGTGTTTATTGATCTGCGCGATGGGAGCGGGGTGGCGCAGGCGGTTTGCTACAAGCCGGACATGGATCCCGCGATGGCCAAGATCGTCGACGAGGTACGCCCGGAATATGTTCTCGAGCTTGAAGGAGAAGTGAAGAAGCGCGCGGCAAAACAGGTGAATCCGGATCTTCCGACAGGGACCATCGAGGTGGCGGTCAAAACCATCCGCATTTTGAATCCATCCAAGACGCCGCCGTTTGAGATTGATCGCGATACGCGGGGTGTGAACGAAGAGACGCGTCTCAAATACCGATATCTTGATCTCCGGAGCGAGCGTCTCCAGAAGAACATCCGCTTACGCGACCGGATCATCACATTTTTGCGCGAGTACATGCACCAACATCGCTTCGTGGAAATCGAAACCCCGATTCTCATGAAAGGCACGCCGGAGGGTTCGCGTGAATACATTGTCCCGTCCCGTCTCCACCCTGGGAAATTTTACGTCCTGCCGCAATCCCCCCAGCAGTTCAAACAGCTCTCTATGGTCGCGGGGTTTGAACGCTATTTCCAGATCGCGCGCTGCTTCCGTGACGAAGATCAACGCGGCGATCGTCAGCCGGAATTCACCCAACTCGATTTTGAAATGTCGTTCGTGACTCAGGAAGATGTTCTCGCGTACACGGAGGGCATGTTCATCGAGATGGTGAAAAAACTTTTTCCAGAAAAGAAAATTTCGGCAACCCCGTTTCCACGATTGACGTACGCCGAATGCATCAAAAAATACGGATCCGACAAGCCTGACTTTCGGAAGGATAAAAATGACCCGAATGAGCTCGCGTTCGTTTGGATTCTCGATTTCCCCATGTTTGAAAAAGATGCGGATGGAAACATCGGAGCCACCCATCACCCTTTCTGTTCGGTCAAAGAGGAAGACAAGGAGAAATTCATGCGCGGCGAAGACGTAATGTCAATTCGCGCGAATGCCTACGATCTCGTGTTGAATGGGTACGAGCTTTCTTCCGGGAGCATCCGCATCCATGAACGGGAGCTGCAAAAGCGCATTTTTGATCTTCTGAAAATCAGTGAAGAAGAACAGCAAGCACGATTCGGGCACATGCTCGAGGCCTTTGAGTACGGCGCCCCGCCGCACGGCGGATTCGCCCCCGGCATTGACCGCATCGCGATGCTCATGGCCGGGGAGCCTAATATCCGCGAGGTGATTGCATTTCCGAAGACCGGGGATGCCCGCGATCCTATGATGGGCGCCCCAAGCGAACTTCCGAAAAAATCTTTGGACGAGGTCCATATTTCCCTCAAAAAAAAGAAATAGCGCATGCCGTTTGAGGTGAAGTTGCAGCAATTCGCGGGCCCGCTCCAGCTCTTGCTAGGGCTGATTGAGCGGGAGGAGCTTCCGATCACCGAGGTGGCGCTTTCGGACGTCACGGAAGCGTATTTAAAACATCTCGAGCGCGCCGACGTGCCGACCGAGGAGCTCGCGGATTTTTTGGTCGTGGCGACCAAACTTCTTCTCATCAAATCACGGGTGCTGCTCCCGAACCTTGAACCGGAAGAAGGGGAGGATGCGGGAGCGCTTACGGGTCAGTTGCGGCTCTATCAGGCGTTCGTGAACGCCTCGCGCATGATCGAAGAGCGGTTCGCTCTCGGGCCGCGCATGTTTGCGCGCCCGAAAGCCGCGATCGTGCCGATCCGGGAGTTTTTGCCGCCGGAAGACCTGACCGCGCAGATGCTGCGCGAGGCATTTCAGCAGGTTCTCCGAAAACTCGAGCCGTTTTTTGCCCTGCGGCAGGCGTCGCTCGAACGCGTCATCTCCGTTCAAGAACGCATGGAAGAGATTCGTTCCTCCATTTTTGAAAAATCGCGGCTGACGTTTCAGGAAATGGTCTCCGGATCCAAGCGCAAAGTGGACGTGGTCGTGAGTTTTCTCGCTCTTCTCGAACTTGTGAAACAGAGAGCCGTCCACGTGGTGCAGTCAAAGTCATTTCATGATATCGTCATCAAACGCGTTGAGTGAGTATGCCCCGTACGACAACTTCGACATTTTCTGTATGGCTATCCTAGAAAAATATCGCAAAACCATTCAGTCCCGCCATTTTGAAACCAAACGGCTTCAAACGTTTTTTAAGTCGAAGTTGTAGTACGGGGTATGAAAAGTCTATCCGCAACCGTTGAAGCTATCCTTTTTGCCGCCGCGAAACCCATTGCGGTTTCCGCCCTGGCAAAAACGCTTCAGGTCTCCGTTGAGGACATCCGAGCAACGATAGACGAGCTACGAGCACGCTACCATCAGAAGGATTCCGGCATCCATCTTGTGGATCATGATGGGAAGGTGCAGCTCGTGACAAATCCCGATCTTCAGGAATCCGTGGCCGCGTTCGTGAAGCAAGAATTGGAAGGGGAACTGACACGGCCGCAGCTTGAGACGCTGACCATTATTGCCTACCGTGGTCCGGTGACCAAGCCCGAGATTGAACAAATTCGCGGCATCAACTGCAGCCTCATTTTACGTAATCTTTTGCTGCGCGGTCTTATCGATGAACGGGACGATGCGGAGCGCCTCCAGGGCGTGTACACGCTTTCGATGGATATAGTGCGACATCTCGGCCTCCACAAGGTGACGGAACTTCCCGAGTACAAAGATTTGCACGCACATGAGAAAATCCAAGAACTTTTGTCTGAATCTTCCGGCGCCTCCGCTCCCGTATGATCGTTCAGATGTTGGCCCAGTCCTTGATTGCCATGGTGCTGTTTCAAATGTTTTCTTTTCCCTCTGGCCTCGTGGAGACGGCGGCCCTCCTTGAGCAGGATCTCCCACGGACGCCGGATTCCGTCCGGGTGCCCGTGAAGGTGGAGACGACCAGCATAGGGGTTGTTACCTCTGCGGTGAGCGCCCTCGTGGTCGATCGCGCGACCGGCGCGGTGTTGTTTGAAAAAAATAGCGGCGTCTCGCGTTCGATCGGGAGCATCACAAAACTCATGACCGCTTATGTGTTTCTTGAGTCCGATCCGGACCTCGATGCCCCGGCCGAGATTGAGGCCTCGGATGTGCGTTTGGGTGGCGTTCAGCATCTCCGGGCCGGTGATCAGGTGACCGTGCAAGACCTTCTGAACGCGAGTCTCGTAGGGAGCGACAATTCCGCGACCGCGGCTTTGGCGAGGCTCTCCGGGCTCTCGCTTGGGGATTTTGTCGCGCGCATGAACGAGGCGGCCGCGGAGATTGGACTCCAGAGCACCACCTTTGTCGATCCTGCAGGATTGTCTTCGGATAACCGGTCGATTTCAAGTGATCTCGTTCGTCTCCTTGATCATACTCTTAAGAATGACGTCATTCGGGAGGCAACCGAATTGCCAGAGGTGACGGTCACGAGCGCCTCTGGTCGCACGTATCGGATCGAGAGCACAAATGATCTCCTTCGGAGTTTCATCAACCGGCCGCCGTTTCAGTTGACCGGCGGGAAGACGGGGTTTCTTCCGGAAGCCGGCTATTGTTTCGGGGCGGTTGTCTCCGAGCATGGGGCGCACGAAATCATTGTTGTCGTACTCGGCTCCGAATCCGAGCAGAGCCGTTTTCAGGACGCCAAGACTCTGGCGGCTTGGACGTACAAAGTCTACGATTGGCCTGATGAAATATGATGGATGCGATCGCCTCATTCATTTCCAGTCTCCCGCCGGAACTCGCCGTCGTCGTTCTTTCCGCGCTTCCGATCACGGAGCTGCGCGCCGCGCTTCCGCTTGGGATCACCGTGTTCGATCTCTCGCCGCTTTCCGCATTCGTTTTCGCCGTCTTGGGAAATCTTTTGCCCATCTTTGTCGTCTACCTGCTCCTCCCTTTCCTGATTCGTTGGGCCGCGCGTCATTCTCCGACGGCAGATCGCGCGCTTAACCGTTATTTTGATTCTTTGAAAACAAAACATCACGAGACGATCGAGAAATACGGTTCGATCGGCCTTGCGGTTTTCGTCGCCATCCCGTTTCCGGGCACCGGCACGTGGACCGCGGCCGTTCTCGCGATCTTGTTTGGCATCCGGGCCCAATGGGGCATTCCGGCCATTGCAGCCGGTTCCGCACTTGCGGGCCTCATCGTGTTGCTTGTGACGCAGGGAGCGATTAAGCTATGGCCATGATGAAGGCTTCTAAAATTCCTCCATCTGCTGCGTTGCGGGGCCCGGCCATCGCCTCGCGCTACGGTCTAAGTAGCGCTCCGGCGATTGGCCACCCGCGCCTTGCAAATGGAGTTTTTTAGAAGCCTTCAGGATTTCTATGATAGTCGCGATTGATGGGACAACCCTCTGCGACGCTCGCGGTGGATCCGGGGCCGGGATCGAACACTACACGTGGTCGATCGTTTTATCTTTGGCGCGGACATTTCCCGAGCATCGTTTCGTTGTTTCCGTTCCGCACGTTTTACCGGCTTCACGGCGCGCGGATCTCGTCTCCTATCCAAACATCCGCTTGCTCCGGCCGTTTGTGCCGCGCATTCCATTCCTTTCGCGCCACGTTTTGATGCCGCTCGCTCTTCACCTCTTTCGGCCGGACATCCTTTTTGTGCCAGGCGGAATGCCGCCCTTCGGCTGGTTCGGTAAAACCATCCTTACGGTGCATGATCTGACGATTTTTGAGCATCCGGAATGGTTTCCGGAAACATCGAGGCACAGCCTCTCGACCCGTCTGTGGGTTCCACGGGCGTTAAAACACGCGACGAGGCTCGTCGCGGTTTCTCACTCGACCAAGCGGCAGATAGAGCGGCTCTTTCCCGGTCTCGAGGTGAAAGGAGAGGTAATTTATCCCGGGGTCGAGATGCCGCCTCTTGAACCCGCAGCCGGGGGAGAAAAGGACATCGTCCTTTGTCTTTCCACTATCGAACCCAGGAAAAATTTGGAGATGGCTTGTCGCGCTTTTGACCGATTTTTAGACGCCCATCCGGAGCGTGCCGCGGCAACGGAACTTGTGCTTGCGGGGGCGCAGGGGTGGAAGACAGAGGCTGTGGAGGCTGTGATCGAAGAAATCAATCGGCGCTGGCTTCAGCGTGCCGGGGTCGCCGTGATCGCGCGGGTCGGATCCGTGAACGAACAGGAAAAGTGGTCGCTTCTCCATCGGGCGTCGGTGTTTTTGTTTCCGTCGTGGGATGAAGGATTCGGTCTTCCCGTCCTTGAGGCTATGGCCGCGGGAACTCCGGTCATCTGTTCCAACCGCGGGGCTCTGCCGGAAGTGGGGGGCGACGCCGTTCTTCTTGTGGAACCGGATGATATTCAAACCATAGCACTCATGCTCGCACAGAGCCTCCTCCTTCCGGCAGGGGTGCAGTATTTGCGAGATGCGGGGCGGGACCGGGCGAAAAGTTTTTCTTGGGAGGCCACGGCACGCGGAATTATGGATGTTTTGAGAAGTTCGGTGGCGACTGGCGGCTGACGTTCGCCGTTCGGCTGACGATAAGGGGGTCGGTGCCTGATGGCGTTCGAACGATGACCGAACCGTCTGGTTTCACGCGACCGAACGCGAAGTCGCGCTAAGCGCGACGAAGCCCGAACATCTCTTACAACTTCGTTTGCAGATACGCGATCAGAATGATCTGTGCGAGGAGGGCGTAATAGAGAGGGACGTCGCCGCGGCGTTTCACGAAAAAGTCGTGGAAGAAAAAATGGAGCCAATGGAACCAGCGCAGGAGCGGCGTCTTGGTTATTTCATAAATGCCGACCAGGAGGTCTGGAAGCACGCCGCCGAGGATCCCCCAGCTGAAGGTGCGCACACTATCGATGTCGCGCGTGTTGGCAATAAAGAGGACGAAACAAATCGCGACGACCGCATCGACCAGCACGTACGCGACCGCCCGTTTCTGGTGGTGTTTGTGGATGCGAAAATTGTCCGAGATCCCGGAATCTCCGTGGGGAATCATGTCGATCAAAAGATGGGAGAGGAACCCGCCAATGAAGGCCGCAATCGGGTTTCCGGTGGCCGCCCCGATGACGGCGCCGAGCGTTGCATGGGTCGTGAGGGTCATATCTAGATTTTCGATAGAATATCACAGAAAGACCAACAGGGAAAGGGTTCTTGTGTACAAAAATTCCCCTCCGGAGAGGGGGATTTTTGGTTGCGGGGGCGGGATTTTCACATCGGCCTTCGGCCTCTCCATAGGGGCTTCCGCCCCTATGGCGCTCGCCTTCGGCTCGCTGTCACCCCCAAGAAGTAAGGGGAGTGTCTCCCCTTACCATCCCCTCGGTTCAAATCCCGCCAACAGAAAAATCCGTCAGTACATGACGGATGTTTCTGGTTGCGGGGGCGGGATTTGAACCCGCGACCTCCGGGTTATGAGCCCGGCGAGCTGCCTGGCTGCTCTACCCCGCGTCGAAGTGATGGTTTTCTGGTAGCTGGGGGCGGGATCGAACCGCCGACCTAGGGCTTATGAGTCCCTCGCTCTAACCAACTGAGCTACCCAGCCCCGTACCAATCCGCTCTACGAACGTTTGCAAATCAACCTTCATCCAGTCGAAACGACTTCGTCTTTGGTTGTTCCCTCCCAATGTCCGTTGAAAGGATTGGTACGGGGCCCAGCCGTAGGTGCTGGGAGTGTAGCGGACTTTGATGAAATCGACAAGGGGTCTTTGGGAGAAACTGTTTTAAATCGATGAGATGCTGGTGCGCGACGAGCATCGGAGTGAAACGTACATAGACGTACGTTGAACGAGAAGCGCAGGAGCAAACCAGCAGACGCGATTTTAAACAGTTTCTTGGTGCCGGGAGAGGGGATCGAACCCTCACGAGCTTGCGCCCATCCCGCCCTTATGGTGCCGCCGGTCGGAGTCGAACCGACACGGGATTGCTCCCACAGGATTTTGAGTCCTGCGTGTATACCAGTTCCACCACGGCGGCACCATCAAGGCGGGACGCGTACCCGCCACCCGCCAACATCTTCTGCGAAGAAGTTGTGGCGGGTTGGCGGGCCAGCCACAAGCCCGCAACAATGCGCGAAGCGCTTTGGGCGGGTTTGGGCTGGTACCAGTTCCGCTATCCCGGCATTTGATTGTCTCGACTTCGTCTCGAGCAAAAAACTGTTCGGGATGGCGGCCCGGGCGACTTTTTGTCGCCCGTTGTGTGCTTCGCACACAACCCATCCCGGCAGTGGCGGCAGAATAACAGATTTAATGGCGTTTGTCCATCATCCTTCTCGACAAGAGAGGTTTTGTTGATTATAGTAAAAGAAAAAACGCTATGTCGTTTACGGCCGTTTATCAAAAACAAGGGAAATGGTATCTCGGGTGGGTCGAGGAGGTTCCGGGCGTCAATACCCAAGGGGCAACTCTTGCGGAAGCGAAAGAGAATCTGAAAGAGGCTCTTGCTATGGTTTTGGACGCGAATCGATCGATGGTGGAGCAGGAACGTCCGCGCGGCAAAATTATCCGTGAAAAAATCCGTCTCTAAGATGTGAAACGGGTAGATTTGATTCGTCGCTTACGGAAACACGGCTGTGTGTTCTTGCGCGAGGGCGCGAACCATAGCGTATTTTTAAATCCGGCAACCCGTCGTGTATCAACCATTCCGAGGCATCGTGAGATCAACGATTTTCTTGCAAAAAAGATTTGCAAAGATCTCGGAATCACTCCCATGTAAAAAAGCGCACCTGCGTCCTGTTTGGACGGAGATGCGCAGAAGCGCGGGGGGCGGGATCATGGACGGGCTTTCTCGCACGTCGTGTTGGGGAAGGCGACTTCAGTCCGTCCGTGCCACAGAAGAATGACCAAATTCCAGCGTTGACCGGCTTGGGCCCTCATGCCGCCCTTGTAAGGCAGGTCGTAAGCGAAGCGGTGGAGGGCAGGCGAACTCTTTTCTCCGCTGGTGTATTCGATCATCCAATTCGCCAGCGATGCGTGTGCCGCAATGAGGACGCCATCTTCGTGACGTTCATAGATGATCAACTCTTCCTTTTCGGCCGAATGTTGAGGGGGGCCGAGGTCCGCCTCGAAGACTTCTTCCTCTGAAAGATCGAAGGTCCAGCGTTGGACCAGTTTGTCTCGGGGGGTTCCTTCAACAAGATCCAGCCCCAGTCCAGCTTTCTGTCCCTTGGAGGACAAAATGTTGAGGAGACGGTACAGCCCGAGAGGCAAGGTGGTCTCACAGTGCATCCGGAGAACCTTTTCCGCACTCGCGCTCGAATTCGGCGTGCGGAGAACGCCTATCAGGACAGCGATCCCGATAACCACCAACGGAGCCGCTACGACAAGAAGCTTCTTTTTCACGGTTTTCTCCTTTTCTAGCGCTTCCGTACCTTGATAGAAAATGGCCCCTTTGTCAAGCCCTTCCTTTACCACATTGCTTCCGCTTTTTCTGACCATCCGATATACTGGGTCGGTAGTCGGAAATCAGAAATCGGAAATCGGGGCGAATTTATCCAACCTCTCATCTCCAATCTCTGACTTCCAAATTATGGCGCACATCGTTTCCGTGTTGAACCAGAAGGGTGGAGTGGGGAAGACGACCACGGCCGTGAATCTCGCAGCATTCTTGGCCGAGGCCGGAAAATTTGTGTTGCTCGTGGACATGGATCCGCAGGCAAACGCGACCTCGGGGCTCGGGGTGGACCATCGGCAGCTCCCGGCCGGGATTTATGAGGGGCTGATCGGGAGCCATGCGGTCCGGGACCTCGTGCATCCGACCGCACACCAGGGGCTTCGGCTCCTCCCGTCGACCCAAGCGCTTGCTGGCGCATCCGTGGAGCTCGTGAACGCGGAAGAGCGCGAACATTTTCTCCACAAAACCCTTCTCGAGATTCGGAATGATTACGATTACATCCTGATTGATAACCCGCCCTCACTCGGACTCCTGACGATCAACAGTTTGGTGGCTGCGGACTCTGTTCTCATTCCGGTCCAGGCGGAGTTTTATGCCCTGGAGGGATTGGGACAGCTCATGAACACCATCAACCTCGTGAAAGAAAGCCTGAAGCCGGAGCTCGAGATCATGGGGGCCGTGATCACCATGTACGATGCGCGCACGCGGCTGTCGCAGGAAATTTTGGAGGAGCTGTACCGGTATTTCCCGGACCGGATTTTTCGCTCCGTCATTCCGCGCAGCGTCCGGCTTGCCGAAGCGCCGTCATTTGGGAAAACCATTTTGAACTATGACCCCGCCTCGAAGGCCGCGAAGGCGTACGAGCGGCTCGCCCGCGAATTTTTGATGCGGGAGGAGAAAGATCACCTATGAACAGATCCGTATTAGGACGAGGGTTGAGTTCCCTCATTCCGCAGAGACAGACGATTACCGAGCAAGTGCTGCCGGAAGCGCACCGCTCCGTGCTTGAGATCGCGACGGACCAGATTCGGCAGAATCCGCGCCAGCCGCGCCAGCATTTTTCGCCGAGCGAACTCGAAGACCTCATCAATTCCGTGAAGGAGCACGGGATTCTTCAGCCGATCATCGTGACCTCCGGGAAGGGCGGCTACGAGCTCATCGTGGGCGAGCGGCGCCTCCGGGCGGCCAAGGCGCTCGGCTTGAAGCACGTGCCTGCCATTGTGCGCGAGGCAAACGAGCAACAAAAGCTGGAATTGGCACTCATTGAAAACATCCAACGGCAGGATTTGAACGCGATCGAAGAGGCGCTCGCCTACAAAGCGCTCATAGAGGAATTTAATCTGACCCAAGATGACGTCGGGCGGAGGGTGGGAAAAAGCCGCAGCGCGGTCGCAAACATTTTGCGCTTGCTCGATTTGCCGGAAGAGATGCTCTTGGCCCTCCGCGATGGCCGGATTACAAAAAGCCATGCGCGCACCCTGCTTGCAGAACCGAATCCTGCAAAGCAGACGGCACTCTTTCAGGCAATGCTTTCGGGGGGCGTCACGGTACGCGAGGCCGAGGCGCGCGTGACCGGGCTCCAGAAAAAGCGAAAGGCGGGGCCGGGAAAGGATCCGAACATTGTGGCGCACGAAAAGAAGCTCCGCGAGATTCTTGGCACGAAGGTCAGCATTCAGGAACGGAACGGTAAGGGGAAAATTTCGATCGAATTTTATTCGCGGGAAGAGTTGATGACCTTGCTCGACCACTTGGCGAGCATGGAATAATTGAGGCAGCTTGTCTTTGAGAAAAGACAAGCTGCCTCGTTTTTTATTTGGTAGTTATGACAAAACATCCGTCATGTTCAGAGGAATGTCTCGGAGCCCGCCAGCTTGGTCCCCGAGCTTGTCGAGGGGTGGCGGGCGGAGAGCACAAAGAGCGTCCCGCCGCTGGAGCGGGACGCTCTGCTTCCGATGAACATGACGGATGTTTTGTCATTTCTTTGTGGCTTCGCCGCGGTGGATGACGCCCGAGAGCCAGCTCTTCATAGTGGTCTTGGTCGCTTCCTTGATTTTGTTTCGCGCGTGGCGCGTCTTTGCAAACTTCAACCAGTCCGGATTCGGCCCTTTGCGGTTTTTATCCGTGACGATCTCCACAATGTCACCCGACACAAGCGGGGTGTCGAGGTTCCGAGCCTGATCATTCACGCGTGCACCGGCGCAGGTATTGCCGATCTGGGTATGAATGGCGTAGGCAAAATCAACCGGCGTCCCTCCGTCAGGCAAATCGATCACATCTCCTTTCGGCGTGAAGACGAAGATGCGGTCCTTGAAGACGTCGATCTTCATCATTTCCAATTGCTCCAGGAAGTCTTTCCTGCTCTCAAGCTCTTTTTGAATGTTGACAAGCTCTTCCATCCAGCGGAGCATCTTGGCGGGTTTGGCCCCGGCTTCCTTGTAGCGCCAGTGCGCCGCGATACCGTACTCGGCGATATTATGCATTTCCTGGGTCCGAATTTGGAATTCCACGATTTCCCCCTGATCTGCGAACACGCTCGTGTGGAGCGACTGGTATCCGTTCGGTTTCGGTTGGGAGATGTAGTCCTTGATGCGGCCCGGGAGCGGCTTCCATTTCTGGTGCAGAACCCCGAGCGCCGTGTAGCAGTCCTCCACGTCCTGGACGACCACGCGCACGGCAATCAGGTCGTAAACTTTTGAGAGGTCATTGTCCGTGCGCTGGAGTTTTTTGAACAAGCTGTAAAGACGCTTCACGCGGCCATGGACCTGGATGTCCGCGATGCCGGAAGAGGCGAGCACTTTTTCCGTGACGTCGATCACCCGGCTTACGTAGGCGCCGCGGGTGCGGACCTTGGTTTCCATGATGCTGCGGACCCGCTCATACTCTTTTGGCCAGAGATAGGCAAAGGCAAGATCTTCAAGTTCGCCTTTCATTTCACCCATGCCGAGCCGGCTCGCAATCGGCGCATAGATCTCGAGCACTTCTCTTGCGATGCGCTGCTGCTTGTGCTTAGGCTGGGCGTAGAGGGTCTGGAGATTGTGGAGCCGGTCCGCGAATTTGATGAAGACGACCCGGACGTCGCTCGCCATCGCGAGGAACATTTTGCGCAGGTTCTCGACATAACGCTCGACCCCTTGGTATTTTACCTTTTTGAGTTTCGTGACACTGTCGACGAGGCCCGCGACATCATCCCCAAACGCCTTTCGGATGTCTTCGATTTCAATCCCGGTGTCTTCCACGGAATCATGGAGAAGACCGGCCGCGACCACATTCAGGTGGATGCCCATTTCCGCGAGTTTGTAGGCGACGGCGAGCGGGTGGACCACGTAGGGGTGGCCGGTCAGCCGCTTTTCGTCCTTGTGCGCTTCGTCAGTCATCGCGTACGCGCGCCGAACCAAATCCAAATCCGGCTGCCGGTAGTTGCGGCGGATGAGATCGAGAAGATCATCGATGGTTCGGACGATTTCGGGCATGATTCAGGCAGAACAGTGCCGATCCCAGCGTAGTCGTTTGGAGGGCGCGTGTAAACCCCGTGAGAAGTTGCCCGCGAGGCAAAAGTAGTTTATGCTAGCGGAAAATCCTATGCCCCGTACTACAACTTCGATATTATCCTGTATGCCTGTCTTAACAAGATATCGCAAAACCATTCAGTCCCACGGCCTTATTACCAGACGACTTCAAACGTTTTTTAAGTCGAAGTTGTAGTACGGGGTATGCCAGAACATGAACCAGAACATCGGAGAGGAGGGGGAGAAAGTGCCCATGTCGGGAGCCGCGAGCGGCCGCCTCTGGCTTCTCACACGCCAGAAGCCGCTCATGAGCCGCGGGCGGAAGTCGGCGCCCATCCGGCAGAACACGCGGCACGCGTGGCATCCGCTCGGGAAGCGGCCGAGAAGCGCGCGGCGGGATCCCATGCGGATCACAGCGACCACGCGCACGGAAAAGATCCATCCATGCTTGTGACCGGGATCAAACTTCCTCTTCTGGGGCTCGGGATGGTCTGGACGAAAATCTGGGATACGATTGACGGGTGGATCAAAAAAGCTGAAGAGTGGGGGTACAAACAGCTTCCCAAGTCATGGCAGGAGGTGTTGCCGCCTCCGCGGAAGACGGCTTCGGAGTTAAAAAAGAAGAAAAAAGAAGAGGGCAAGAAAAAACCCGAGAAGGAGGAAAAGAAAGAAGAGAAAAAAGAGGAGCACAAGGAGGAACACGGCGGGGGAGGGGGTGACCACGGAGGAGGCGGAGACCATGGCGGGGGCGGGCATCATTAAAAAGACGGGCGCTTAGGCGTCCGTCTTTCCGGCAAAGCCGGATCCGGCTTTGCCGGATTTGCGTTTCCAATTTCTTTTTGGTGCGTGACGCTTCTTCTCCAGGAGTTCCGAAGCTTGTTCAAGCGTCAGAGCCGCGGGATCGAGTTTTTTTGGAACCGAAACGTTCGTCTCGCCGTCCGTGACATAGGGCCCGAACCGTCCTTGCTTCACGAGGACCGGGCGCTTGGTCGCGGGATCGGTGCCGAGTTCGGCAAGCGGGGTCTGCATCGCCTGTTTCCGGGCGGCACCCTCGACCAGTAATCGCTTGGCCTCCTCAAGCGTCATGGTGTGTGGAGAAATCGTGGCCGGAATAGAGGTCGTGTGATTGCCCGCTTTGAGATATGGTCCGAACCGTCCCACGTTCACAATGATTTCTTCGCCGGCATCTGTTGTCCCGAGAACCTTGGGAAGTTCCATGAGTTTTAGGGCCTCTTCAACGGTTACGCTCTCCATCATCATTCCCTTGGCGAGCGAAGCGCTGCGCGGTTTGTTCTTTTTTTCTTTTTTATCCTACTCACTCCATTCTACAAGTTTCACAAACGGGCCGAAGCGGCCGCTGCGAACAAGGATCGGGAGTCCAGTCTTCGGGTCTTGCCCGAGGACGCGTTCCTTCAGAACGTCTTCGCGTTTTAGACCTTTCATTTTTTCCGTGACCGTCTCGTGGAATGGACCGTAAAAATTTTTCAGCATGGGCACCCATTCTTTTTTCCCTTCAGCGATTTCATCGAGCGACTTTTCCATCGTGGCTGTGAAGGCGTAGTCGACGATCGAAGGGAAATGCTCAAGGAGAAGATCCGTCACGATAAAAGCAGTGTCGGTCGGAAACAGTTTTTTCTGCTCATCCCGCTCCACATATCCGCGGTCAATGATCGTGCTGATGGTCGGGGCGTAGGTGGAGGGGCGCCCGATGCCGTCCTCCTCGAGGGCTTTGACGAGGGTCGCGTCCGAATAGCGCGGCGGCGGCTCCGTGAAGTGCTGGTTCGCCTGGAGATCTTTCAAATCCACCGCGTCGCCTTTCGCGAATGCAGGCAGAAGCTTTTCTTGCGCGCCGCGGTAGACTTTCATGTAGCCGTCAAAGCGGATCATGTTGCCGGTCGCGCGGAAAACGTAGGTTTTAGCCGCGATGTCGACCGTGGTGCGTTCGAGCTTGGCGGGCGGCAGCTGGGAGGCGACGGTGCGGCGCCAAATGAGGTCATAGAGCTTCCATTCCCGCGGATCGGCCTCGTCCTTGAGGGATTCGGGTGTTGCCGTGACCTCGGTCGGACGAATGGCTTCATGGGCTTCCTGAGCGCCTTTGGATTTGGTTGTATAACGCTTCGCCCCGGTTGCATAAGCGGCCCCATAGGTTTTTTCGATGAACGCCTGTGTCTGCGACAAAAACGCTCCGGCCAGATTCACCGAGTCCGTGCGCATGTAGGTAATGCGGCCGGTTTCGTAAAGCGATTGCGCGAGCATCATGGTCTGTTTCGCGCTAAAACCGAGTTTGTGGTTGGCTTCGATTTGGAGCGCGGACGTCGTAAAAGGGGTCGGCCCGCTTCGGGCGAGAAGTTTTTTCTCAATATCCGCGATCGTGAAAGCCGCGCTCCGGAGATCTGAAGCGATTTTGTTCGCCTGTTCGGCGTTCCCGATCGAGAGTTTGTCGAGTTTTTTTCCGTCTGCGACGACGAGTTTTGCTTCAAAATCCTGGCGGTCTTTGGTGAAGATCGCGTCGATCGTCCAGTACTCATCGGCCTTGAATGCCTGCCGTTCGCGTTCACGCTCGACCACGAGCCGAAGCGCCACGGATTGCACGCGCCCGGCCGAGAGCCCGCGCCGGACCTTTTGCCAAAGAAGAGGAGAGAGTTCGTAGCCGACGAGTCGGTCAAGAATGCGCCGCGCCTGCTGGGCATTCACCATGTTCATTTCGATGGCACGCGGGGTTTTGAGCGCCTCCTCAATCGCGGAGGAGGTGATCTCGTGGAAGGTGATTCGTTTCGCCTTTGCTTCATCCAGCCCCAAAAGTTCGGCAATATGCCAAGCAATCGCTTCTCCTTCGCGGTCTTCGTCGGTCGCGAGGATGATTTCACTTGCGTCTTTTGCCGCCGTCTTGAGTTCGGTCACGCGCTTCTTTTTGTCTGGAGGAACAACGTAGGTGGGGGCAAAGTCGTTCGCGGCATCCACGCCGATTTTACTCTTTGGAAGATCGCGAATATGACCAAAAGAAGAAAGGACATGGAAATCCTTCCCCACAAATTTTGTGATCGTTTTGGCCTTCGTCGGCGACTCGACGATGATGAGCGGCTTTGGCATGGACTCGATCATGCCGAGAAAATTTTTTTCCGTCAAGTTTTCGCCCTCACGAACGGGTGTAATATCCGCCGCCGGTGTGACGGATCGCGCCGTTCATTTCCATGAGAGTCATGAGTCGATTGAGGTGCTCTGCTGGAAGAGAAAGACGGACGGAAAGCTCATCCACATGGCACGGCTCGTGCGGCGCGAGACAGGCAAAAATACGCCGTTCTTCCTCGGTCGCGAAGGTGGGTTCTGGCTTTTTTTCGGGCTCGATATTGGGAAGAATATCCGAGGGTTTCGTGGCCGGGGTTGCCCCCATTTTGATGAGATTGTTCGGGCCCACGGAAACCGGGGAATCAATGGGGCCCGGCACGGCGTAGACCTCGCGCCCGGCTTCAAGCGCCGCCTGTGCCGTAATGAGCGAGCCTGAACGTTCGGCTGCTTCGACGACAAGCGTGCCATCTGAAAGCCCCGCAATGATGCGGTTCCGAAACGGGAAGTGCTGTTTTAAGGAGGGGATGCCAAGCGGGAACTCGGAGAGAAGCGCGCCGCCGCTTTTCAAAATCTTTTCGGCCAGGGCGCGATTTTGGGAGGGATAAATATAATCGAGCCCGCCTGCCAAGACCGCCAGCGTGGTGCCACCAGCCTCGAGGCAAGCGGCGTGGGCTAAGGCGTCAATGCCGTACGCAAGGCCGCTGACGATCACGGCGCCGGAGGCTGCAAGCGGCTCGACCAGAGTCCGGGTCGCGAAGGCGCCGTACGGCGTCGCTTTGCGGCTGCCGACCACGGCGATATGCGGCCGGGAATGATCCGGAAATTCACCGCGGAGAAACAAGACGGCGGGCGGGTCATGGATGGTTTTGAGGCGCGATGGATAGGACGGGTTGAGAATCGTCACGACTTTGACCTCCGCACGCGTAAGACTCGCCAGCTCTTCTTCCGGATGGATTCCGCTTCGAGACGCGATGAACAATTCCGAGGCGTCTTTGGGAATGCCGGCCCGGATGAGCTCATCCGCAGAAGCGAAAAACGCCTCCCGCATGGACGGGAAGGCATCATGGAGTTTTGCGAGGCGGATCGCGCCGAATGGACGGAAGCGCACGAGCCCGAGCCAATAGGGGAGATCGGAAGGCATAGGTAGAAAGTAGAAGGTAGAGGGTAGAGGGTAGAAAGGATGGACATTCAAATTTTTGTCAAAACAACCTTGACCGCTTCATCCACGAGTTCCGGAAGCCGCACGGCTTCTTCCGCGCTCCAGCGCTGTAGCACCCAGTCCTCGAGCGGGACGTTCGGATTTTCCGGCCGGCCGATGCCGATCCGGACGCGCGGCACGGCAGCCTCCGGGAACTGGTCGAGAATAGACTGCACGCCGTTGTGTCCAGCGGAGGACCCGTCAGGACGGTAGACGATTTTTCCGAAGGGAAGATCCGCGTCGTCGTAAATCAAGAGAAGTTGGTGCGGCGCGAGTTTTTTTGCTTTGAGAAGCTCGCGGACGGCCTCCCCGCTCCGATTCATAAAGGTTTGGGGCTTGCACAGGAGCACGACCGTGCCGTTGCCGGGCTGGGTGGTCGCGCATTCGGAGGACCACATCTTTTCCATTTTCCAACGCGCCCCTTGGGTCTCCGCAATCCGATCCACGGTCAAAAATCCGACATTATGCCGTGTGCCGGCGTATTCAGGGCCAGGATTGCCGAGACCGACGATTAATTTCATAGGCGGAGAAGGTTCGCAGGGTCGCAGGTTCGCAGGGCCGCGGCTCTACGAACCTACGACCCTTCATTCCCTGCGAACCTATACCGACGTAACCCCCTTTACCGTTATTATGACTGGCGTGCCTTTCAAGTCAAACCTCTCGCGCAGCCGGTTTTCCAAATAGCGCAGGTAGCTCGCGTGAAGCACGTCGAGGCGCTTCGCTTTGATGAAGAGTTGAAATCGCGGCGGAGCCACATCGATCTGTTTCATCCCGAGCACTTTTGGCGGGAGCGGACCCTTGCCGCGGGAGGGGAGATGGGTGCGAACCGCCTGACGCCAGAATTTTTCGAGCTCACTCTCCGGGATTTCTGTGAACCGTCGGCGTTGAATTTCATCCACCAGGGAAAAAATATCCGGGATCCGTTGTTTGGTGAGAGCGGAGACGAACACGATCGGCGCCCACTGGAGGAAGGGGATGGCGCCGGCGATGTATTTGGCAAATTCGTTTGTGGAACTGGGAGTTTTGTTCGGGACCAAATCCCATTTGTTCGCGACCACGATGATTCCAACCTTCGCAGCGTCGAGCATACCCGCGAGCGCCCGATCTTGCGCCGAGAGCGGTTCGGTGACATCAAGAACGAACAGGACAATATCCGTGTGAGAGAGGGCACGCTGCGTGCGTTCCATCCCTGCCTCCTCAAGTCCTCCCGCCTTCCGCGCTCTCCCAACTTTCCGGAGCCCGGCGGTGTCAATCAAGACATACGACTTATCCCCGGCTTCGACCAGCACGTCGTTCGGTTCCCGTGTGGTGTGCGCGACCGGACTCGTGATGAAGCGCTCTTCCCCGAGAATCGCGTTCAAGAGGGATGACTTGCCGACATTCGGACGCCCGATGACGGACACACGACAAGCTTTGACCTCGGTGACATCCACGGGTGATTTTTTCAAACGCTTCAATTCCTCGTAGACCCTGTCGAGCAAGTCGCCGACGCCTGTGCCGCGGGCGGCCGAGATCGGGAGCGGGGCGGGAAGTCCCGCGAGGCGCCATTCGCGTTCGGAGGCGCTCATCCTCTCGGAAAGTTTTTCCGCCTTGTTGCCGACGACGATCACGGGCTTGTCGGCGCGGGCGAGTCTTTTCGCCAGGTCCTGATCTTGGAGGAGAGGATTCATGGAAAGATCCACGACGAACAAAATGATGTCCGCCTGCTCCATCGCAAGCTCCGCCTGGCGTATCACCTGCCTTTCCACATCGTCCGCATGTACGATGTCGAGTCCGCCCGTGTCCACCATCCGGATCACCCGTCCGCGCCAGAGACATTCGCCCTCCTTCCGGTCGCGCGTGGTCCCCGCAATATCCGACACGAGCGCCTTCGCGCTTTCGAGGCAACGATTAAACAACGTCGATTTGCCGACGTTCGCGCGCCCGATGATCGCAACGGTGGGGAGGGAGGGGCGGGAGAGCATAGAAAAATTCGAAATCCGAAATGGAGAAAATCCGAAGAAATACAAAATTCCAAATTTTAAATTTCGGATTTTTGATTTAGAATTTTTTCGAATTTCGAATTTCGTATTTCGAATTTCATAACATCAAGGGGTCAACACGTTCGCGGCATTCTCTCCTAAAATCACCAAAAAATCAATCTGTTTGGTCGTGGCGAGCGCGGCGTAATCCTCGTGGCTAAGCGAAATATTTTGGGGCACCAGGTTCCCGCTCACGAGCCAACCTGAAGCCGAAAGGATGACATCCGCCTGCAAGCGCTTGCGGAGTTCTTTCAGATCTTCTGCTCGCGCTCCGTCCGTGAAGTCATAGATGAGCGTGTGAGTGTAATCGCGTTCGACAGCATTCCCGATCGCGGAAACCGCGTAACCGTTATTTTCAAGGAGGAGGCCCATGCGTGCGGCGAGTCCCGTGATCGCGGTGCCGTTTTGGACTTCGATCCGTGCGGGCGGGGGACCGGAGGGAGCCGCGCGGCGTTCGTCTCCCGAGCTTGAAGTAAACAGGCTCGCGGTCAGCCTTTGGAGCGGCCCCCAGTCGTCCTTCTTCGGGAGGAGCACGTAGGCGCCATTCAGCGACGTCGCGTAGAGAGGAGAGTCGGGAGAAGCATCAAGAACTTTTGTCGTGACGCGATTTGAGTCGATTCGTTTAAACTCTTGGGCAAGGCGGAGGACTTCCCAAGCGGTCAGATTCGTTGCGATATTCGTTTTCAGCGTTTCGAGCGCCTCGTTGATGCGGCCGGGGTTGAGAAGGGTTGAGGCGGAAAGCAGTTTATCTTTCACGGCGAGGAGAATCTTCTGCTGACGACGACTGCGCGCGAAGTCCGACGCCTCGCCGTTTGTGCCGTGGCGCGAGCGGACGAATTTGAGCGCGGTCTCGCCGTCCATCCGGGTCCACCCCTGCGCAAAGGAAAGGTGCTCGAAGCGGCAATCGTACGGATCCGGAGAGGGGACAAGCGCCGCGAGGATATCATCACCCGTCTCCTCATCACCAATCACTCCATCACTCGTCACTCCGGCCTCGCACGTGGCATTCTCCAATCCCTCCACGGGGTATCGGCTATCCGTGAAGGCTCGATCGACAGAGACATCAATCCCCCCGAGATCATCAATGAGTTTAGCAAACCCGTCGAAATCCACCCGGACATAATAATGGACAGGTTGGTCGAGAATGTCTTCAAGCACGCGGCCCGTAAAGGCAGGCCCGCTTCCGGGTTCCTTCGTTTCGCCGAAGGCATTGGCATGATTGATCTTCCGCCAGCCGTAGCCCGGCATCGGAACCGAAAGGTCGCGCGGAATGGAGAGCAGGCCGATTTCAGAGGTGGACGGCTTGTAGCTTGCGAGGAGCATCGTGTCTGTCAGCTGTGGACCTTCATGGCCCGCCCCCCCGATCCCCAAGAGAAGGAAATTGATGCGATCGTTGCGCTCCCCCTTGAGTTCCCGGTCCCCGGCCTGCACGAGCGAGCGGATGGAAGAAAAGAGGGAAAAGCCCGGAAGCCCGTTTTGCTCCCCGGCATTTTGGGCGGTCCGGAAAGTGAACGCGGCCGCCGCGGTCGCGATAAAGAGGAGACCGAAGAGGACGATTCGGCCAAAAAAAACAAACCGGACATGTCTTGACGCGTCCAGGTCGTATTTGTCACGCAGGAAATCGATCTTCACCCTTCGTTCCATACCTTCGTGGGGTCATGGTAGCGAAATCGGGCGAGGGTTTCAAGGTGGGTTCTTTGTTTTAATTTGTTGATGATGAGGAGAAAGAAAAAAGAGCCCGAGGGGGCTCTCTGAAGAACGGGGGCGAGACTTCCTTCTTACGGCCGGAAGTCGGCCTCGGTGAGTTCACCGACCGCGACCCCGCAGAGGAAGCGCTGGAATACCGCCAGATCTTCCGAGGTCACGTTTCCGCCGATGAGATCAAAGACGGCCTCCAGGTCGAAGGACACCGTCGCGAGCATCTCGTGGTGGGTCGGGTGATCGAGGAAACGGTGCAGATGCCAGAGCTCTTCGTCATAGACGTGCAGCCAGGTGGAGAGCCACGAGTCTCCTTCGAGATCCGCTTCCGGATCGGACAACCCAAGCCGTTGGAAGACCGAGTGGATTTTCGAGAGCGAGAACCGCTCATCGGCTACTTCCTTTTCGTCGTCTATGTCGACCCAGGCGAGCAGGATGTCGAGCGCGAGCAGCAGCCGTTCCCCAGTGATGAGGAGCGGTTTCGTTTCGTTTGCCAAAGAGCACCTCCTTGTGGGGATCCATGGTCAAAGAGAGAAAGAGCCGAGGGTCATCTGATCAAGAAACAAGCTTTTCGTCAAACAAACGCACCAATATCAAACTTTCAGGAATTTTCCCGACCGATTCGGCCGCGCGAAGCGCGGAAAGGTACGGAAACACTGGCTCGCCGCGCACAGTGCGGCTCGCCAAGCGCAGGTTCGAAATCCCTTGCGATTTTAAGTATTTGCTTTGCCAAATAAAAATATGAACGAACAACATAAATTTTTCCTATATGCCCGCAAGTCCACCGATGTGGAGGATAAACAGGTGCGCTCGATTGAAGACCAGATCGCAGAATTGCGCGCCTTTGCGAAACAAGAAAATCTCAATGTCGTTGATGTCTTGATTGAAAAACAAAGTGCCAAAATTCCGGGCCGCCCTCTTTTTAACGAGATGTTGGACAAAGTAGAGCGAGGCGAGGCCAACGGAATTTTGGCTTGGCACGCGGACAGGTTGGCGCGCAATTCTGTGGACGGCGGGCGTATCATTTATCTTTTGGACACCGGAA